>CAZOWX010000017.1:0-40107 GCA_964583795.1 uncultured Pseudomonadales bacterium | reverse complement strand
CAAAAACTACTCAAAAAGGGACCAAGGGGTTGCAGTTGCTAATTGACTACGGGTCAAAATACACTCTTGACACTGGTGCTATAATACTCTTCATGTCAAAATATCCGGTAGCTTATTCAGCTGAAAACCTGATTACCTTGAGTGACGATGATTTGCGGGTACTGTTATCAGCAATGGCAAATGCACTTACAACTGGTAGTATGTTTTCAGTTGAGACAACGGTTGTTCGCGATCAAGAAGGAGTTTTGGCTACAGCGATTAATAATGGAACTAACATCTTATTAAGAATTCATAGAAATGGGGCTGCAAGATTAGAGCACACAGGTGTTAATTCACCGAACAAATCTTTTGACCAAATAACAAGTATTACGGTTAACCCTGATCAGAAGACATTAATCTTTACGTCAGCATCGAGAATATACTCTGCTCATGAGGGGGAATTAGATCAAGTGAACATAACAGCTCTCAATCACGATTGGCATGTTCCAGGAAAAAGTACTGGCTGGAGAAAGCCTAACACCTAGTATAAGCCTTGAAGTCGACTCACTTGATTGATAAAATATAATCTGATTTGATAAAAGCTATTTTCCCTGAGGTCTAGTATGTCTACTCGTCTACTTCACATGGTTGTTGATTATGCTCCGTCAGGACTGGAGTTTGGCGAAATTATTCAACAACTGCATCGTCACCTCGATAACCCAAATGATATTTTTATTCACCCCACTTCCGTTCCAGGACTCGATACCATGGCCTGTGGCTTCGTGGTGGCTCAATACGCGTTATCTCAAGGGAAACCGGGCATGATGATCTATGGCAACGCCGCTCCTCGCCGCGATAAAAATGCCGCACAAAAGGACAACGTCGGCGAAGGCATCAAATACGCCAAGCTCGACAACGGCGCCGAGGTAGTCAATGTGAACAGTGAGTTCGCTTTTGGCTTTTTGAAAAAACATATTGTGGAGTTCAAAGATATTGACTGCCCAAATAGTGGCTCACAGTTTCGCTCTCGCGATTTCTTCCCTGAGAGAGTTGCACGACTGGTCAATGGCGATCGATCTATTTTGACCACCGATCTTGACATCAATGCCATCCCTGACATTCCCTCAAACTTAGTCGCCTGGACCGATGGCTTTGGCAATATCAAAACCACTATGCGAAAATCGCACATCGCCAACTTTAACCCAGGTGACAAAGTCCAAGTCATTCTCAATGACGTAAATATGGTCGGCATCATGTCGATTGGTGGCTTTCAAGTTGACCGCGGTGTGCTAGCAATTAACGCGGGCTCTTCTGGTCAAGAAGATCCATTTATCGAGCTGTTTTTACGCGTCCACCACTTGAGTGAAAAAACCGCTGCAGTACGATTTGGGTACCCTGCTGGCGGAACTCCTTTTGAGATTAAACCACTCAAGTAACTCAAATTCCTCTTTCTCAGTACAGAGTATCGCTGTATCATGGATTTGGCTTATTGCACAATTATTTTGTTGTGCTCTGTTTTTATGAAACTCAGACTCATCTCAAACTTCAAGAAACGCTGGAAGTTGCTGCTACTGCTATTCATCGTTGCTGGTGGTGTTGGCTATTTTGCCTATCAAAAGTCACGGCCCAAAATTCCCCAGTATACCTTCATTAAACCCGAGCGCACTCGATTGGTAAAAACACTCGTTGTCTCTGGTAACATTAAAGCCGAAAAAAATGCCCTGATTCGTTTTGCCGCAGGGGGGAAAGTTACCTACCTGGGAGCTCAGGAAGGTGATTGGGTCACCAAAGGTAAAACCATTGCCACAATTGACCAGAGAACCTTACAAAAAAATTTAGAAAAATCACTCAACCTGTACTCAAAGGAACGCATTGACTGGGACAGAGTGTTGGACAACTCAAAAGATCGAGCACTACCTGAAACAGAGCTCGAAACCAATCAAAAAAACCAATATGATCTCACCAACACCGTCATCGATGTGCAGCTCACCAGCATCGCGATTACCAACAGCGTACTGAGTGCCCCATTTGATGGAGTGCTGGTATCAAGTCCAACCAAGGTAACAGGAGTAACACTTAGCGCTACCGATACGTTTGAGCTGGTTGACCCCAATAGCTTATATTTTGAAGCCCAAATTGATGAACTGGATATCGCTCAAGTCAGAAAAGGTCAAGCCGCATCGATCGTGCTTGACGCCTACCCTGATGATAAAGTCTATTCGAACGTCCAATTCATCGCCTACAAAAGCTCACAAACCTCGACAAGTACAGTCTACCTAGTTCATCTTCCAATCTCCCCCGCTGATCTCAATCGATTTCGACTGGGTATGAATGGTGATGCTACTGTAACGCTCGAGACAAAAGAGAATGTGCTTGCTGTTCCTTTGGATGCAACTATTCTTAAAGAGGGAGAAACATACGTTAAAGTGAAAATTGGCGAAAATCAAACAGAAGATCACTTAATCAAAACAGGGATTGAAACAGACGATCAGGTCGAAGTTCTTGAAGGTTTAAGCGAGACTGACGAAGTCGTTTTACCTGAGTAATCACGGCTCTTTATTATGCTCCTACAACTCAAAAATGTTTCCAAAATCTATACCGTTGGCGAAGTTGAAATCCACGCTCTGCGCCAGGTTTCAATAGAAATTGATCAAGGCGAGTTTGTAGCCATCATGGGACCATCAGGTTCTGGAAAATCAACATTCCTTCAAGTAGCTAGCATGCTCAGCACGGTCAGTGATGGCCAAATTTTTCTCAAAGGAAAACCAGTAGGCCAGTACAATGAAGTCGAACAAGCCCGGCTTCGCAATCAAGAAATCGGCTTTGTGTTTCAACAGTTTAATCTACTCCCGCGAACGAGTGCACTTGATAATGTCGAGCTACCTCTTTTATATGCCAAAGTTAGTCCATCACAACGTCATCAGCGCGCCAAAGAGTTACTTGAAAGAGTCGGCCTCGGTGAAAGACTGCACAACACTCCATCCCAACTTTCAGGCGGCCAGCAACAACGCGTGGCCATCGCCCGAGCTCTGATCAATAACCCAGTCGTGATTTTTGCTGATGAACCGACGGGAAACCTTGACTCCCAAAGCGGAAAAGATATTGAGCGCATACTCAAAGACCTCAATGACGAAGGACGCACGATTATCATGGTCACGCACGAAGATGACGTAGCAGCAATTGCAAAACGTCTGGTTTTTTTCAAAGATGGGGAAATTTGTTACGACGATAAGTTTGGCTGGAATGAGAAAAGAGAAGTACAGCTCAACCCCGAAGACCGCAAAGAAATTGAGCGAAAACTCAAAAAACGCAGCAAAAAAGGCAAACTGTAATATCGACAATACATACTACTTGATATTTACGCATGACTCTCGCTGACACTACCAAAATCGCCATCGCATCGATTTTTCGCAACAAAGGTCGCGCCTTGCTCACCATGCTTGGCATCATCATCGGTGTTGGTTCTGTGGTGTTACTCACCTCAATTGGAACCGGTTTACAAAAGTATATCGAAGATCAGTTTGCCAGCTTTGGCTCAAACGTGATTTACGTCGTTCCAGGCAATCCTTTCGGCGAAAATGGCAGCTTTGGCGGCGCTCAGGACGCAATTGCCGAGCGAACAAAAAAAACGCTAAAATTGCGAATGATTGATGAAATAAAACGTCAGTTTCGTACTCAAGTAGATTCCATTGCACCAATGTCACTATTTTCAGGCAGGATTCAGTATCAATCAACAGAAAAAAAATCAACATTTATCGGTACAACAGAACAAATTGCCATCGTACTCAATAGCGAAACCGCAAAAGGCAGTTGGTTCACCAAACCCGATGTGGAGTCTGAAAAACGAGTTATTGTCTTGGGTGATGAGTTGGCTACAGAACTTTTTGGCAGCGTTGATCCTGTCGGGAAATCCGTCAAAATTGGCGGAGTTTCGTTTCAAGTCACTGGAGTACTTGAAAAAAAAGGTGGCGGTGGTTTTGGCGGCCCCAGCTTTGACAGCTACGGCTACCTACCTTTTGGTACCGCAACGAAGTTGTTTGACAATGACACATTAAACGAAATCGCTATTCAAGCAAAAAATAAAGAGGTTGTGAAACCGCTGGTTGATGAAGTAAAACAGTTACTTCAAGACAAATATGGCCTCACCAAAGATGATTTTTCTGTCTTTGAACAAACTCAAATTCTGGAAACGATTAACTCTGTTTTGAATGTATTGACCATCGGTTTGGGTGGTATCGCTGCCATCTCGCTCGTGGTTGGAGGAATTGGCATTATGAATATTATGTTAGTCACTGTGACTGAAAGAACACGAGAAATTGGATTGCGCAAAGCGCTTGGAGCTACTCCCAATCAAATTTTGACTCAATTTTTAATCGAAGCTGCTACCTTATCTGTCTTTGGTGGAACCATCGGTGTTATCATTGCCTATCTTGGCTCATTGGCGATACAACAATTTTTTCCAGCTCAAGTCACACTGTCTGCGGTACTACTCGCTTTTGGTGTTTCGGCAGCTGTTGGAATTATTTTCGGTGTAGCGCCAGCTCGCAAAGCCAGTAAACTCAGCCCCATTGAGGCACTACGCTCCGAATAAAACCCTGTTCACTAACGAAGATCTTGTATTTTTGCTATACTAAAAAGCATGATACGACTTGTTTTTATTGGCATCGTGTTATCTCTGTTTGGCGCAGGGATCTATCTGGGGTACTACCACCCTGAATACTTACCAGAACCTGCAAAAACGTATGCACCGCAACTCAAATCAGCAATTGAGACGACTCTTGCTTCAGCACAGTCCACACTAAAAAAAAGTGATCAGGCAAAACCTGCCATCATGGGAATTACAACAGAAACCAGATCACTTTTTCAAGAAGACACCTCTGGAAAACCACTTCATCAAAAAGCCCTCGAGTTTACACAATATCAATACTGTAAAGTTGTAGTTCAGCAGTACGAAACACAGCATGCTTCCACCTCTGCTTCGGTTTCCCCAACAGCACAACCAGAGGAAAACTGATATAATAGACTTGTCGCGAAATAACATTCACCGCACTTTCACATCTATTTGGCAATTTTAGTCTTTTCTTCTTTCTCAACCCCGAAGTACATCGGGGTATCGGCATCAGAAAAGACCAAAAGTTACGCAAATATATGCGAAATTGACAGTAAAGCTTATTTCGCGACAAGTCTAATCAGTTTCTCAAGTACACACTTATGATTAACCAACAAGTACTTTCAACTATTGAAGCCATCCTCAAAGAGGCTAAAGATTTAGTTGCAGAAACTGGTATTGCGAGCAAATCCAAACAACTCTCTGAACTTGAACAACACACACTCATTGCTGATTTTTGGCAAAAACCAGAAGCGAAATCGATCATGCAACAACTGGGACAACTCAAAACCCAGATTGATCAAATTCAAACGGTGAATACTGATATTGCAGATCTAGAGGCAATCGTTGAGTTGAGTCTCGAATCTGAAGATGTTGAGACAGAACATGAAGTCCATCGTCAACTCAAAAAACTGCAAAAAAGCAGTAAAACACTCGAACTTCAACAATTCCTTAATGGCAAGTACGACTCCTACCCAGCTTTGCTTTCCATTCATGCCGGACAAGGTGGCACTGAAGCGATGGACTGGGCCAGCATGGTTGAGCGCATGTATATGCGCCTGTTTGAACGTAAACAATGGAAGTACCAAATTTTAAGTGAGTCAAAGGGTGAAGAAGCCGGAATTAAATCGGTCAGTTTTTTGGTTCAAGGCGCGTATGCATACGGCTACTTAAAACACGAACAAGGAACTCATCGACTCGTTCGACTCAGTCCATTCAATGCAGATAGTTTACGTCAAACGTCATTTTGTGGCGTAGAAGTGCTGCCATTTATTGAAGAAGACGACACATCGATCGAATTAAAAGAATCAGAGATAGAGTGGAACTTTAGCCGAGCAGGTGGCGCAGGAGGACAAAACGTAAACAAAGTAAACACCGCTGTTGAGCTCACCCATATTCCGACAGGAATTCGAGTTGATGTTCGTACCGAACGCACTCAGTTTGCCAACATCAAAAAAGCCACTCAGATGATGAAAGCAAAACTGGCCGAGCTCGAAGATAAAAAACGCAAACAAGAGATTCAATCGGAAAAAGGCGTACACGTCATGGCCAGTTGGGGCAATCAAATTCGCAATTACGTGCTTCACCCCTATCAACTGGTTAAAGACACTCGGACAGAAATACAAACATCTGATACCGCAGGTGTGCTAGACGGCGACCTTGATGAGTTTTTATTAGCTGAAGTAAAACAGCTGTAGCAAAGCTACAAGGATCGATTTCAATTGCTTCACTTTCTCAAGTCAAGTGCAAAAAATCAATAATCCATCATCCACAATCCATAATCCACATTCCACACTCTCCTCCTAAGGCTACCAGTCTTGGACTAGCACAATCCATAATCTATCATCCATCATCTATCATCCACAGCTCCCTCTTCCATTCTCCCCCCACTCAATTATAATGAATGGATCATGCAATCTCTTGCCACTCACGACACACAACTCGACACTGTAGAGATGCAATCATCACCAGATTCGCTCTCAGTCGATACTAAAAAATCTACTAAAAGTAACGCTGATATGAAACCAAAAACTCCTGTTATTGCAGTTATTCTTCTTGTTGCTATTGTTTCTGGTATTGGAACTGGCATAGGTTTACATAAACTCAACGCACAACAATCTACAACAAGTCTTACCGGACCAACTGAAAGTGGCAACATTAAAGCACAAGTTCCCACAAGTTCCATCAAAGTCGGTGATGTGTATGGCAGTCCCAATGAAGAAACTTTCAAGGACAGTGCAGAAGGAGTCTTGCAAGCTGGAGGATTTGACGGGGAAGGAACTCATAAATTATTTCGACCAGGTGGAATTTC
Organism: uncultured Pseudomonadales bacterium; assembly: GCA_964583795.1. GTDB lineage: Bacteria > Patescibacteriota > Microgenomatia > UBA1400 > PJMF01 > JBDTME01. The sequence goes on along the minus strand of CAZOWX010000017.1, from coordinate 33,208 downwards.
TCAAACCGTTTACTTGACTTCATCGGTGACCGACTTAGACAAGTTTGTTGGGGCAAAAGTCAAAGTTTGGGGCGAAACAAACTCAGCCAAAAAAGCAGGGTGGTTCATGGATGTCGGTCGTGTAAAAGTGCTTGAATTGAATGCTGAAATTCCAGAGGAAGACAAACCAACTGCCACACCAGAACCAAAGCCCACTGCCACTCCAAAAGCGGGGAATAAAAAGTAAGCTGAGCAAAAAAACGCAGTAGGGCGAGTTACTCATTTTTCGATTTTGCTTCATCAGAGACAATCAAGGGAAAAAAGAGTTGTTAAGTTGTTACGTTATTAAGTTGTTGTTGCACTTCCCAAAAGCTCATTGTATTCCCAGTAAACCACCCACTCAGGACGTGTAGACCAGATCTGTAACAACTCACAACTGAAAATCAACAACAAACTACTATTCCCACTTTCACTCTACCCACATGACCAACTATACTGGTAAACTGTACTCTCAAGTTATTAGCGTCAGTTTGACAAAATTAAAGGAAAACTGTTGTGTCAATAATCGTTTTTGATCACGTCACCATGAGCTATATAACCGACAAAATAGCGTTGGACGACGTGAGTTTTTCAATTGAAAGTGGAGAGTTTGTGGTTATTGCCGGAAAATCTGGGGCGGGCAAAACGACTTTAGCCCGGCTACTGATTAAAGAAATCACACCTACTTCTGGAACGATCACCTTTAATAATGAAGATCTCGCAAACATCAAAAAGTCCAAAATCCATTTGCATCGTCGTCACATTGGCGTTGTCTACCAAGATTATAAATTGCTTCCTGAGCTCACCGTCGCCGAAAACATTGCACTGGCTCTAGAGATAGTCGGAAAAGAAAAAACAGAAATTCAATCCCGTATTAATGATTTGTTACAACTCGTTCAACTTTCCGATAAAGGTGAGCTTTTTCCAATTCAACTCTCAGGGGGGGAAATTCAACGGGTCAGTATCGCCAGAGCTTTAGCAAATGGCCCTGAAGTGTTGTTTGCAGATGAACCCACTGGAAATCTTGATAAAGAGACCGGTAATCATATTGTCCAAATTTTAAAAAAAATTAACTCACTGGGGACCACAGTACTAATGTCCACTCATGAAGATTTTGATTTTTCGGACCATCCACACAGGGTGATGAGCTTAAAAAATGGCAAGCTCTCTATTACAACAAGCACAGCTAAACAGGAAAAAACAAAAACAGTTGACAAAACCGCAGCTGTCTCTTTAATTTCTGAATCTGCCAGCGTCGAACCACCAACAACCAACTCAAACACAGCCGAAGTAAAAACCACATAACAACAGCAAAAAAACAATTATGTTACAACACTTCTCTGACACCATCCGCAATATTCGTCGATCCCCGTACCAAAGTATTGCCGCCGTTCTGACCTTAACCCAAACATTTTTTTTAGCGTATTTGTTTGTGGTGATGATGATTGGTAGTGAGTTTATCCTGCGCTACTTCGAAACCCAGCCACAAATTAGTGCTTTTTTCAAACCCAGCGTTACAGATGAAGAAGTCGCTACTTTCCAAAAACAACTCGAGCAATCAGATTTAGTAAAATCAGTGAAACGAATTACCAAACAAGATGCGCTCAACTCATACTCTGAAAGCAATAAAGATGACCCTCTACTGCTTCAACTGGTTTCTGCAGACATTTTGCCTGCCAGCTTAGAAGTCTCGACAAAAGAAATTCAGTTTCTACCAGAGATTGAGCAAACACTCAAGGAACTTCCTGGTATTGATGAGGTTGTCTTTCAAAAAGATGTTACCAACACGCTCGCAAGTTGGACTAAAAACCTGCGGACCAGTGGCGTTATTTTACTCACGATTATGGGGATCACTTCAGTGATCCAAATAACGGTAATCATGAGTATGAAAGTTGCAGCAAAGCGACACGCCATTCGCACCATGCAGTTGCTCGGTGCTTCTCGTTGGTATATCCATACTCCCATGTTGCTTGAAGGTGCACTATATGGATTGTTAGGCACATTTTTGGGGTGGCTGGCAATGTACACCACAGTTTTATATCTGACTCCTTGGTTACTCAACTTTCTTGGTGATATTCCACTGCTTCCGGTATCCCCAATGTTTATGGTAACCTTGTTGGGAGCCGGCGCCTTGGTGGGTGTGGTACTGGGCTCCTTTTCAAGCTTGCTTGCAAGTCGTCGATTCCTAGACTAACAACATCAAAGAACAGCACTCATGGCACTCATATATCGTCTTTTCTCTGGGAAATTGAGACAAATAGGACTGGTAATTATCCTCAGTGCAGTCATTTACTTTGTTGGACCAAAAACGACCGTTTCCGTCAGTGCAGATGACACCCAGAACTCTGGACAACCAGATGATATTGCCAGTAAGCAGCAAAAGATTCACGAGCTTCAACAAAAACTCAGTGAGATTCAAGGTCAAAAAGTTTCTCTCTCTTCGACAATTGCCTACATCAATACAAAAATTAATCTTTCTCAAGCTGAAATTGATAAAACACAGGCCGAGCTGGCAGTACTGGAACGTGAAGTCAACGAACTTGGCACCCGTATTGGCGGACTTGAACAATCGCTTGACGTTTTATCCGATGTTTTACTTGACCGAGTAACTGATCAATACAAACAAGAACAAGCCAACCCGCTCAAGATTTTGATCTTGACTCATAATTTATCAGACTACTACACCCAGACAAAATACACCAAAATTGTTCAGCAAAAAACGCGAACCATCATGAAACAGGCTGAGAATCAAAAGGATATTTTTGATCAACAAAAGAAGATAAAAGAAGAAAAACAACTCGAGGTTGAACAAAAGAAAAAGCAACTGGCTACACAGCAACGTCAGCTTTCAATAGAACGTGCCGGTCAACAACAGCTATTGACCGAGACTCAAAATAATGAAACCAAGTATCAAGCTGAACTCCAAAAAACTTTAGCCGAGTTAGAAGCTATCCAAGGAATTATTGCAGGAAAAGGAAGTGAATCAAAAGTGAGAGATGTGAACCAAGGAGAGTCGATCGCTTCGATTATTTCAGGATCGTCACCGTGTTCGACTGGGACACACCTGCATTTTGAGGTGGTCAAAGATGGCACACATCAAAACCCTTCCAGTTTTCTCTCAAGTGCAGATATCGCTTGGAACAACTCACCTGACGCTGCATTTGGCTTCTCTGGCGATTGGTCCTGGCCAGTAAATAATCCTGCTCGAGTAAACCAGGGATATGGCATGACCTATTACGCTCGTGTTCGTAGAGCCTATGGAGGAGCCCCTCACACCGGAATTGATATGGTCAGTAAAACTAGTGGTGATAATTCAGTAAAAGCCGTTCGTGACGGAGTGCTTTTCAGAGGAGGGATTAAGTGTGGTGGAAACACACTTCAATATGTTCGTGTCATTCATAAAGACAATCCGACAATCAGTACCTATTACTTGCACGTCAACTATTAACGTTTCACTTCAAATTCCTCAGGTTCATGTCATGTTCTTGTCAGAATGTAGTTTTATGATTTGAGGGTATGAGACACTTGGGACAATTTCTGATCATTATTTGTCTGCTAACAATAGTGCACCGCTTCTGTGTTGGTCAAGTCAAGGCTAAGATCGAGTTATCATATACTTCGCCACCAACCCAGATAACTGCAAACGAGGAGTTTACTCTTGAAGTAGCGCTCGCAGGAACACAACAAGACTCAAAGTACTTTATTCGCGGAGTTTTTTACGAGTTGGAAACGAGCAATTACTTCGGATTTACTCAAAACAACCAAGGTCAGTGGCATAATGACTCTAAAACGTTTGATCAATACTTTTTGGTTACTGGTGAGGGAACGTCAACCATTCGGTTTAAACTTGACCCTCAATCTGAGTTTTTCCATGATAATGCTCAATACCTGTTTAAAATTGGACGATACACCTCTGGTGGGACCCTTACTTGGTCAGATCAAACACCATCAATTATTTTCGTTCCTCCATTACTACCGCCATCCCCAACTGCAACACCAATCACCCCACTCTCAACACCGACACCTCCACTTTCTGCTACGCCTGCACCAACAACAATCACTCCACAACATACCCAGACACCATCAAAAACTGCTGTGACGCTCTCGGAAGTGATGGCCTGCCCAAGTGAAAATCAACCCGAGTGGGTAGAGTTGTATAACAATGCTGATACAGTAATTTCGCTTGACAAGTGGTCTCTTCGAGATGTTACAGATACTCACAATACTGATCTTTCAGGCACTATCAACGCCAATTCCTATTTCCTAATTTCACTGTCATCGGCAGTTTTAAATAATACTGGCGACTCTGTTCGACTTTTTTCAGATCAAAACGAACTAGTCGACCAGATGAGCTACACGACTTGCTCGAGCAATATGAGTTTCATCAAGTTTGAAAACGACTGGCAAATATCCCAAAGACCAACTGCAAACGCTCAGAATATTTGGCAACCACTCCCCACCTCTTCTCCTGCAGTAATACCCACAACGCTGTCAATTCCCCCTACCACCACTCCAAAATCCCCAGTAGAGCAAATGACTCTCACTCCCACCGAGTTCACCGCCACACTTCAGATATCACCAATCCCTATTGCGAGCATTAGTGCTATCCCCTTTGAGTCTGCAATCACCCAAGCACCATCACCACCCGGCATAGTACTCGCAGCATACTCAACACATACAACCACTTTCCCTTGGCTCAATAAACGCACAGCATTCCTCACAGCTGGAGTTTGTTACATCAGTATTGCTGCGCTCTTGGCTCAGAAATGGTATAATCAAACCTCTCTAATCTAGACAACACATCACAAATTTTGCCCATGATCTCACTGCCGCTACGCTTTACTCACAAAACTAGAACTCAGTATTACATTGCCGCTGCTCTCTGGGAAAGCTTTATCTTCTATCTCTCTGCCCAACCGGTGTTACCCAGTCCCGATTCGTTTCTCTGGGATTTTGCGTTCAAGAAGCTCTCCCACATGTTCGTCTATTTCATCTTATTTTGGTTGATATATAAATCGATTCAATTTGATATTAAACACCCACTGAAACTAACAATACTCGCCTTTTGCGTGGCATTCGTCTTGGCAATCAGCGATGAATTTCACCAGTCTTTTGTTCCAGGTAGAACGCCCACTACAAAAGATGTGCTCTTTGATACCTTGGGCATGGCTATTGCCTGGTTAACACTCAATAAGTATGTCTGATTTTGTTCAATACGATATCACAAAACTGTCACAACTTAAGACAGTTGCAAAACAATTCGCAACTGAGTTGCAAAGACCATCTGTTTTAGCACTGAGTGGTGAACTCGGTGCCGGTAAAACCACTTTTACCCAATTCTTGTTGCAGGCTCTTGGAGTAAGTGAATCCGTAACTTCTCCAACTTTTACGATTGTCAATGAGTACACAACAAAGACGAATCAATTGATCTACCATCTTGATCTCTATCGCATCAAAACACCACAAGAACTCGCTGCAATTGGCATCGAAGAACTGCTTGAACAAGCAGACTATACGATCATTGAATGGCCTGAGATGGCTAAATCCTACTTACCCTTAGACTCTTTAGATCTGCAGTTTTCCCTAATCAATGACAAAAGAACGCTATCAATCCGCACAAAAAACAATTAGTATGAAACTGAGCATCGATAATACCACCCACCAACTCATTAAGCTTTCATTAGATACTCATACCAAAGAAATTTCCTATACATCTCCTCGAGACCAAGACGTTTTGTTAGAAATTCAAACATTTTTGGATGAACAAAAGGTTTCTTTGTCAGAACTTACAGCTATTCAAGTTGCAACGGGCCCTGGCCGTTTTACGGCCCTTAGAACCAGTATTGCCATCGCCCAAAGTCTAGCATTCGCACTCAATATTCCCATTAATAATCTCCCTCCTGGAACGAGCATTGAAGCCATTTACGGCCAAGCCCCCAATATTACCCAACCCAAAACTCCGTATTAGCTTCAGAATGAGCAATTTTTATCGATTAACGAAAAACGCACCATTTTGACGTAATCTTCTAAAGAATTTAGCAATGGTTTCGTTTTCGCCCTAACGTTACCTTCCGCCAAGACTAGTAGTGACAAACAACGCTTTCGATCAGTAACTCTGACTTTAGATCCCGAATCGAATTCGGCCTGCCTCGCCGGCAGGCAGGCCTGCCCGCCGGCGAGGCGGGGATGACGACTTTTTATTTTTTTTGCTTTCGAGAAAGTAAAGTGCATTTCCACCTAGTTCGAATCAGATCCATCACATCGACAAGAATAACAAAAGGTGAGAAAGCTTTCGATTGTTTAATCTGACTTTAAGTCCCAACCTCCCAGGGCTGAATGGATAACCAACGTGTTTGAGCCCAAAACCTAACACCTGGCACCTAACTACCAACAACTGACAACAGACAACCAACCGCTATCCGCTATCCACTATCCACTATCCACTATCCACTTGTATTATCCCCTCTTGCATTCCATCTACTAACTCGTTAAAGTAATACTAATCTAAAAAAACTGCCAATTATCCGGTTAAATAGCCAATTTGTCCGGATACCCATTGAGAAAGGTAGCTATGACGAAGTCTGATCTTATCAAGATCGTTGCCAAGAGGGCAAACCTTACTAAAAAGGCCGCTTCTGACTCTATTGAAACTTTATTTGATGAAGTCAACCGCAGTCTCGCAAAAGGAAACAAAGTAGTCATCAGTGGTTTTGGCACATTTTACTTGAGTCAAGTAAAAGATAAAGAGGTTGTCCCATTTGGGAACGAATCAAAGCGTCAAACAGTCAAAAAGCATCGCGTTGTAAACTTCAGAGTTGGGAAACCACTCAAGAAAATGGTGTGGTAAAGCGCTACAATAGTACGCGTGAAACGGTATCTTGCATTTTTTAAGTTCAAATTTCTGCAACAGCTTCAGTTTCGGGCTGAGTTATTGTTGTGGATCATACTTGATCTCATCCCATTCGCAGTGTTGTTTATCGTGATGCGCACCATTTATCAGGGTACCAGTCAAATTCATTCCTACTCTATTTCTGATATCGTGTTGTATTACTTTATCGTCGCTTTAATCCAAACAGTGAGCTCAACTCACTTCGAGGGTTGGCGGATCGAGGAAATAAAAAATGGCAAAATTGACGGCTACTTACTCAGACCGTTTTCGTACCTCAAAGAAATCGTCATTACTGACATGGCAAAGCGAATGTTTTCTCTGCTTATTTTTTTACCTATCTACTTTGCTTTTTTTAGCTTTACTCAACTTTCAGTCCCAGTGACACTTCCCACCATTCAACTTGGTTCGCTTTTTTTCTTCCTGCTGTTACTCGGTTTTGCCTACATCGTTGAACTGTGCATTGGACTGATTATTGTCTTACTTGGTTTTTGGTTTGAAGGTTCTCAAGGTCTGGAACATTTCAAATGGATCGTGATTACATTGCTCAGTGGTTCAATGATTCCACTGGAGTTTTTACCACCATGGCTAAAGGAAATTACCGTGAAGCTCCCCTTTCAATACATGTACTCAATACCAATCAGCATTTTACAAGGAAGATATGTTTTTAAGCTAAGTGATGCTTCTGTCATTGGTGTGAGCACACTATTTTTATTATCTTCAGTCTCTTTTTTGTGGAAGCGAGCAATGTACCGATATGCGTCTAGTGGAGGATAGAAAACAAAGTAAAGACTTACTACTTTGACAGTCGTTGATCAACTTTTACGATTTCTGATTGTTCAAGAAAAAATGCCGGTATACTGAACGTCACATACTCAAAATCTCCATCTACAGCAAAAGGTGTGTCTTTCGGAACAAACACCACATCTTCAGCCACTACTGAAAAGTGTTGTTTACCGGCATACACTCGACCTTTACCTTTCAGAATATACATCACAAAACTACACTCGTGTTCTAGTAAAAACTCGTCATCCTTCTCAGGATGTCTTCCATGAACAATCATCTTTCCTACATCAAATTGTGATGTTGGAGTAGGATACTTCAAAATTTTTTTTGTTTCTAAATCAACTAAGTGAGTGTCCTTTTTTGAAAAATGAACTGCTTTCATAAGTGAAAGTAGTATAACTGATTCGATCAAATTTTTGTCAACCGGCTACATTTATGAACAACCATTTCAAGATAGACATTTTTGACTATAATGACACTAGTGTTAACAACCTTTAAAAAATACCTTTATATCTTTTGGCGATTTCGAGTCATGAACTTCATGATCATGTTGGAGTATCGCTATGATTTTATTTTTTGGGGCTTTGTGAGTGTCATGTGGACGGTGTTTAATTTTTTCTTTATGAGTGTGTTAGTGGGGACTACTGGGGCCATCGCCGATTGGAATAAAGACGAAATCTTTGTACTGATGTCTATTTTTACCATCTACGATGCTTTTACTTGGTCATTTTTTTATTTCAACATGCAGCGCTATATGAATAATGTTTTTACTGGTGAGCTCGATCGGTTTCTCGTTCGACCAGTCGATGCACAATTTATGCTGTCAGTTGAGCACAATAGCCTCAACAATATTTTTCGAATTTTTATCGGAATTGTCATGCTGGTCATTTCACTCTCTCATCTTCATCAGTCAATTTCGTTTTATTCACTTGTACTGTTTTTCATCACCTTTTTTCTTGGTTTCGTGTTGACATACTCAATCTGGTTTTTCATCGCTACTTTTGCTTTTTATGTTGATCGATTAAACAACCTTAACGATGTTCTCCCGTCTTTACGACGGCTCTCGCAACTACCACGTTCGGTGTATAGCGGTTTGAGTTCCATCCTTTTTTGTGTGATTTTTCCTGTCGTATTAGTCACCTCAATTCCAGCGGAAGCACTGCTCAATAAGTTCAATCCAGCTTGGACCCTCTATGCCGTCATTTTCTCACTTGCGATGCTTTGGTTGAGTCGTCAATTTTTTCACTTTTCCATTCGCCGCTATGGGTCAGCAGGTAGTTAAACCTTTCACAACTCACTGAGTTTGTAAAAAGCATTTTCTGATATAATTCCTGTCATAAAGAATTGTTCCCCAAAATTGATCGGCTATATGAAGAAGTATTGGTTAGTCATAAAACTAGCAGCAAAAGATTTGTTTCAATATAGATTTGATTTTTTTCTGCATACCGTGAAGTACTCACTCATGGTCCTGATGATGTCAGTCGTTTGGCTTCAAGTAGAAAGAGAGGGGAATGTTGGCCTTCTGAGTTCTCAGGAAACAATTTCCTATTTTTTGATGAGCGCCATGCTCTACACCCTTTCCAACTTTCACCCTGTATATATCGAAGAAGATATTCGACTTGGATATTTATCCAAATTTTTGGTCAAGCCAATGTCACCAACAATTTATTATTTTTGTTTTGAATTCTCGAGAGTGTTTATCGAAACACTCATCAAAATCGTAGTGTTCTTAAGTATTCTGTTTGCACTTCATTTGCTTCCTAATTTGACTTGGTTTCAAATTGCAGTGCTACTACTTTACAGTCCTCTTGTGTACACATTTGCCTTCGAATGGCTTACTCTCATCTCACTGCTAGCGTTTTGGATCACCGAAGCCTATGCCGTTCGTTGGGCTGTCACAATTTTCACTCGATTACTGTCAGGGGTACTGGTACCATTAGTGTATTTTCCAGCCGCTGTTCAAACACTTTTGTTTTTTCTCCCATTTCAACATCTTGCATTTTCACCCATCCAATTTATGCTGGGAAAAACAAGCTTGTTTACCTTGGGGTTAGGGACACTCGTGCTACTCTTTTGGACCCTTGTACTTGGAATTTTTCGACAGCTAGTGTGGAAGTTTGGTTTGAACAACTATGAGGGCACTGGGATATGAAAAAGTATTTAAAAATATATCTACAACTCTTGCTCTTTTCAACGAAATCAAAATTAAGTTTCCGGTTTAACCTCGTTTTTAAGTTGTTGTATGGTCCCGCATATGTGGGTGTTTTACTCACGATTCTTCTCCTCACATACTCCAAAACATCTACTTTAGCCGGATGGAATAAAAACGATGCACTGCTTTTATTTGCGGTATTTAACATGATTTACGCAACGTGTTTGATCGCATTTATTGATAGTATGCGCTATCTGCTTTGGGATGGTATTCGCTTGGGGGAAGTCGATGGCTGGCTCATGAAACCCGGAAATATCCAATTTTTCTTAACTTTTTCACGTCCTAATCTTGACCTTATTTCCCTGTGGATTTTCGTCGTAGTATTTTTTGTCTACAAAATGATCACTCTCCACAGTGTCTCTGTGCTCAACATCATCGGATTTTGGATTCTGTTTGTTCTGGCCCATGTGATTGTCTACCTGGTACTATCCATTTACTCGACATTTGGGTTTCATGTAACTCGAGCTCAGCAAGTTTTAGAAGTCTTCGATAAGGCAGCTGATTTTGCACAATACCCGCTGACTATTTTCCCTCAATCACTGCAACTACTGCTTTCGACTTTCATCCCTTTGGCTTTTTTTAGTTATGTACCAACACTTTTTTTAAAAAACGAAGGATCAGCCCTGTTAGTTGTTGCTAGTCTCACCTTGACTATCACCTTGTTTATTATTAATCATTTTGCTTGGAAAAACGCATTACAACATTACGCTTCTGCAAGTTCCTAGCGTATAATAAAGCATATGTCACTCATCAGCGTTAACCAACTCAAAAAATACTACAAGGTTTACCAAAAAGAACCAGGACTTTGGGGATCTATCAAATCACTCTGGCACCGAGAATACGAAGAAGTGAAAGCCGTTGATGATATTAGTTTTGAGATTGAAAGTGGAGAAATTGTTGGATTTATAGGCCAAAACGGAGCAGGTAAAACCACCACTCTTAAAGTGCTTTCTGGCCTTTTGTATCCGACTTCAGGTTCGGTAAGTGTTCTTGGCTACAATCCATGGGAAAGAAAAGCGGACTTTCAAAAACAATTCGCCCTTGTCATGGGACAAAAGAACCAACTATGGTGGGATCTTCCTGCTATGGAAAGTTTTTTACTCAATCAAGCAATCTATGAAATTCCCGATCACAAATTTAAACAAACACTCAACAAACTCGTTGAATTGCTTGATGTTGGCAGCGTTTTAAACGTCCAAGTGCGCAAACTCTCTCTTGGACAAAGGATGAAGTGTGAACTCATCGCGGCACTCCTTCACAATCCCAAAGTGCTGTTTTTGGACGAACCGACCATCGGACTTGACGTGGTGATGCAAAAGATTTTGCGTGATTTTATTCGCGACTATAACCAGCAGTTCAAAGCCACAATCATTTTAACTAGTCACTACATGGGAGATGTAAAAGAGTTGTGCAAGCGGGCAATTATTATTGATCATGGTCATAAAATTTTTGATGGACAACTGCAAGATATCATCAATACCTATGCTCGCAATAAAATTATCTCTGTTGTTTTGAGCAAAAAAGTAACCAAGCAAGAGCTTGAGAAGTTTGGTCAAGTCAAGTCGTACAAGGACCCTCAAGCAACCCTTCTGGTGCCCAGAAAATCAGCCGCTCAAGTCGCCGCACAACTTATTGCGCAACTTCCTGTAGAAGATGTCAATATCGAAGAACCACCAATTGAAGCCATTATTCGAGAAGTGTTTGAAACTGGTAAAACAGTCTAAATTAGATATTCTATTCATGAAAAAGTACTGGAAGATTTTTAGTCTCGCTCTAGAAAATGGGTTTGTGTACCGAGCATCTGTCCTTTTATGGCGTCTTCGACTCTTACTCTCAACAGTGTTAGCACTGTCGGTTTGGCTCGTTTTATTTCAGTCAGCTCAAGGACTGTTTGGGTATAGCCACGATCAAATGGTCACCTACATTTTCCTAATTAGCTTTCTACAAAGCGTGGTGATGGCCACAAGTTTAAATGGTCTGGCCAGTGAAATTTACTCAGGCAGTTTTAGTTTTGATTTACTCAAGCCACTGAATATTTATCTTCATTTATTCATCAAAGACATCGCTGACAAAGTCAAAAATGTATTTTTCGTACTGATCGAAACTGTTATTCTTGTTCTAGCGTTTCACCCTAAAGTACTTCTCCCATCACTATCAATTTTTCTGCTTTTTCTGGTTTGGGTCGTCGGCGCAGTTTTTTTACTCTTTTTTATTCAACTGATCTTTGGCTCTTTTGGCTTTCATACTCCTGAAACTTGGGCTCCACGTTTTGTGTTTTTTGTGTTGGTTGATTTAGCAGGTGGCAAACTATTTCCTCTAGATATTTTACCAAAGTCTGCTCAAACGTTTTTACAGTTCACTCCATTTCCGTATTTTTCATTTTGGCAAATTCAACTTTTTTTGGGAAAACTCTCACCGCATGCTATTGTGCAACACTCTATCACTTTAGGGATTTGGCTGCTCGCAACTGCCGCACTGAGTGCCAATTTGTGGAAACGAGGAATCAAAGAATATGATGCGACTGGCCAATAGTTTTCGCAATGTGAACAAGAACACACTTTTGATTCTGCTATTGTGTTGTAGTGTTAGCAGCGCCCGCTGGTTTACTGGCATTCAACAGCAGAATCTCAATCCTGATGAAGTTGTTTGGGTGGCAATGTCCGAGTTTTATTATTATCGTCAACACCATCGCTGGCAATTGTTCCAACTCTCTCAACCACAGACACGATTCGGGTACGCTAGTACACTCAATATTTTGCTTGATCAACCACAGATGGGAAAATACATCATCGGATTTGTTCTAGAAAAAACACACCAGAACCCCTGGGCTAAACAGGATATAAGCTTTGTTTACCAATTGTTCGCAGATAGCAAGATAACTGGAGATTTGCCACCAGATCAAGTTCGCTCTCAATTTGGTGACGAGCTCATCAACTCAATTAAGATTATCCGAATCGCTTCAAGTATCATTGGATGGGTGGCAATCAGTTTCTTTAGCCTCATTGTGTATCAGTACACAAAAAATAGTTTTGCAGCATCATTGAGTTTTGCATTTCTTTGTTTTCAACCACTTTTTCTCAATTACTTTCGCAAAAGCATGATGGATAGTTTTGTTGCTCTGGGGATACTTATCAGTGGGTACTTGGTTGTGAAAATATTAATTTACTGGCAACAGAAATCAACTCCAACTCTGTTGACCTGGTGGTGCATTGCCGGTGTTACTAGTGCAGTAACGAGTAGTATTAAACTCAATGGGTTTTTTTTGTTACTGCTGCCACCTTGGTTGACACTGTTTTGGTTCTTGTTTCGAAAATCAAAGGATCAAAATTGGCGTTCGTTACTAGGCCAATACCTCGTTTTTTTGTTGAGCTTTTGCCTAACTTTCATCTATCTTGAACCAGAAACATGGCATCACCCTATTCAAGGAATATCCATGTTGTTTCAAACCCGGCTCACTCAACAACAGCGATTCTTCAGCGCATTTGGTCAAACGCACTTTTTTTTCGTCCCAGCTATTGCGTTGGTTACTTTTTTTCGACAGTTCAATGTACTTATACAACTTGTTGTGTTTGCATTGTTCGCCACTGGGGTATCGAAAACAATTAAGCTGATACTACAGAAAGACCAAAAAACAGTACTGCTTGGAGCCACGGTGTTGTTTACACTCATTGTGAACTCTTACTACGCGCAAGTGAGTTTTGATCGATACCTGATTCCAACAGTGGTCGCTTTTACTTTCCTGTGTATACTTGGGGTAGAGTACTTAGTGAGAAAATTAAAAAACTATGTTTAGACGGTTTCTTACTTATTTCAAAGTATGGTTGCTGGTAGCTTCGAATGCCGCTCAGATTGTTTTTATCAATCGGTTAAGCAGTCTCTTTTTTTTGATCGGAAAAGCTTTACGCTTAGGGATTTCATTACTGGTGTTACTGCTTATTCGCTCCACAACCCATGCTTTTGGTCCCTACACAACGGACCAAATGGTGGTTTTCTTTCTGACATACGTGCTTATTGACACCATAGCACAAATTTTTTTCCGTGGAGTGTACTCATTCACAAACTTAATCAGAAGTGGAGAGCTTGATCTTTTACTTGTTAAACCGATTTCCCCATTATTTCTAGCTTTAGCTGGTTCACCCGATATCAACGATGCAATTTTTTTGATCCCCACGCTGATTGTAGTTGGACTTGTCTTTTTCCAACTTCACATCACTGTCACGCTCTTCTCAGCGGTACTCTATTGTCTCTTACTCGTCAATAGTTTTCTGATCGTTACAGCACTTCACATCGTAATAGTAGCAACAGGCCTTTTTACAACTGAAGTTGACGGAGTTGTGTGGTTGTATCGAGATTTGAGCCGATTTGGACAGTTTCCAATCTCAGTTTACAATCAAGTCGTTCGCATCACATTATTCTTTATTATTCCGATTGGGTTCATGATCACTATTCCGACACAGGTTCTGTTAGGAATAGCCCCATCGTATCCTCTGATTCTGTCTTTCGTCGTTGGGATCATTTCGCTGTGGGGAAGTTATCAGTTTTGGCTGTCAGCCCTGCGACAATACAACAGCGCAAGCAGTTAAAAACTCAAGAAAAAACAGTCAAAGAAACTGAAAGGCTAAATAGCAAATTTCTGTTGGGGTAATGTGTGAAAAAGGTTGTACAAACGGTGTTTTGATGTGATAGTTTGGAGAGATATGAAAAATCTTCCAAAATATCGCAAACACTGCAAGACCTGTAATCTTCCAATGACGGCTTGGGGAAAGACTGCACAAGGACGTCAGAGATATCGGTGCATGTCGTGTCAAACGACCCAAACAAGGAAGAAGAAAAAAAGATTGTTTTTGAAAAAATTTGTGAAGAATACATCTTCAAAGGCAGAACATATCAGTCTCTTTGCGATCAGTTTGGACTGAGTATTAGGTCAGTTGAAAACATCGTTCAGAGTCATCTTGAAGAAAAACCGCCAGTTCTTTTGTTTCCACTCGTTCAGTATGAGCCTCAATATTTGTTGATTGATGGGTTGTGGTTCGGGAAGCTTTTTTGCTTGATGTTGTATCGGATTCACAAGAGTCCTTTTCTGGTCAAAGCAACAATCATGAAGAAAGAGTATGGGAGTTTGATTGCCAAGGATTTAGAAGATTTGAAGCTTCAAGGATATCGTTTTTCTGGCTTCATCACCGATGGTGGAACTGGAGTGACCAAAGCAATCAAGAAAGTTCATCCACATTCTCCTCACCAAATATGCTTGGCGCACATTCATCGTGAAGCGGTCAAAGGTGTTGGTAAAAAACCAAAAGACACCAGACTTTGGCGACTCAAAGTAGTGGTTGATCATCTGTGGTTGATTGAGTCTCCATCAGCACTTCGCTTCTGGAAAAAAGCAGTATTCACCTGGATTCAAGCCAATCAAGCGTATCTCAAGGAATATGCGCATGACGATGTAACAAGCCGTTGGTGGTTCATTCACAAAAAAGTCAGACGAACCGTTGCAATTTTGCTCAAAGCTCCGGAACTTTCTTTTGTTTTTCTGCGGAAAAATCATTGGTTGATACCAAAGACCACCAATGCCATCGAAGGAATCAATGGAAATGTGTCAATCAAGTGGTTAATTCATCGGGGTCTCAAACGAGAACGTTGGTCAAATTTTTTACTATGGTTTGTGTATTATCGAAACCGAAAATACGTGTCCCAGAAGAAAAAGAAAAGAGACTAATGAACCAACACTTTTTTGCTATTTAGCCAACTGAAATATGATTCACAAAAAATAACAATGTATCAGCGCTTCGGAGACTGGCGCTTTCGACGAGCTTTTCCACCCATACCAATTTTTCTCGTCTCTTTCATTCTATCGTCACGAGTCAAAAAGCCTTTTTCTCGAAGGACAGGTTTATAGTCTTCACTTTTCTTTACTAAAGCTCGTGAAAGACCATGCATCACAGCCTCAAGCTGAGAGCGAACACCTGACCCTGTTACAACAACATTAATCGCCCAGTTCCCTTGTGTTTCGGTGACTTGAAGGGGAAGGTTATACAATCCTGGTGCATTGCGTACACCTTTAAAATATTCCCCAGCACTCATGCCATTAACTAAAAAATCTCCAGTTTCCTCATACACTCGCACTCTTGCCACTGCTGTTTTACGACGACCAATACCCTCTACGTAGTTCGACTTCGGGACAAACTTAATAGCTTGTTGAGAGTTGCTGTGCGACTCAAAACTCTTCTTCACAAACTTCTTTACAATTACCTGTTTTTGTTTGACTTTTTTCTTTAACTTTTGTGCCATATGCGTTTCTGATCACCATAGAATGGTGAAAACATTGTGCTTACTTTGTAACTTTCAGTTCATTTTGATATTGGTGTTCACTGCCTACAAATATCTTCAAACGCCTCATTCGAGGGTCTTGTAATTTGTTTTTCGGTAGCATTCCCTTTACTGCAGTTTCTATAATCTGTTTTGGTTGTCGAGCAAGTTTCTTCTCAAACGTTTCAGCTTTCAATCCACCGGGGTACATCGAATGTCGATAATACACTTTATCAGATCGTTTCTTCCCGGTAACAAAAACCTCGCCGGCATTAATCACGACAACGTAATCACCTGCATCCACGTGTGGCGTATAGCTTGGTTTGTGTTTGCCGATCAGTAACTCCGCAATTTTGGAAGCTGTTCGACCCAAAACTTGTCCTTTGACATCAACCAAGTGCCAATTTCTCTGCACTGATTCTTTTTTTTGTTGGAAGGTGTTGCCAGTTGGTTTCATACAAATTTACTTTTTAGCCTCTGATTTCTTTTTTTTGGTAGAGGTGGTCTTAGTATTTTTCTTCTCTGATTTTTCCAAAACTTTAGTATTTGTTTGCTCTTTGTCACTTTCAGGTGCACCCGTTTTTGCAACACTCATCAACTCCATTTTGACCAACATAGTGTTGTCACCACGCCGAGTCCCCAATCGAGTAATTGTGGTGTAGCCGCTCTTGCGATCCTTCATTGAAGGGGCGACTTTATCGACAAGCTCGTTGACAACATCTCTTCGACCAAAAAATCGTGCCAAAACCCTTCGTGTACTCACTGATCCTTCTTGGGCTCTGTGAATAAGTTTATCCACCAATCCCTTTATCACTTTGGCTTTTGGCTCAGTCGTCTGGATATGACCCGATGTAATCAGAGAACTCACCAACCCCTTGAACAAGGCTTTTCTGCTGTTTGAATCTCTGTTGAGGTGTTTCGCTTTAATTTGATGTCTCATATATTCCTAATTATACTACGAGCAGGTTTTACCTAACCAGCAAAGTCAACACCTTTCTCTTGAAGTGCTTTCTGAACAATTCCCACACTTTTTTCTCCCAAATTTTTCACCTTTGCAACAACGTCCATGTTTACCACTACTAAATCACCAACTGTCGCATACCCACCTTTTCTCAAAGCATTGGCAATTCTGGTTGGTAAATCAAGTTCTTCTACTGTTAACTTGAGAACTTCAGCTTGTTCAGGTGAAATTTGTTCAGCGTCCTCAGAGACCTCAACCACTGCTGGATTGAGAATTTGCTGAAACTGTCCAACCAAGATCTCAGCTGCTTGTTCGAGCGCTGTTCGAGGAGAAAGCGACCCATTTGTCCAAACTCGAAGAATAAGCTTGTCAAAATCTGTTCGTCTTCCAACACGAGTAGCCTCAACGTCATACGCCACCTTTACCACTGGAGAGTACAAAGCATCAACAGGAATCATGCCAGACTCAGTTCTCTTTCGGTCACTGGCAAGTGAGTATCCTCGACCGTATCCGATTCTCATTTCTACTTCGAGTGACGCACTTGGCTCAAGTGTCGCGAGATATAAGTCAGAGTTTACTACCTCAAATCCAGCCTCACATTCAATATCACCGGCCACAACAGTGGGGTGTTGTTTTCCCTTTACCTTCAGGGTGCATTTCCCCTCTGTTTTCATTGTGGAAGTTAAACGAACTTGCTTCAAGTTCAAAATCAAATCAACAATATCTTCACTCAATCCGTCCAATGTCGCAAACTGATGTGATACTCCATCGATCTTGACATCTGTTATTGCATATCCATTCAAAGAAGTTAAAAGCACTCGACGTAGTGAGTTCCCAAGAGTGTGCCCGTAACCCGCTTCCAGTGGCTCCAACTCAATGACACTAAACGTCTCTGATGTCTCAACCTCATTCAGGTGAAAATTTGAGAGTGATTTCATAATTCTCCTTTGTTTCTCCGCCTCGTTGTTGCGAGACTCCGTTTCATAAGGGATAAAAATATTATCGAGAATACCATTCAATAATCAACTGTTCGTTAATCGCTCCATCAACTTCTTCTCTCTCAGGAAGTCTACTGACTTTACCAACAGCGGCCTTCACTGAAATCCAAGGAGCGCTTGCACCACCATCTTTCATCATCTGAGCCACTGCAGGAATCTTAGTCCCAGTCGCTTTTAACTCAACCAAATCATCAATTTTTACCAAATATGACGGTATGGTCATTTTCTTTTGATTCACTTTAACATGACCGTGATTAACAAGTTGTCGGGCTGCTGCTCTGGTTGGAGCAAATCTCATCCGATACAACACATTATCTAAGCGTCTTTCCAAAAGTCGAAGCAATGCAGATCCTGTGTTGGTTGGTGTCTTTGTGGCGACGTTATATAAGTGCCGTAACTGTTTCTCTGAAAGACCATAAATGTAACGAACCTTTTGCTTTTCTTTGAGCTGTGTGCCGTAGTCTGACATCTTTCGGCGCATCTTTTTGCCATGCATTCCAGGTAAAAGGGCAATTCTTTTGTTGACTTTTAGGGGGTTGGTCTTGAGCCCAAGATCTTCGCCTATGCGTCGTGCTAATTTGTTTTTCGGTCCAGTGTATCTCATATTTTATCCGTGTTTGCGTTTTCTTGGCCGAGTGCCGTTATGAGGCATCGGGGTCAAGTCAGCAATCATACTAACTTTTATTCCTTGAGTACGAATGACTCGTAATGCTGCATCCCTACCAGGTCCAGGACCTTTAATAAAAACTTCCATTGTATTCATGCCGTGCGCCTTAGCTTTTTCAATTGCTTTTTCTAAAGTGACTGTCGCTGCATACGGTGTCGATTTTCGTGATCCAGGAAAGCCAAGAGCACCTGTAGAACTCCAACACACCGTGTTTCCTTGCTCATCGGTAATAGTTACAATTGTGTTATTAAAGGTCGCGGTGACATACATCTGACCTTTAGGGACTACTCTTTTGACTTTAATCGGTGCTGATTTGCGTTGTGGTTTTGCCATAAGTGCTTAATTTGATGAAATTACTTTTTCTTTGCAACTTCTAGTTTTGCTGCCATTTCCTTGCTCATGGCACCTACTGTTTTCCTTCGTCCACGACGAGTTCGGGCATTTACTCTAGTGCGCTGCCCCCGTGATGGTAAACCTGCAATGTGACGCATTCCTCGATACGACCCAATTCGCTTCAATCGCTCGATGTTATCTCGGATCATTCGACGAAGAGTTCCTTCGACATTCATTCTTTCCAAAACCTTCTGAATACGCAAAACTTCTTCTCCTGAAAGCTCTTTTGCCCGCTTGTCACCATCGACATTCGAGTCAGACAGAATCTCTTCCACATTGCTTCTGCCAACACCGAAGATGTAAGTCAATGCAATTCTCGTCTTTTTGTTCAGTGGTACATCAACACCAGCAATACGTGGCATAGTTATTATCCTTGTCTCCCCTTGTGTCTGGGATTCTTGCAGACACGACGCAGGACACCTTTTCGCTTAATCAAGCGGCAATCTTTGCATCGTGGCTTTATTGAACTTTTTACTGTCATAGTTTTTCTTTTAATTGTCAATACTCGTCAACTTTTTACTCTTTTTTACCCAGATTTAACCATTCCAGGAAGCTCCCTTTATACACAAAAAAGTGCTTTTTGAAAAGTGCCTTTTTACTTCGTTCTAAAGGTTATCTTTCCATGAGCCAAGTCGTATTTGGTTACGTACCCAACAACCTTGTCACCTGGCAACACTCTAATTCGGTTCAATCGCATCTTACCAGCCAAAGTACACAACAATGTCTTGCCAGTGAGTTGCGCAATATCACTGTCAGCAACTTCTACTTGAAACATCGTGTTGGGTAAACACTCAACGACCACTCCACCTATCGCAAATTGTCCTTCCTTGAGTTTCTGTTTGAAACTGGGATGGTCACCTGTCGGTTGTTCCTGTGCAATTGGTGCAGTTGTAGTTATCATACTTCACTTTTTAAACTCTCTCTGGTTAAAAAAACACAGATCAGGAGATTATATCAAGTATTTTGTAGTTCCTCAAGACTCATCTGGAATCTAAGACTATGACTCCTTCTCGAGAGATTTCAGGTTTTTCAAGATAGACTTAAAGATCTCTTGCACCGTTAGCTCACCATCAACTTTCAGCAGCTTCTTCTGCCCGTTGTAGTACTCAACTACAGGCTGGGTAAAGGTGTGAAATAACTCAATTCTTTTACGTATAGCCTGGAGAGTCTCGTCCTCACGATCACTTACTCGACCTGAAATCCTCCATAAAGCCTCTTTGTCTGATACTTCAAGAAAAATCACGGCATCCACACCGTTTTTAAACTTCTTTGCTTGTATTACCGTCCGAGGAAAACCATCCAAAATATACCCTTTTTGATACTCAGGCTTGGACAAATATTCGTTAATAACATTGATTGTCATATCATCTGGAATCAAAATCCCCGCATTTAAGGTTTCCTTCACATATCGTCCAAGTTGGGTTTTTTCCTTCGCCATCTCTCGAAAGACGTGCCCACTGGAGAGGTAAGGAATGTTGAGGTGTTCAGAAAGCAAATTGCCTTGAGTGGATTTACCCGCTCCCTGGATACCAATCAGTACTAATTTCATACAGCTCCTGCAAAACATGAATTAAATGTATTTATCATAGTTTTGACTAACAAGCAGTGATTCAGCCGTTTTCGCAGTCTCAAGCACGACCGAAACCACAATCAACAAGCTCGTTCCTCCAATAGCCAAGGAGGAAATTCCCGTAAATCGTTGTATCAAAGAAGGTAGAATTGCGATCATTCCAAGAAATATCGCTCCAATGAAAGTAATCCTGGTGATGACATAGTTTAGCAACTGTTGTGTTGGTTTCCCAGGACGGACACCCGGCACAAAAGCACCACTCTTTTTGAGCTCGTCAGCTAAGTCCTCAGTATTAAAAAAGACCAGAGTCGAAAAATAGGTAAAGGCAAACACAATCAAAAAATAGGTCACCGCATAAATCCAGCTTGACTGGGAAAACCAGACTTGTAACTGTTGCCCGAGCTGAACTAAACGCTGATCACTCATCGATGCAAGCAAGCGACCAATAAATGCCGGAGCGAGCATAATTGAAACTGCAAAAATAATTGGCAAGACACCCGCCGTGTTAATTTTGAGGGGCAAGTGAGTGCTCTGGCCGCCATACATGCGACTGCCCCTGACTCGCTTTGCATACTGCACTTGAACCTTTCGCACCGCTTCGTTGACCAACACCATGCTTGCAATCACGAATGCAAATATAATTGCAATCATTCCATATGTAAAATATTGGTCGGGAGTTGTAATACTAAGCAATTGTGCCGTTACTACTGGCAATTGTCCAACAATTCCAGCAAATAATACCATGGATATTCCATTTCCAAGTCCGTACAAAGTGACTAACTCACCCAACCACATCAACATCATTGCTCCCGCAACCATAGTAAGAATCATAGTGATTAAAGCTAAAGTATTTTGGGTTTGAATCAGACGTTGTGGCTGTGAATTAAGAATTGCGAGCACAGAGATCGACTGAACAACAGCCAGAGGGACAGAGAGAAATCGAGTGTATTGGTTGATTCTTTCCCTACCAGCTTCACCATCTTTGGAAATCTCTTTAAGCTTTGGGAACACCATTGTCGCTAGCTGCAAAATGATAGATGCTGTGATATATGGATTTATCCCGATGGCCATAACTGAAAAACGCGATAAAGTCCCACCGGAAAAGATATTCAAAAATCCTAAAAACTGATTACTGGCGAAAAGCTTTTGCAACTGGGCAACATTCACTCCAGGTACCGGTATATGGGCAAAAAGTCGGAATACGGCAAAAATAAGTGCGGTAAATAAAAACTTTTTTCGAAGCTCTTTATTGGAGTACAGTTTTTTCAGGGTCTCAAGTAGGTATTTCACGACTTCATCCTCCCCATGCTGGTTTGACTCAACAGGGTGTTTTGTTTATTAGACTTTTATGAAAGAAAAAAGTCTAGGCTTTTATGGTACCTTTAGCTTGCTCTATCACCGCTCGAGCTCCTGCTGAGACTCGAAGACCAACCACAGTAATCGCACGAGTTAACTCACCAGTAATCAACTTGGCACTTTTGGTAGACTTGTCAACCAAACCATGCTGCTTGAGAACTTCTAATGAAATTTCTGTTTCAGATAACTTGTTTAACAATGATAAACTCACGGCTTGAGTCGCATGAAGAACATTTAGCCGTAGTTTTCCACGCACCATCGGTAAACGCTTAATCAATGGTAACTGTCCACCTTCAAACCAAAGCGGAACAGTATTGCGAGCGTGTTGACCTTTTTGTCCTCGGCCAGACTTAGCTCCAATTCCGGAACCATAGCCACGACCTACTCGCTTCTTACTCTTTGATTTAATTGCTGGCAATGTATTGAGGATGTTCATAGTACTCGGTTTATACTTTTTTCTTTTCAGAATTCACAGTTTTCTTTACTTCAGGTTTGGCCACTTTTTTCTGAACACGCTTTTTATCAGAATGATTAGCGGCAGGCTGTTCCTCAGTCCCCACTCCCTGCATCTTTACGACTGTATCCACCTTTTTCGTTTTAGCTTGAGTAAGTTCCTTTTCCTTTAATTTCTCTTCTCGTTCAATCTCCGCAATCGATCGAAGCTTAATCCCTTTCATATCGACAATAGCTCTGATTTTTTTAAGTGCTTCAAAAGTAGCATACACACTTGATGACTGATTTGACGATCCTAAAATTTTACTCGAAATATCCCTGATTCCAGCCACTTCCACAACTGCACGCACTGGGCCACCAGCAATAACACCTGAACCCTTTGGTGCTGGCTTGAGCATCACTCTTCCGGCCCCAGTCTTGTTGTCTACTCGGAAAGGAATGGTTGTCCCGTTCATGGGCACAGTAATCATTCGTTTTTTTGCTCGACGCACTCCTTTTCGGATTGCACCAACCACGTCTTGAGCTTTTCCCAAACCCAATCCTACTCGGCCTTTTCGATCACCAACAACAATCAACACTGAAAAACCCATTTTGTTGCCGCCCTTCGTTTTCTTTGATACGCGAGCAACCGAGATCACTTTCTCTTCAAACTCTTTTGGCTCTGAATTTTGAGAGTGTTGACCATTCCGAGAGTGTTGATTTTTTTTTGCGTCCATAAATTTCCTTTTATACTTGGATTCCCAATTCACGTAACTCTTGAGCAACCAATTTGACAACTCCGTGGTATCGATAACCACCACGATCAAATACAACAGTCATGATTTTCGCTTTCTTCAGCTTTTCCACTAAATCAGAGACAATTGTCTTGGCTCTTTCCATCTTTTTCTGTCCTTCAACCTTCTTTTGGACTGTTTTGGCGATGTCACTACTAGAAATCAAGGTTTTCCCAGCTGAATCATCTATGACTTGAACGTACAAGTGTTTGTTCGACCGGAACACACTCACTCTTGGTCTGGCAGCCGTTCCTTTTACCTTACTTCTGACTCGAATGGCTCTTCGCTGTAATGGTGTTGTGTTGTGTTTAACTTTCATAACTGCTTTAGGCTGTTTTAGCTGCCTTACCTGCTTTTCGACGAACGACCTCGTCTCTGTATCTAATCCCTTTTCCCAAATATGGTTCAGGCGGTCTAATCGCGCGAATATTTGCAGCTACCTGTCCAACAGCTTGTTTATCAATGCCAGAAACGTGAATAACGTTATTGCCCTCAACATCAATGGTTATTCCAGACACGGCATTAAACTCAACCGCATGAGAATACCCTACGGTCAACGAGACACCCTGACCTTTCTTTGTGACACGATACCCCGTCCCGACAAGTTCTAATGTTTTCTTATATCCTTGCGATACCCCCTCCAGCATATTATTCACTAGACTCCGAAGTAATCCATGAAATGCCTTGGTTTGCTTTTCATCATTCTTTCGAGCAAATCGAAGTTCCCCGTTTTCTTGAGTCGCGGTTATTCCTTGAATAAGCCCTTGATGCAGCTCACCCTTTGGTCCTTTAACAGTGATCTCTTGAGCACCAATCTCAACAGTCACCCCAGAAGGAATTTTGATTGCTTTACTTCCAATTCTTGACATAGTATTTGTTTTCTTTAGTTCTCTTATTGTTCTAATTTCTAAAAAAATCGCTCGTGGTGTACTTTACCAAATTGAGCACAGCACTTCCCCACCTACTCCTTGTTTTCTTGCCTCTTTATCTGTCATCACCCCTTTATTGGTTGAGACAATGACAATTCCAAAACCACTCAATGACTGTGGCAATTTTTGCGCACTGCTGTACACACGTCTGCCTGGTGTAGATTCTCGCTTCACGTCAGTTACCGCAGGAGTCTTGCCTACGTATCGCAACATCACATCGAGCGACTTGAAAACCCCTTCACCAGTGACTTCGACACTTTGTACATACTTTTCAGTCACTAAAATCTCAGCAATAGCTTTATTCATTTTTGAAAATGGGATCGCTACGCTTTTCTTGCGCGCAAGATAACCATTTTTCACTCGAATAATCATGTCTGCAATTGGATCTGTCATAGTTTAAGTTTCAAGCCTCAAGTTTCAGGTTTCAAGCTATGTCATTTTCTCTCATAGCTTGAATCGTGCATCTTGTCGCTTATGTATTATTTACTTGATTTAGTCACTCCCGGTAACTCTCCCTTAGCTACTAACTCTCTAAAACAAATACGACACACTCCGAACATCCGAATATATGCTTTTGGCCGGCCACACAACTGGCACCGATTGTGGCGTCTGGTTGGGTGATTCGCTAGTCGCTTTGATTTTGCAATCTTCGATTTCTTTGCCATAGTATTTAATTACTCTCTTTTTCCTTCTCGAAAGGCATTCCAAGAAGCTCTAATAGTCTAAACGAGTGCTCCTTAGTATTCACCGAGGTAACAATCGTGATTTGTAATCCTCTCACCTTATCAATGTTATCGTAAACAATCTCGGGAAACAAAATCTGTTCTGGTAAACCAAGATTGTAGTTTCCACTTTGATCAAAAGCATGTCTCGAGATTCCCTGAAAGTCTTTCATCCTTGGCAAAACAATGCTGACAAGCTTGTCGAAAAACTCCCACATATACTCACCGCGTAAAGTCACCATCAAACCCAATGGTTCACCTTGTCTAATTTTAAATCCAGCCTCAGATTTTCGAGCTGTGGTTACTTTTGGCTTCCTGCCAGTGATCACCTTCAGTTGTTCGGCCACATTCTTTAGCGCTTCATCCTTATGTGTTTCCTCACTCACTCGAGTGCTTACAACCAATTTCTTAATTTTCCCAGCTGATAATGAGTTTTTGAGCCCAAACTCCTTCACGAGCTGTGCTACAACCTCTTGCTGGTATTTTTGCTTTAAACGATTCATAGGTATTAAATAGTCTTATGCGTTTTTTTATAGATGCGACTCTTGGTACCATCTTTGGCAATAACGTATCCAATTCGATCAACTTTCTTAGTTTCAGGGTTAAAAATAGCCACATTCGCCGTCGGCAACGATCGCTCTTTTCTCACTTTATCTCCTGGTCTACCAGCATAAGGTTTAATATGTTTCACATACATATTCACACCCTCAACAAGCACGCGGTTTAACAACGGTAAGACCCTCAGAATCTTGCCTTGTTTTCCCTTGTCTTTACCGGCAGTTACCAAAACTTGGTCACCAACTTTAAATTTCATATTACAGTACCTCTGCAGCTAAACTAGCAATACGAGCAAACCCAGCTTCTTTCACTTCACGAGCAACTGGACCGAAAACACGACTTCCAACAGGATCTAAGTTTGTTCTGGTTTGAATAACAACGGCAGCGTTATCATCAAACCGGATATAACTTCCATCAGATCGTCGATGCTCTTTTCGTGTTCGAACAATAACAGCTTTCACCATCTGACCTTTTTTCAAAGTACCTTGTGGGTCAGCCGCAATCACAGAGGCGGTTACAACGTCACCGACACTCCCCTTTACTCGTTTTGAGCCACCATGAACCTGAATGACACGAAGTTTCTTCGCACCACTGTTATCGGCTAGCTGTAAAATAGATCGTAATTGTATCATAAGTTTATCGCTTTATCTGCTCCACTACTTTAAATCGTTTCGTTTTGCTCAATGGTCTGGTTTCTTGAATAACGACCGTTTCGCCGTCTTTCACATCAATTCCGTTGGTATCACAAGCAAAGTTTTTCGTTGTGTTAATAATTTTCTTGTACACTGGATGCATGCTGCGCTGTCTCACTCTGACAGTCACCGTCTTCTGATTTTTGGTCGAGATAACTTCTCCAACAAATTGTTTCATAGTATGTTACTCCGCCTGCTTGGTTGAAGACTCAACACTGGCTAATAAGATTTTCTCGTGCATTACGGTTTTGATACGAGCAATATCTTTTTTTACCTGATAAATACTCTTCGTGTTTTTCAGTTTGTTTGCGGCGTGCTCACTTCGATATTGGTCAAAACTATGAACAGTCTCAGCCAATTTTGTCTGTAACTCTCCGACAGTCATCTGATGTAGATTTTTAATATCGTTGGTTTTCATGTTTTATTTCTGTTCTTTTTGGATAAATTTTGTTTTCATCGGAATTTTGTGCGCAGCCTTGCGAAAAGCTTCTTTTGCCACTTCCATCGGTACTCCACTCAACTCGAATAGAACCTTTCCTGGTCGTACTACTGCAACATATCGATCAATATCACCTTTACCGGATCCCATTTTTACTCCTAAGCCTTTTTTGGTCACGGGCTTATCTGGAAACACACGGATCCACATTTTACCAACACGTTTCGTATGATGAGTTACTGTTTTACGAGCTGACTCAATCTGCCGGGCAGTAAACCAGCCGGGAACAACAGCTTGCAAACCGAACTCGCCAAAATCGACACTGTTGCCACGCATGGCGCTACCAGTCATAGTGCCTCTAAATTGTTTACGGAATTTTGATTTTTTCGGTTGTAACATTGTTATTAAATATCAGCTATTTGATAGTTGTTCGTGTCTTTTACTCAACAATCTCCCCCTTATAAATCCACACCTTGATTCCAACGTAACCTGATCTGGTATATGCTGGTTGCTCAAAATAATCGATATTGGCACGTAAAGTTTGAGTCGGCACTGAACCTTGATAATACTTTTCTGCGCGACCAATTTCAGCTCCTCCGATACGACCGCTTAAAGCAATCTTCACCCCTTTTGCACCAGCTCCCATAACCTTTTCAATTGCTTGTTGAACCGCTCGTCGATGAGGGTACCGTTTGGCCAATTGATCAGCAATTCTCTCGACAACTAACTTTGAACTTAACTCTGGATCTTTAACTTCCTCAACTCTGATTTCGACTTTTACTTTGCCTTCGTTAAACCGCTTAAGTAGTTTTTCAACGTCTTTTTTCACTTCTTCAAGATTTGCTCCTCCACGACCAATTACAACACCTGGCCGAGAGACATTGAGGGTTACTTTGACCGCTGTAATCGATCGCTCTATTGTGATCGATACGACTCCAGCACCTTTCAACTTTTGATTCAAGTATTTTCGTAGCTCAAAATCAGCCACTACATGCTTACTGTAGTTAGCTTTGGTGGCAAACCACAGAGAATTCCAGTTCTTGTAACTGCCTAAACGAAAGCTGATTGGATTTACTTTTTGTCCCATATTGTTTTCTGTTTCAATACTCTATGTACTAATTGTTACTTGCTTGTTGTTCGATTAACAACTCTTCTTGCTGCTGACTGCGATGCAGCTTTGTTTGACACTCTTGCTTGTTGAACTTTCGAAGTAGCAGCCGACTCCGGCTTAATACTCTTTCGCTCACTATCCTTCATTTCTACTGATTTTGATGACTCTACTGCTTTCTTTGGTTGTGTATTACTTTTTGCATTTGCCTGCTTCAACGTTGGTTCGACATTTGACTGCAACACCACCTTAACATGGCAGGTCGGTTTGAGAAGAGTACTTGCTCGACCACGACTTGCTGCTCGAAAACGTTTGTAGCTAGGACCTTTATTCACAATGATTTCTTTTATTTCCAAGTCTGCTGTCTTTAACCCAAGATTGTTCGTAGCGTTTGCAATCGCTTGTCGTAAAACATTCAAGAGTACAACTGAGCCCTTCTTTTCAATCACACTAAGCTGTGCGACGGCCTGATCAATCTTTAATCCTCGAACTGCGGCAGCAACTAAGCGCACCTTTCGTGGACTTTGTCTGGAATGTTTTTGTTCTGCTTTAATCGTTATCATAACTAACACCAAATATTTTCCTATGTCTTAGTGAGTGTACGCTTCACCATCTTGCCATGACCGCGATAGGTACGAGTGGGAGAGAACTCACCCAACTTATGTCCAACCATCGCCTCGTTGACATACACCTCAATAAATTTTTTCCCATTATGTATTCCCAAATTGTGGCCAACGAACTCTGGCGGCACAGCACATGACCGTGACCAGGTCTTAATCACCCCTTTGTCCCCAGTGAGTTTCTGCTTCATGACCTTCGCTAAAAGCTTGGGATCAATGTATGGTCCTTTTTTACTTGATCGTGACATAATTTCAACTTACTGGTAATGGACTTACTTGAAAGTTAGACTTTCAAGTCATGAGCACATCACCCTACTTTTTTATCCTTCGATCTTGAATAATAAATCGATTACTGTATCGTCGACTATTTCGAGTCTTCTTACCCATTGCGTGCTTTCCCCATGGAGTCTTGGCATACTTCAAACCAACGCCACTACGCCCTTCTCCACCTCCATGTGGATGTGAATCGGGATGTTGAGCTGTTCCTCGAACTGAAGGCCTCCATCCCATCAGTCGTTTTCGACCGGCCTTACCCAAACTGCGATTTTTGTGATCCAGGTTTCCGACTTGACCGATTGTAGCGAAACACTCGGCATTGATCAAGCGAAGCTCTTTTGAAGGGAGCTGCACAATCACTTGATTCCCATCTTTTGACTGGATTAAGGCACTGGTTCCTGCAGTTCGTACTAACTGAGCGCCTTTACCAGGTCTCATCTCAATGTTGTGAATTGCCATTCCAACTGGGATCTTTGATAATGGCATCGCATTACCGACTTTAATCTCGGCATCAATCCCAGCCATTACTGTATCTCCAACCTGAAGGTTATCAGGAGCAAGAATATAAGCCTTCGCACCATCTTTGTAAAATAACAAAGCAATGTGAGCAGTGCGCATTGGGTCATACTCAATTGCTTTAACCACAGCCGGCACACTCAATTTTTTGCGCTTCCACTCTATGAGTCTCAGCTTTCGTTTGACACCACCACCTCGATGGCGAACAGTAATTCTACCGGAGTTATTGCGACCCTGTCGCTTAAACACCCCTTTTGCAACCAAGGATTTGGTTGGTTTTTCACTCGATAAATTCTCAGTAACGACATCAATTCGATTTCGTTTACCGGCACTCGTTGGCTTAATCTTTTTTAGCATAGTTTTTAGTTCTGAACCATATCAAATACGGCAATCTTTTGTCCTACTTTCACATGCACAAACGCTTTTTTCTTTGCTGCTGAGAGACGGACAAGGCGTTTGCGACCAGTGCGGCGTTTCTTCTGAGGCATCATAACCGTTCGGACAGACTCCACACTCACACCGTACATCCGTTCGACTTCAGCGGTAATTTGATGTTTATTTGCTAAAGGATTGACTTCGAACAAATAAATATTCTTCTCACCTGCAAGAGCAACTGATTTTTCACTAATAACTGGTTTTCGTACGATGACTGTTGGCATGGTTATGACTTGCTACTTACTTTTACTTTCTTTGCTGATGTTTTTTTCACTTCTTTCACCACTTTAGAACTTTTTGCGACTTTTTTAACACTGGGTTCTTTCTTGACTTCGGTCACTACTTTACTCTTTTTCTGACCGACACTGGCAAGAATTCTCTCTTCAACAGCTTTGATAGCTTCTTTGGTAAACACTAAAGCGTCTGCAGTAACAACATCTAAAATACTCAGCTGTTGCGTATGAGTGATTAACACCTGAGGAAGATTGTTCATACTTCGCTCAATGTTTTCCATTTTTTTATCTAAAATGATCAATGTTCTCTTTGAATCTGGGGCTAGCTTTTGTAAAAACGCTACGGCATCTTTGGTCTTTGGCTCAATATCACTCAGGACTGTTGTTACCACAATATGGTCACGCTGAGCTGAAAGGGCACTCATGAGTGCTTTCTTTTTCATCATGCTTGGCATCTTTAAAGACCAGTTCTCGTGACCGGTCGGACCATGAACGACTCCTCCGCCAACGAATATATTTGCACTTTTAGCTCCATGTCGCGCATTACCTGTGCCCTTTTGCTTGTACCACTTCTTCGTAGTTCGACTTACTTCAGATCGGGTCTTTGTTTTAGCAGTTCCCTGTCTTTTGTTTGACAAGTACACCCTGACTGCTTGAGCAATCAAAACTTTATTCACGGTTGTGCCAAAAACAACATCACTTGCCTCAATTGTTGTGCTCTTGCCGGTAGTATTTAGAACTGTAAATTGCATGGCTTCATTATTTTCTATCTCGCCTACCTGTTTGATAGGCAAATATTTAGTTATTCAATTCTTCCTTTACTTCTTCTTTTGCATCACCTAACTTCGCTTCATTTTTGTCCAAAGCTTCAATTTTCTCATCAGTGCTTGGCTTTTCACTAGCAGTAACAGTCTCTAAAATGCTTTCAATATTTTGCAATCCTTCAAACTGCTTTTGTCCAACAACAGTCAGTCGTACCGCAGCCGAGTTGAAGCTTGGTACAGGGCCACTTACCCAGACTTCATTTTCAGGAGCGTTAATGTACACTACTTGTAAATTCTTGACTGTTACATTTTCACTACCAAAATGACCGGCCATTCTCTTGCCTTTAAAAACCCTACCTGGTGTCGTACGATTACCAATTGAACCTGGTGCACGAGATCGGTCTGATTGTCCATGAGTTCTTGGACCACCGTGAAAGCCATGGCGCTTCATCACACCACCAAAACCACGACCCTTTGTAACTCCTTGGACATTGACCATATCCCCCAACTGTAGAGCATCGGTTATTGCGATAGTTCCACCAACTTTTAAAGTACTCTGATCGTTTCCAACTTTTACTTCTCGGATCTGTCGTACTCCAAAAGAAAAACCGCTCTTGTTCAAAATTGTTCTGAGCGGTTTCGTCATGTTTTTAAATTTCTTAAGGCCGTATCCAATTTGAAATGATTGATAACCATCACGGTCAGCTGTTTTCTCTGCAACGACCTGATTGCTTTCGACTTTTAACTTTGTCACTACCACACGTTTACCAGACTTTGTCCAAGCCTGACCCATATGCATTTTAGTCGCAAAAAGTGTTTGTACCATTTTCATTCATTCCGCTTTTGTGCGGATTCTTCCATACTCGTTCAATACAAAGAAACCTCTGTACTGCAATTTGCTCAAAGAGCTACATTTTAATTTGAATACCCACGCCGGCAGGAAGTTCCAAATGCATCAGGGCATCAATGGTCTTACTGGTCGGGTTAACAATGTCAACAACCCGTTTGTGTGTAGTCAAGCGATAGTGTTCTTGAGAGTCTTTATCAGTATGAGGAGAAGACACAACAGTGATCTCCTTATTCCGATTTGGCAGTGGTACTGGTCCTACAACCACGGCTCCTGTTGAAAGAGCAGTCTCAACAAGCTTTTTTGCTGCTTCATCAATCACTCGGTGATCGAATGACTTGAGGCGAACTCGAATCTTGTTTTGACCTTTTTTTTCGGTTGTTTTTTTGTCTACTGCCATGTGATTTTAGTACACTATATTGTGTCTCAGATAAGCGAGGATTATACGGGAGCTTTCGGTACTTGTAAACTCAAGTTTCCAGGCTCACTCAACCCTTCACTCACAGAGGCCTTAAATTCTACCAAACTTTTCAGAGAAGAACAAGGGGCGAACTTGAGGGAATTGTGAGTGGTTAAATAGGGCTTTCGGAGGTATCTACGACTCTTGTCTCTTCAGCTCCAGCCTGTAATCGGGCATCTCGCGAGCGAACAGAAAGAAGCTGGGTTCGGACATTGAGCACTGCAACTTTGATCTGTTCAAAAAATGTCGGTTTTTGCTCTGGCCCTAAACCGCAAACGAGTCGAGCAAGCACTCGCCGCTCTTCTTTCAACTCAGCTTCGTATCGTTCTCTGATCTCTGCTTCAACTGATTGCTTTGCATGTGGGAAAATTTTCTTGCCGGCAAATAACACCGCCAATAAAAAAATCGGTGGAACGAGGCTGTGCTGCGGCAACTGGTTTCCCAACTCTGCTGTCATCCAACACACAAAAGGAGAACCACAACATGCATAAAAAATGATCTTGAGGGGAACGCTATCCAGTTCTTCGTCGAGTTCCTGAGATAAGTTCCTCTCTCCAGCTGGTTTTCTTCCCATGTGCTCCTTTCTGGTCTTTTTGGCACAGCAAAAGACAGGTTCAAAGAATACTGCAGTGAACCGCTTCTTTTTTGTTCCAAAGACGCGTGAAAAAATAGGCCAGTGGTTATTGCAACAAATTACAGCTCAAAATGCAAGAGGGGAAAAGTAAAGTGCTCTCGCATTTAGCATGTTATTAAAATTAAGTGTATGAAGAGTTAAAAGAAACAACAAAACTGGACAGTTTTAACTCTCGCAACCCTCACAATCATATCAAAAACCCCCGCTTATCGCGGGGGTCTTTATTCTAAATGAATGCTGATTAAACTTATTTCAGTACTTTGGTAATTGCACCGGCACCGATGGTGTGTCCACCTTCACGGATAGCAAAGCGCAATCCTTCTTCCAGAGCAACTGGAACGATCAGTTTCACAGTCATCTTGGCATTGTCACCGGGCATAACCATCTCAACACCAGATGGAAGAGCAATCTCACCAGTCACGGTTCATGAGGAAATGTAGCTGCTGAAAGATGATCGCTAGATTGACATTCCCAAAGGCAACGGCTAACGAGGGGTATAGACTGATAGGCGGTTCGTCAAGCAGCTTAGGCATACTACGCTTGTTCATGATTCCCCGCCCTCCTGCGCTACCCCGTGCCGTTCCTGATACCGTTCCACC
>CAZOWX010000016.1:0-40556 GCA_964583795.1 uncultured Pseudomonadales bacterium | reverse complement strand
AAGCTTTGTGTTTACTCACCGCCTGAGGCGGTGGCTAGTCTTGAGTCTATAGACTATAGTCTTTAGTCTATGGTAGCTGAGAAACTATTAACTGTTCCACTGTCCACTGTTAACTTTCTAAGGCCTACTGTGTCCGCCGTAGCCTTTGGCGGAGGAGGAAAGCCTGTGGCCTGACATACCCACCCCCTACTCCCTCCATACTACATACGATATACTATCTGCAAATGTCCACTCCTCCCACCACTACCCTCGAGCTTCGAACTGCGAGAGATTCGGAAACGTCAGCGGCGGCAGCGGCCCAGGTCTTCATGGCGTTGCCCAATCCTCCTTCAGGGATTTTGAATCTATTCAAACAAGCCCCGAGTTTCACCTTCGAGATGCTCAATCAAGGCCAGGTGAGTTACTTTTTTCTCACGGTGCCCACCACCATGTTGGAGTACGTCAAAGGTCAACTGACTGCTGCGTACCCGGAGATGTTGATCAAAGAGCTGGAGCATGACCCCCTTGCTGAGTTTCGCGCCGACCCGCCACCAGCGCAATCAGCCGCCATGCTCAAACAAGTCGCGGCAACCTATTTTTCACTCAAAACCTACCAAGAATTTAGCGAAACTGACCCGCTATCAGCGATCCTATCGAACCTGAGTAAGACCTTGGAGGGTGACACCATCCTGATCCAATTTGTTGTTCGCAAAGCCAAGAATTCTTGGAAAGGTCAAGCAGAAGGCTATGTCCACAATGGACTCAAACAGTCCGATGGCTCGTACCAGCCCCACCCGCAAAAAGCCGACATTGAGCGAAAAATAAGCGAAGCTGGGTTCCAGTGCGAGGTGCGTGTGTTGGTCCAAACCCCGCACAAAGAGCGCACCGAGCTTTTGATGCAATCGATTGGTCAGGCGTTCCACGCCTTTGACACAATCAATAATCGCCTGGAGCTCAAGAAACCCTTGGTCGCCAAGTACTCACTGATCAAAAAGATCTTGAACCGATCGGATGAGCATTTGGCCCATCAGTACTTCTCGCTGTCGGAAATGGCGACATTGTTTCACCTCCCCAATAAACAACTCTCCACCATCAAAAACATCGCGTGGGGCAAGAATTTATTGGGCGAACCGCCGGAAGATTTACCCTTTTATGAAAATATTCCGGAAGCGCAGCGAGACAATGTGAACCTATTTGCGGTAACTGAGTACAAAAACTTACCAAGAATATTTGGCATAAAAGACGCTGATCGGCGCCGACATATGTACGTGATTGGAAAAAGCGGAACCGGAAAATCAACGCTGCTTGCGAACATGGTGATCAACGATTTGAAACACAATAAGGGGCTGGCGGTGATCGATCCGCACGGCGACTTGATAGAAACAGTGCTGAACTACATCCCGAAGCATCGAATAAATGATGTGATCGTTTTCGATCCGACCGACACGCAAGCCGTAGTAAAGCTGAACCTGTTTGAGGGCGGCAACGTGGTGCACCGCGAGCTGATCGCTTCCGGGATCGTGGCAATTTTTCAAAAACTGTATGCCAATTCGTGGGGACCTCGACTTGAGTACATTTTGCGAAACACGCTGCTCACATTACTGTCACAAAATGCCAAACTGGATGACATTTTGAGAATGCTTACCGACGCCAGGTATCGTGCTCGTGTGGTGGCTGAGTTGGAGGATCCAGTCTTAAAAAACTTTTGGGAAGCCGAGTTTAACACCATGCAAGATAAGCAAAGAAGTGAGGCTATATCGCCTATTTTAAATAAAGTTGGACAATTTGTCACCTCGCCGCTAGTGCGCAATGTGGTGAATACCCAAAAAAGTTCCTTTAGTATTGAAGCGATTATGGATGAGGGCAAAATCTTGCTGGTGAACTTGTCACAAGGAAAATTAGGCGAAGATAATACGGCACTGATCGGAGCGATGCTGATCACCAAGATTCAGCTGGCAGCGATGAACCGAGTGTACATCGATGAGGAGAAACGACGCGACTTTTTCCTCTATATTGATGAGTTTCAAAACTTTGCGACCACCAGTTTTATCAAGATTTTGTCTGAGGCAAGAAAGTATCGACTGAGTCTCGTCTTGGCGAATCAGTACATTGATCAGATCCCCGATGAGATCAAGTCAGCTATTTTTGGCAACGTGGGAACCATGGCTAGCTTTATCTTGGGTGCCTCGGACTCAGACTGGATGACCAGGGAGTTTGGCAATCGCTACAGCGCTGAGGACCTGGTTTCGCTGGCTCGCTATCAAATCATTATGAAGCTAAGCATCGATAATCGACTCTCTCACCCCTTCCCCGCCTATACGCTGGGATTGGCAAAAAGTAGCAATCAGAATAAGCAAAAAGTGTTGAATGTGTCGAGGGAGCGGTGGGCGAAGAAGAATGAGTAGTTAGTAGTCAGGAGTCATTGGAGACTATAGTCTATAGACGTTAGTCTTTAGGGAGAGTGGTTGTGTGGTTGAATTTAACTCGAAAAAAATCAAAAGTTTTGTTATTAGCCAAAAAACTTAAACCAAACAAATCACTTCTTGTTCTGAGGAATAATCAACGAGTTATTGATCCTGATCAGTTCCATTCGGATCTCGAAAGCACACTCCCCACTGTCCGTCTTGACCATAACAAGCTTCGGGAACATCGTTCGAAGCCGGTTTTTGCCCAACAATCTCAACAGGTAAGCTTGGAGCATTTGGGTCTGGGAGTGTTGGAGTAGGATCAATAGACGTTACTGGCGTTTTTCTTGCGTTGCCATCAAGACAGCCTGAACCAGCTAGCAAAAGGAGCGCTAATAATCCGACTCTCATCCCTCTCTCTCTCACAAATCTGCGTGCTTTTTCCAATACCATATCTTCCCCTCTACTACACCGCACTTTTGAGGGTGTAATAATGAAAAAAGAATTATACTATGGGATTTGAGTGGTGTCAAGGGTGGGAGGAACTATAAACAAGCAGTAAGGTACAACACCCAAGAATAAATTGTTCCAATATGTTGATATTTATAGTAGAATTGCCAACCTATGGCATTACCCAATAAAATTGATACTGATCCAACGACTTTTCATGGAGCAAAGCAGGTCAAAATAACTGATGCGGACAATAACCTGCACCAAAAAGCTGTTATTGCTGCTTGTTTACATTTACTCGTACCATACCTCAAAAATAACGTTCTTCTGGACATTGGGTGTGGACCAAACGGAGTTGTCACCCAAAAAGAAACAATAACGACACACAAAGCCGTCGGAATCGATACTTCTGAAGCAAGAATTCAACATGCTCGTGCTCATCACCAAAACCCAAAGGCTGAATATTACGTTGAAAATGCATGTTCACTTCCTTTCGACGATCGTTTTTTTGGCATAACAGTCTTATCTCTCATCCTCAATACTCTTGTTTCACCCGAGCCAGTGCTTGCAGAAGCTAGTCGAGTGACCAAAGAAAACGGAACGATGGTAATCGCAGAAACAAGCATCACGGGAAAACGTATTCGACAACTGCTCGCTTACATGATTGCAAAATTTGCACCCACTTACAAATTCCCTGCACAATGGGTGTCTCACAATGGAAAAACCTTTAACTACCCTTATGGAATTCATGAAGGGTTTGTTGCATCCCATTTAGGAATAACTGAAGAAGAACTATGGGAATTTGTTATTAAACCAGTTGCGCAACAGGTACATAAAAATATGACTGCCAACACGGGAGTATCGAAAAAAATAATACAAAATTTAGCTCATACCTTAAAGCTGTTAAATTTTAGTCGCATTAGTGAGATTCTAAATTCACAGCGCATGCAGTTACAGGGAGGCATTATTCTCTGGAACGGCCAACAATTTCATGTACCTTCAGCGAGCTACTGGAAACAACTTGAGATATATTTATCAAGGTCCAATCCTCGAGAGAAGAAATTTGATACAATTCCTCAACCAACAACAGCTGTGATGCTTTATACGAAAAACACTTCTTAATCGTTTTAACGCACTGCATTACATCATTTACCGGTATACCTGATCGTCATACGACGCTTCCTCACTCAAGTGAGTCTAAATAATCCTCAAGCTTTGTCGAAGTATCAAATGAGGCGAGTGGATCAGGGTGCTTTCGAGCCTCTTTAAGCTCTGTGCGGATTTCGTCTTGTGCCTGGGCCGAAAACTGCGTTGCCTGAACACTTTGGCGAGTGATCAAGTCTCGCACTGCCTCGCGGATGAGCTCGCTGATCGAGGTATACAAGCCATTTTTCACCTTCTCATCCAAGGTGGCTTTCATTTGTTTGGGGAGGGTAATGTTGATGGTTGTAGTGGGCATAGAGTTTATATTTTTATGTATGAATTGCACCCATTTTATGTATGGATTGCTTTGTGGTCAAGGGGTGGAGTAAAAAAAAGGGATGGTTATGGGTAGTCAGTTTGTAATCAAACGAGAAGTTGTTGAGTTGTTTGGTGGTTGGGTTGTTGTTGGGGTCACAGTCGCCGCTTTTATAGACTCTGACTTTAGATCCCGAATCGAATTCGGGATGACAACTTTTTATTTTCTTTGTTTTCGATAGTCGTTCCCACCAATCCATAATCTGTCATCTATAAGTCCATTGTCTCCCCCCCCACACTCTCCGCTCGAGGCAGACCAGCCTCGGACTGGCACATTCTCTTATCCATAATCCATCATCCACACTCTACCATCCCAATCCTGTGCCCCCGCCGGGAATCCATGTCCCGCCGTAGCCAACTGTATCCCTCGGAGCCATAACTTTAAACGGGCGAAGGCAGAGAACCTGGATCAAAGGTTTACCACCCTTCGCCTTCAGTGCCCTCAGTGAGAATCGAACTCACATCGCAGGTTTAGGAAACCTGTGCTCTATCCATTGAGCTATGAGGGCTTCGGAGTGGCAACGGGAAACCTCATTTCCCTCCTCCCTACATGCGAAACAATACTGTGTCCCGCGGAGCCTTTGGCGTAGTGGGGCGGGAGCAAAGAATAAGGTATTTTACCAAAAAGAAAGTTAACGCGCTGGAGGACTCTACTCTTTGTAGCTTATCCGGAAAGTCGCATTCTACTGCAAGAGTGTCTGATTCGGACAGGCTCTACATGATTTCCAATGACATTAACTGTTTAGAACCCAGAGAACAAAACCCAGAACAAAAACAACATGTGGTATCAGCAGCCACCAGTTGATCTTGTGGTATTGTTGCTTTTTGAATCGATACGCCACAATTGAGACACTGAGGATGTGGGCTACAAAAGTCGGAATAATGACAAAATTATTACCGGAATACGCAAGCGTGTTGTCTCCCCCATCTGTCGACATAACTAAGAGGGTTGTGAGCATCATGATCACAATCAGCAACACCGATGACGAAAACAAGATAGGGATAACAATTTTGGAGAGTTTCATGGGTTCATCATACAATACGAAACCTTCTGTTCATATCGAAAAAAGTACATAGTTCACTGTGCATGCTTGTCGGTACTTATCCTGACTGTGGTGCGGATGGCACGTGGGGGTGGAGTTTAGTAATTGTTCTTGATTGACAAAGTACTGCGTTTACGGTATCCTAAACGCACTATGATCACTGACGTTTACGGTATCAAACAATTTCAAACCCATCTTCCATCGATTTCCAACTCGATTAAGGAGCTGGGAGGACATTATCTGGTAACGCAAAGAAATACTCCCATCTTTGTCACAATCCCCTTTGAGGAGTATCAACAACTCCAAGAGATCCTTTTGGAGATGAACTCTCCACAATTAAGGAAATCCATTCGCAAAGCTAGAAAAGAATTTCAGACTGGAAAAACCGTCTCACTTGACGATTTTTTGAAAAATGACAAGTAAAGAGCGGTCATGAAAAATTACTCTATTCACCTTTCTTCCCAAGCTCAGAAAGACCTCAAAAAACTCCCCCTGAAAACCAAACAACGAATTATTCAAAAAATTCAGGGTCTCGCAGAGTTTGAAACTCCATCAACCCAACAAAAGGCACTAGTTGGCAGCGATGTTGCCGACTTCAGACTGAGAGTTGGTGACTATCGAATCCTGTATGATTTGTACCACGAGCAAAAAATTGTCTACATCTTGAGAGTGGGACATCGACGAGAAATTTATCGATGAGCTGTGCCTTTCAATACTGGGTTCCCCTTCGATTCTTGTGTTTTATCTCCTAAGGCAAGATCAAGTATCTATCCTGACGGTGGTGCGGATGGCGCGTGGGGGTAAGTTCGGGTAAGTTTCATGTTGACAGCTATAGGATGTCTGGTATACTACAACAACATAAAAAAGACGCGAAGGCACCAAAAACGCTTTCGCTCCCAAGTAACAACATCCCGATGCATTCCTGAATCAAGTTCAGGATAACGGGAAGAAACCAAGCGAGCGCAAAGTGAGAGCGGTGTCTTTTTTGTTAGCAGGAAAGGAGAATTTTATGACTACAGTTCGCGAAGCAGTTGAAAATTTTATTCTGTTGCACGATAAAGAGGGAATCATACATTTTTCAAACCCAGTGATAGGTGCAAGAGGTCAAACTGGGAACGATGATCAAATGGAAATCCAACAAGAACAGGCTGCAACATGGATAAGCACTCATCCTAACTCTCCATATGCCAAACTAAGAAATCAAATTTAATCGAGAATTAAGTTTTTCCAACTGTGTAATCGGCCTACAACTGATAAGCCATTGGTGAAACGCAGTAAGGCTTTGGCGACATTAGGTCGGGAGTGTTACAACTTTTTTTCAAGTGCTTTCGAAATATCAGCTTCGCTGTAGATATCAATCAAGTTAGGTCCTCGATACTTGACCCACCCAAGGCGGGCAGGGTTCAAGCCTGCTTGCCGACGAATCAGGGATGACGAGCTTTTTTTTGCTTTTGAAAAGACAGTCGTTATTGAAAAGATGAATGCTGTTTTTGCTGTCTCGGATACGCGTTGGTGGGAGGTGGAGGGTGTTGCCGCTTTCAATTCAGTACTCTGACTTTAGATCCCCCGCCTCTCCGGCGGGCAGGCCTCGATGTCCATCGGAGGGATGACAAGCGTTTTTTTGCTTTCGAGTTGCGTTTCCGTTAAATAGAGGTGGGGTCCCTGCTATCTGCCAGAACACTCCTCTCTTATCTGGAAAAATTTTTATTCAAAAATTCTTTCCAGATGTTCTCTCCGTCAAACGGAGAGAAACCACACCCAACGGTGTTTTGCTTTCGAGTGGCGTTTTAAAGATATCTGGATTGATTTCGGCCTGCGCTGAGATGACGGACGGGGGTGGGATGATGGGTGTTTCATCAATATATTAAGCTTTACAATAACCGAACAACACAACAACCAACCACTATAGTCTTTAGTCTATGGTAGCTGAGAAACTATTAACTGTTCCACTGTCCACTGTTAACTTTCTAAGGCCTACTGTGTCCGCCGTAGCGCTAGCGGAGGAGGAAACCCTGGCCCCTGTCTACTAACTACTGTCAACTACTCTCTGTCGGAGTGGAGAGAATCGAACTCTCTGCCTCTCGGTCCCGAACCGAGCGTTCTACCGATGAACTACACTCCGAGTTACGGCTCTCAAGCCGAACGACGCGCACTTTACCCGTCAAGCTTTTTTTGCCAAGCTGCCAGAAAAGTTGGCCGGGTAAACCATCTGCGCTATACCCCGGTGCTTGATTAGTGGTTATGTTGTTAGGTTGTTGTCTAGTTTATTGGTTGCTAGGGTTAGCAGTATAAAAGTAAAAACGACATATCAACATCATCCTCACATCTAGAATGAGATTGTATCATGATTCGCCGGGGTCATGCGGCAAAAAATTTTCAGCGATGAGATTTCCCCCTACTTTAAAGAATTACAAACACATTTCAGTGACTGGAATCATGCCTTGTGCAATAACCCGAATGGCATCTACTAAGGTAGATGAAGCGTCGTCGTTATATGGATTTTCCCTGGCAACTGTCAGGGGAACTTCCCAGTCGAACACTTGATTTTCGTCAGAGGTTCTAAAACAAATCACCGTACCGTCTTTCTCAACTCTTGCTTGTCGGAGAAAGGTGTTGACAGCATGTTCTAAAACGCAAGTTTGATCCTCACCAATGATT
Source organism: uncultured Pseudomonadales bacterium (assembly GCA_964583795.1). Classification (GTDB taxonomy): domain Bacteria; phylum Patescibacteriota; class Microgenomatia; order UBA1400; family PJMF01; genus JBDTME01. The sequence continues at coordinate 32,503 of CAZOWX010000016.1, read as the reverse complement.
CTCAGTAAGGTAGTAGCAAATGGTGTGGCATTCTCAGCAGAAAATGGTTGATTTTCGTGCTCATGTAGTAAATGTACTTGAGTTTTTTCTTTGATGGTTTTAAATGACATAATGTTTCTTTCGTTAACTCTTATTTTGTAATATCGTTTTTTATTTGGTGTGTAAAACACAAAACCGCCGGGGTGGGCCGGCGGTTTGGGGTTTTGTTTACAAAAATAAGTAGCGACTATTAAACTCCTGCTCCTCTTTGCTTCAGTAATGCGCCATAGATTTGATTCAACACTGGAGTGCTTTCTGCTGCTGTTGGTTGGCCCCTTAGCTCGGATGCAAATACGCTGTGTTCACCATTTTCTGGAGAAAGATTGATAATGTAATCTGTCCCATTTTGATCACGCACAGGTTCAATTGAAGCCCTACTAAATACGCTGTTAAGAGCGGCTACTTTTTCTTCCCTAGTTGGGGATCCAAACGCTCCTCTAATCCAGTTATCTAAGGTGACACTTAATTGAGTTGGTCTCTGATCTGTACCCAGCAGCGAAGCTATTAATTGATCCTTTTTCATACTCTCTCCTCCTTCCCACTTCGCTTTCGCTTTGCGGGACATAGCCCCGACCTGCGGGGAAAATTTTTTAAAAGAAAGAATGATAATAGCACAAAATGGGTGGGGGTAAAGGGGTTTGTTTCGGTGGTCGGTTATCGGTTGTTGGTGATCGATAACACTGCCTAGAGACTTGGGTCTTTAGCAAAATGGTAGTGGTTGAGTGGTTGGGTTGTTGTGTTGTTGGGTGGTTTACCCAGCCACTCTGAAGGACATCTGAGTTTGACGGGTTGGGTGATGAAGTTGTTGCTAGGTTACTTAGTTGGTTGGTTAAGAAACAAAAAAATATGTGCGTAGCCGACTTTGAAGAAAGACTAATTTCTTCTGCGATTACTTCGAGAATGCTGGCGCGAAGGTCTTTGGTATGGTTCTTCACGCACGGGTTCTTCTAAATAAATCTCTTTTCCCTCAACAAACGCTTTGAGGGCATCCTTCATCACTTTGTTATCGATGATACGAGCAATGAACCAGTTGGGTACTTCATAGCCGGCACACACGGTTGTGGTTAGGTTTGGGTTCTCGCGGTACTCATTCGCTCGGGTCTTCACAATTGTCAACAATGCTGCGGCTTGCGTTTGATTGTGCGGGAAATGTTTGTCAGAGATATTGCATTCCAAAACTTGGGCCAGTTGTTGAAGTCTTGGATTTTCGTTTGAAGAAGTATGATCAGGGGTAAACTTTCTTACTTTGTGAGGTGACCCAGGATAGGTTTGTACTTGCTCTATATTTTCTTTTCCTCTTGCGCTCATTTTCACTCCTTTAGTCAAAAAATGATGATCGCTATCTGTCGGGCTTAATAGTGAAAAATTGTAGCAGAAAGTTTGAACGTGTAAAGGAAAAGGATGCGGTGGAGCGAGCTTTTTGGGATGGTTTGACTGTAGGGAGGTTCAATCCGTAGCTGTCGATAAGCGAGCATGATACTCAGAGATGGATCCCCGATGCTCGACTGAGCTCTCTTGGTCCGCCCAGGGCGGGCCAGGATTTCTCTGTCGGGTCGAGGATGACAATTTTTTTATTTTCCTTGCTTTCGAAATACCAATTCTACTGTAAATCTCAACAGAGTCAGGTCCTCGATACTCGGCCCGCCCTGGGCGGGCCGGGTTCAAGCCTGCCTGCCGAAGAGGCAAGGATGACGGGCTTTTTTTGCTTACGAAAAGAAAGCCATGATTAAGAGGACGTATGCTTTTTTTACTCTTTCGGGCGGGCGTTGATGGAAAACGGAAGGTGTTCCCGCTTTCAATTAAGTACTCTGACTTTAGATCCCGAATCGAATTCGGGATGACGGGTGTTTTCTGACTGCGTACTGCCGTGCCCGCCGTAGCGTAAGCGAAGGAGGGATGACTACTTCTTCATTTCGTAATCCGCATAGACCACACACTCCATTGAGCTTTGGTACTCGAAGAGTTCGTCTTTGTCGAAGACGATTTTGATCTCACGCTCGGCGTCGTCTGTTTTGGCTGACGCGTGGATGAGATTGAACTGTTGACTCATACCAAAATCGCCTCGAATGGATCCGGCCTCTGCCTCACGACCAAGAGTGGTACCGACCAATTTGCGCACGACCATGACTGCGTCAATCCCCTCCCAAGCCATAGCAACAATGGGCATCGAAGCCATAAATGATTTCAAATCACCAAAAAAACTCTTGTCTTTGTGTTCGGCATACCATTCTGAGAGCATCTCGTCGGTCATGTGAACCATCTTGATGCCAACTAGTTTAAGCCCTTTACGCTCAAAACGAGAGATAATCTCGCCAATGAGGCCTCGTTGTAATCCGTCTGGTTTGACCAGAACTGCGGTGCGTTGCATATGACTAGGTGTCAGGTTTCAGGTTTCAGGTGTCAGGGAATGACTACTGAAGCTGAGACTGAGTGACCTCTCCTTTTAATAAATAGTTGTTATGTATGGGTTATAGATTATAGATCATGGATAATGGAAAGTTGCATGGCATGCTTCACCGTGATGTAAGCGATGTCAAGTTCGACTGTGATTGTATCATTTATTAGACTTGTTGCTTCATTCACTTTGTTGTCAATTTCGCATATATTTGAGCAACTTTTGGACTTTTCTGATGCCGATACCCCGATGTACTTCGGGGTTGAGAAAGAAGAAAAGACCAAAATTGCCAAATAGATGTGAAAGTGCGATGAATGTTATTTCGCAACAAGTCTATTTCTGGCTTGGTTTCCACAGCTTTAATCCTGGGACTTTGGCAAAGTGTTTGACATTTAACGTGGCAAGATAGTCAGCACACAATAATGTAGTAGCTGCTATCACAGCATCATTTCCATCCACATATTTTTCCCGCTTTAATTTTCCCGCTTTTTCTGCAATACGTTCATCAAGGTCAATCCTCTCCTGATCTTTATACATGTCATTGACCCTTACCCGAACATTCTCTTTGGCCATCGACAAACCTGCGTACAACTCATAAATAACAATTGTAGGAATAATGAGTAAAACATCTTCTGGAGCCTGCGCAACAAGTTGAGTTAATACTCCTCTCCCAGTTCGGATTTGTTCAATAAAGATAGAAGTGTCAATCACAATTTTACGCATTACCAATCGGGAAATCGAGGAATCCTGGATTCTTCTCTCACCTTCTTAATTTGCTTAACGTCTTCAGTTGTTAATACACCTTTGCTTGCTCGTAAAGCTTTACCCAATTTTTTCCAATCTGTTTTCTTTTCTGGTGGTAAAAGTCTGCCGATAATCTCGTTCGTTTTTTCGTTCAAAATGATAATCTCCTGATCAGAAGTTCGAAAGGACCTCAGTAAGTCGAAAAACTGAGTTCGAGCTTTGGTGGCAGAAATAGTAATCTTCTTCATGAGAGCATGATAACATCTGGAGGGAAAATGTACAATATGTACAGATTGGGTGATGGATGATGGAGTGTAGAATGTACCCGCCCAAGGCTGGTCCGTCTTGGGCGGAAAATGTGGGGTGCGAGGGTGTCGAGAATTGCCTTGACAAGGAGGAAGAAAAAGCAGAAAATAGGCCTATATATTTTTATGGGGGTTGGTATGAATGAACATATTAGAAGGGATGATGGTCAAGATACTAGTAGTGGCGACGACAAAACAACTCCAGAACTTGTTGCTGCAGTAACCGTACTTGATGCGAGACGTTTGGGCGTAATGGTCAGATCAAACGAACCACTTACTGAGTATGTCCAAAGATTGCGTGAATGCTTTAACAATAGGCATATTTACACCGATATTCGTTTTTATTTTTCCGAGGGCACTTACATCGTATCGCCAGAAGGAAGCATTCGTGTGGATGATGGACAAACAAAAAGAGCCACTGCGGAGCAAGCTCAATTTATGCGAGAATTTGAGCAAGCGTGGGCAGAAGGCCAAACCAATCAAGACTTAGAAAGTGATGGAACGGGAGATGAGCCCCAACTCATAAACGTAGGTGATGTGAAAGAGGAATGAATACAACTGAATTCATGATCAAATTGAAGTTTCCAGTGGACTCAAATGGGTTTATGTAAGGGATTTGTTTTTTTCTTCGCTTTCGATCAAGGTCTCTGACTTTAGATCCCGAATCGAATTCGGCCTGCCCGCCGGTGAGGCAGGGATGACGACTTTTGGTTTTTTATTGCTTTCGATGAAATACTTTGACTTTAGATCTGCCGATGTCCTTTGGGGAATTACGGAGGGATTAGAAGAACAAACTTGATCAACGTTACAGGCGGAATGGCTTTCGATTAAGAGCCTTGACTTTAGATCCCGTTTTTCAACTGGATGACGACTTTTTTGTTTTGTGTTACGTGCAACTAGCATTGCCCGCCGTAGTCACTTGAATGGAAACTTGACTGATGATCAAGTTGTAATTTTCCCGCACTGCGGGACGAAGGAGGGAAACTTGCATCTTGCAACGAAACTGGTAACTGTTCCACTGTCTACTATTAACTATCTCTTCACATCCCCAAAATCTCTTTAAACTTCCCATCACTCTTGAACGGGCCGATCATGGCAAAGCGGACTTGGTCGCTCTGGATGAGTTGTTTGGCGAGACGGTTGACATCGTCGAGGGTGACGGCATTGAGACGTTTGATGACTTCATCAATCATCACGATCTCCCCTTCTAAAAGTTGGCGCATCCCGTAGGCTTGTGCGACGCTTTCGCTATCTTCCATTCCCAAAATCAAGTGACCGATACTGTAATCTTTGGCTTTTTGCAGTTCCTGTGCTGTGGCTGGTTTGGAGCCATCGATCAGTGCCGTAAACTCGCTCTTAGTAACTGAAATGGCTTCTTCCACGCGCGATGGATCAACACCTGCCGCAGCACCAAACATCCCGGTTTCGTGGTAATAGTCAACGTCTGAGCGCACGTAGTAACACAATCCCCGCTTTTCGCGTACTTCGGTAAAGAGTCGCGAGCTCATGTTGCCACCCAATAGCGTGGCTAAAACGTTCAGCGCAAAGCGATCAGGGCTAGAACGTTTGATTCCAGGAAAAGCTAAGACAAAATGAGCTTGCTCGGTTTTTTTATACTCTAAAGCGAAACGCTCATCTGAGATCGGGTTACCCGTAAAATGATGGGTGGTCTTGGTGGCGCGAGCAGCGGTGTCTTTGGAGAATGCTTGGGTTGCTTGGGCGAGCACTTTGTCTTTGCCAGCAACGCTATCATCACCGACAATCATTAAGACCATATTGTGAAGGCCATACCAGTTCTTTAAGTGTGCTTTGAAATCGGCTTGAGCGATGGCTCGAACGGTTTCTTTGGTGCCGATGATTTCACGCCCCAAGCGAGTGCCGGCAAAAAACATGTTCTCAAACACGTCTCCAATGTGGCGCATTGGCGTGTCTTGGTACATGTTGAGCTCTTCGATGATCACGCCTTTTTCGCGCTCGATGTCGTCTTCTCGAAGCTTTGGTGTGAGTAGCATATCGGACACCACGTCGAGCGCTAACTCAACGTCTTTGCTGGCCGATTTGACGTAGTACCCGGTGTACTCTTTGCTGGTGAAGGCGTTGAACTCGGCACCAATGGCATCGACGGCTCCAGCCACGTCAGCTGCTTGCGGATAGTTTTTGGTACCTTTAAATACCATATGTTCGAGAAAGTGCGAGATACCGTTCACAGGATCGGCCTCGTAGCGCGAGCCAACTTTGACTAGAGCCAGGACTGTGAGACTTTTGACACCGGCCATGGGAACGCGAATGACTGTCAGGCCGTTTGAGAGAATGTCTTTGTGAAATTTCATAGGAAATTTGAGTCGTGGTTGGGTTGTTGAGTTGTTGGGTTGTTGTCACCGTAAAAACAGAGACTGAACAACTACTCAACAACACAACCACACAACAACATATTTCTTAACCGCTGCATTATATACGATTCCACTCAGTTCTCCTACGCTGTTTTATTTGTTTTACTATATCAAATTATATATTAATAACATCTTTTGCTGCTTATTATTTTTTAATAATGTTTAATATAAAATAAAGTATCTTTTTATGTAATAAAGGATCAGTTTTTAGAGTTTTTTAATAAGATAAATTCGAAATGCTACGATATTGAAATAAAAAGACATGGATCCCGGCCTTCGCCGGGATGACGGCAACAACACAACAACCTAACAACACACACATGGACAACCACCCAACCACCCAACAACCTAACAACTCCTTTTTCCTTGCTGCCCGCTACGTGCTACTAACAGCGCTCATTTTGAGCTTACCCATGAACCTGTTTTGGCAAATTGATCCGAATTTGGGTTACTACGGTGGCTTAAGGGTGGATTATTTGATCCCAAAGATTTTTTTGAGTGATGTGGTGGGGATACTAGTTGTTGGTTGTTGGTTGTTAGTTAGATTAGGTGTCGGGTTTCCCTCTTTCGCCAAAGGCTACAGAAGGGCACAGCAGGTGTCAGGTTTCAGGAAAACTTATAACGAAAAACTCTCCGCCCAAGGTGGACCAACCTCGGGCTGGAAAACTCAAAATGTGGCAGCTACAAGTACAAAGTTGCAAAAAACAAATGAATGGATCCCGGCCTCCGCCGGGATGACGACCCCGGAGCAACAAAGCAACAAAGCAACTAACCAACCAAGCAACCCGTCAAACTCCGATGTCCTTCGGAGTGGCCGGGTAAACCAACAACTTACAACAAACAATGAATTAACGAACCCAGAACCCAGAACCCAGAACCTAGAACCAAGCAACCAGCCACATTCTACATTCCACATTCCACATTCTATAATCCATCATCCATCAATCTATCTCCCCATCCTCTTCTTACTATTGTTCATCCGTCAATTCTTCACCGCGGTGCCGATGGCGAGTGTGTGGTTTTTCCTTTCAACATCGTTGCATGTGGCGGTGGGAGTGGTTGTGTGGAAGTGGATACGTAACTCAATACTCAACAACACAACCACACAACTACCCAACAACATAACGACACCAATCATCACAACAGCCGTTGCACTGTCCTTGCTGCTTCAAAGCAGTTTGGGTCTTTATCAATTTGTGACTCAACACCAATTACTCCCCTACCGATTTTTGGGTGAACCGCAGCTGAGCCGTGATTTAAACTTAAGCAAAGCAAACTTCGCAGTTGTGGATCGGATGCTGGGCACTCATTTGGGCTATCGAATATTACCATACGGGACGACACCGCATCCCAATGTGTTGGGCGGGTGGCTGGCAGTGGGAGTGCTAGTTATGTTAGGTGTCAGGTGTCCCTCTTTCGCCAAAGGCTACAGAAGGGCACAGCAGGTGTCAGGTGTCAGAAAAACTCATAACCAACAACTCAACAACACAACGACTCAACAACAATCCTTCATCCACATTCTCCGCCCAAGGCGGACCAGCCTCGGGCTGGCACTTCCCACTTTCAAATCCTTGCTACTGACTTTGGCAATGGTTTTGGGATTCGTCACACTTTTACTTACCACTTCTCTTTCTGCGATGATCACCTTTTTAATTGGGATTGTAGTTGTGCTAGGTGTCAGGTTTCCCTCTTTCGCCAAAGGCTACAGCAGGGCACAGCAGGTTTCAGGTTTCAGGAAAACTCAAAATGCTGCTGCTGCCAGTTATGAGCAAACTCACAACCAACAACTCAACAACACAACGACACAACAACAATCAAACATACACCTGCCCTTACAACTTACAACTTACAACTTTCAACTTCTCTTTCTCTTCTTGCTCCTGATCGTAGCTGTTCCCGTAATAGTTCATTTCGCCAATCAATGGACAAACGGCTCTGATGCATCACTGCGACGGCGTGACGTGCTGAGTCAGTTGGCTGTTACAGCATTCGTCACTCATCCTGTGTTTGGGATTGGCATGAATCAATCATCGCTCTTGCCACTTCAAACCGATTTCAACCTTCAAGAAGTCACTCTTTTTGCTCAACCCATCCATAATGTCCCACTCCTCTTTCTTGCCGAAAATGGGCTGTTAGGAGTCGCTGCAATCATTGTTTTGGGTATGCACCTCGCTTCATCGAAGCGATACCCAAAACTGGTGTTGTTCGTAATATTGCTACCGATTCTGACGCTTGATCATTACCTGTATACGTTGAGTGTGGGACAGGGTATTTGGATCGCTGCGCTGTTGTTACGCCCGCCTACCGGCGAGGCTGAGTGTTGAGTTGTTGGGTTGTTGGAAAAAAATTTCTGTCATTTTTTGCTTTCGAATTTGGATTTCAAATCAATACTCTGACTTTAGATCCCGAATCGAATTCGGGATGACGACTTTTTATTTTCTTTGTTTTCGATAGACGTTCCCACCACTCCATAATCTATCATCCATCATCCATTATCTATCATCCACATTCCACACTCTACACTCCACATTCTCCGCCCAAGGCGGACCAACCTTGGGCTGGCACACTCCAACTATTAACTGTTTCACTGCCGTGCCCTTCCGTAGCTTAACTACGCGTAGTCCTGCTGTGTCCCGCGAAGCCTTGGAAAAGTGGGGGCAAAGTGGGAGCGAAGGAGGGTCCACTGTTAACTCACTGTCTCTAATACCGCATTTTTTGCAATAATCCTGTTTGTGCTCACTCCCGAAATTAGCACTGGTTGATAGGGATTTTTTGAGTACAAGTTTTTGTTTTAATGCATTTTTAAATTCGCAGTGTTTGCATAATCATTTACATTTTTCTCAAGCATTTCAGTATCCAAGTAAAAAACAAAATGTGTTCGATTTTAGATAAATAGATTATGGATTTTGGATGATGGATTGTAGGATGATGGATAATAGATTATTGATAATGGATGGCTGGCCTTGTCGTCGTTCGGCATCGTTGGATGAAAGAACGGTTGGTGATTGCTCTATGTCCGTCATCCCAGCCTCTGTCGGCAGGCAGGTTTGATCCGATGAATGAACCGTACGAACTACAGAGGGACGCAAGTGCGATCGAGGATGATAGGTGTTTCTTTTGCTTTCGATCAAGTACTCTGACTTTAGATCCCGAATCGAATTCGGGATGACGGGCTTTTTTTGCTTTCGATACACGTTCCCACCACTCCATAGTCCATTATCCAAACATCCATTATCTATAGCCTACATTCCAAATTCTCCGCCCAAGGCGGACCAGCCTTGGGCTGGCACACTCCAACTATTAACTGTTTCACTGCCGTGCCCTTCCGTAGCTTAACTACGTTCTCTCGTAGTCTTGCTGTGTCCCGCGAAGCCTTGGCAAAGTGGGGGCAAAGTGGGAGCAAAGGAGGGTCCACTATTAACTTCCTCCTCCCTTCTCAAGAACATTTCGGCAAAACTGCAAGAAAAACAATCTTTTCTCAAGTCAGCTTTTATTTTCCAAACAGACATTGGATCAAAGTTTTTTTTTAAAGGCGAAATTGGCCATTTGGGGAGGCCGTTTTTTCTCGAGAAGAAAATAAATTTGATGAATGGCTTTGAAGTTTCCCAAGAAACAAATTGATTTTAAAAAATTCGAAGGCCAGGAGGAAGTGTTGTTGAGTGGTTCCTCCTTCGCGTAAAGCTTCGGTGGGACACGGTGGGTTGTTTACCTGGTTGCATAGTAAAACAAGACTAGTACGGGTGGTGGATATTGTAAGTCTGCACTTGAGGTTATTTGCTCTCGAAAAAGCAAACTGACTTTCGATCCCGGTCAAGCTCTGCCTGCCAACGAAGTGCTCTCAACAACCTAACCACTGAACCACTCACTCTAAAGACTAAGAACTATAGACTAAAGTCTTCGCTATGCTCTGACAATTAAACACTGAAAACCGACTACTGACTACTGAAATGATATTACCCACTCAAAACAGCTCATTACGTCGAGCAGAATATTCACTAAAAGCATGATTTAGACCGCACAAACATTAAAATAGTTTCGGTACAAAATTCTTCACTAAAATACGGCATATCTACTCTTTTATCGACAACATCAATCCTTATTTTTATCACCAATAACACGCAAATACAAAGACAGACTGACAATGAAATTCGATATTCTTTTCACCATTACACACCACCATCTCCAAAAGACACAATCAACACTTGAGTATTTTCCGCGATTTTAACCAATATTTAAAAGACACTCCCAAACGAGTTACGGGTATAATTTGTTTCGGATTTTAAGCATCCTTTTGGCCATTTTTCCCTCATCTCTTATCTGGAGAATGTCACCAAACCATCACGTCCCCCATCACAACACATAGTGACGTTATCACTAAGTACGAACCCGCAAGAAATGCGAAGCTTAGCTTACAGTACCGACAGCTTCTCAAGCGCCACGCCACACGAGGCAAAATCAGCTTTTTATTTCAAAAACGGAAGACAAGTAAGCCATTTACTTATTTTTTAGAGCAGGACAATCAGTCAAAACATACTATTGTGCTGCACTCTCATGTTCACTTGAGTCATCCTACTCTTTTTGACAGAGCGTTTTTTCTAATTTTTCAAGAAATGCGCTCACAACATCCATGCTTTTGTTGATCGCAACGACGAAAGTTTTTTAGCAATCCGCTTTCTTTGAAACACCACAACATACAATACTACGTAACAACACAGCACTGCTTTGAGTGAAAACGGAGGCATTTCAATGGATGCGTTTGGGACGGTAGCAAAAAAATGCACAGCGGAAACAAATACGCTTGCAAGAATGTTCACGATGCTAGCACTCAATGAAGCAAGTTGCTGATGTATATGCGCACAAAAAAGCAGTAGTGCGGCGGTACTCATCACGTACGGGACCAACCACAGCAACGACACATTCGCCACAATGGAAATGAGCGACAAGCGCTTAAACCAAAACAAAATGATGGGCAACGTAAACGCATTTGCCCCAATGGTAATGCGGGCATTTTCTAGTAAAACCTCTTTCACTTTAGCAAGTGCCGATAATCGTTGTTGTTTCATCATCTGTTTCTGACAAAAAAACTCACAAGCACTCTGATTGCTGACAGCTAACACACCAATGGTCGAACTTACGGAAAGCTGGAACGAGATGTCCACTAACAGTGATGGCGTCACTGCCACCATCAGCAAGACACTCAGTAGTACCACCCGCCATACTGATCGTGGTCGCCCCACCAATCTCGCCACGATCACAATACTCGCCATAACTCCACTGCGAACGATGGCACTGTTGAACAATGCCAACCCCACATACCACCAAACACTTCCCAAACTCAAAAACAGAGTTACTCTCTTTGGAAACACTCGCGCCGTTACTGATTGCACAACACTCATAACTATGGTTAAGTTGTACCCAGATGCAACGACAACGTGAATTAAGCCGGTGGTGATCAAATCATCGTGAAATTGTTTTGAAATCGCCCCTTGGGCCCCGATCAAAGTTCCGCTCGCTAACGCTGATTGATCTGGCGGCAGGTAAGTATCGAAGGTGTGATGCAGGTAAGCGTTGTTCCAGGCTTGTACCTCTGAGAAATCTTCAAGTAGAGCAAAATCCGAAGCCATACCACTCTTTTTATAGTATTTAGACCGATAAATAGCGCTAATTTTACACTTTAACACATCCATCACTCTCGAGGGTTGAGTGATAAAAATCTTCTGATTTTTACTATTATATTGCTCTCTATTTTGCTGGTTTATTTCTATTTTTTTCTCCAGGCTAGCTAACCGAGAGACAAAAACCAGAAAATGAGAGAGAAAATCACCAAAATAGTTGTTTTTAACGCTCTGATCAAGATTTTCATTACTTTTGTACCACATTTCTTCTCGATTCACCTCCACACCGCGGTTAGCTAGACTCCTAAATAAAACTATAGCGCCATTATCATCTCTTTTAAAATACCCGAAGATACCATCCGCGATACTGCTCGTACAATTATAGTGATACTGCAATATTTGCAATAATATAAAGAGTGCTAAAGAGATTAAAATGAAATAATAGAGATACTTGCGGTAATAAAATACGACGCGTGAATACTGCATGAAAATTATTACTTTGTATAGATGATGCGAAAATAGATAGTTGATATTAAATTACTACAAGACAACAAATTGTTTCTTTTTTTAGCAGCTACAAGCCCCCCTCCTTCATCCCGCAGTGCGGGAAAAATGACAACTTGATCGTTAGTCAGGTTTTCATTCAAGTAGCTTCGACGGACAAGGCAAGCAACATCATAGAAACATGATTTTTCTGTACCAGTTCCTGATCCGCCCAGGGTGGACAGGACATCGACTTTTTTGTTTTTTTTGCTTTCGAATTACTTGGTCTGAATAAATGTAAATTCGACTCTTTTGATCAAGCACTCTGACTTTAGATCCCCCGCCTCTCCGGCGGGCAGGCCTCGATGTCCGTCGGAGGGATGACGGGCGATTTTTTTTGCCTCACGGCAAGAAAAGTTTCCCCAGTAAACCAAGCAACAACTCACCGCGTCCTTCCGTAGCCTCTGGCGAAGGAGGAATAACACAACAACCAGCTACTAAAGACTAAAGTCTTTAGTACTGAGTAACTATTAACTGTTTACTGTCCACTGTTAACTTTCCCTACAGTTCCAACTTCCCTTCGTTATCATTCAAAATTTTCTGCGTCAGTACTCCTTTTTGCACAAGTTCTCCAATTGACTGAAACGGGCGGTTATCAATGATGTTCTGCGCTCGGACGCTCCCCACTCCGATGAGAGACTCTAACTGCTGTTTCGAATCACTGTTCACATGTACGACTGATGACTTTGTTGCTGTTGTGTTTGGAGGACTTGCTGCTGATCGCATATTGGTTGATTCTCCAACATACGGAACATATATTTTTTCTTCATCGGAAAGTTTGTGTGACAAATTCAGCTCTTTGGCAACATACTGAGTACTCACTTTCTTATGAAATCCTCCGGCAATCAGTACAAGCTCGTCTACACGCGCATCATCGTCCATGGTATACACACCGGGATGGTTAATCGCTCCAGCAATGTCTACACGGATTTGAGTAGTTGGAGTTTGTTTGAGGGGTGGTTTTATAGCTCCAGTAGGTTGTGAACTACATTGGTTTGTAGTCGTTGACGCCGCGGCGTTTTTTGGCAGAAAAAAACCCAAAATGAGACTCAGTGTCCCGATGACAAACACACTACCAATGGCAATTGGGTACCAGAGGGAGCGATAGCGTCTAATGGTGGTGAGGAGAGACTTAAGGTATGGGTAGTGTTGGAAGATGAAATCAAAATTCATAGTGTTGTTAGTAGTTCGGTTGTTTAGTGGTTGCTTAGTTGGTTAGTTGATTGGTTGTTGAGTTGTTGTGTGGTTGGGTGGTTGGGTTGTTTACCCGGCCACTCCGAAGGACATCGGAGTTTGGCGGGTTGGGTTGTTTGACGGTTACAAACTCCTCTCTTATCTGGAAAAATTTTTATTCAAAAATTCTTTCCAGATGTTCTCTCCGTAAAACGGAGAGAAAACAACTTTTTAGATTTCCGTTTTCGATTGTCCCTTTCCAAAATATCTGTGGTCAGGTCACACTTACTGACAGGGACTGTTTGCAAGCAAAGAGTTGTTCGTGTCGCATGCCGTGCCCGCCGAAGCTACTTGAATGAAAACTTGACAGATGATCAAGTTGTCATTTTCCCGCACTGCGGGACGAAGGCGGGAGGCTTGTCGCCACAAAAGCAGTATGCCAAACAAAAATGACAAGAAGATGACATGGGAGGGAGCAATTTTAGGTATCAGAGCGTCAGCTTTCAGGTGTCAGAGAGGACATTGTGAGGCTTAGAAAGTTAACAGTGGAACAGTTAATAGTGAAACAGTACCGGTCAGACATTGCCAACAGGTATACAAACGACATACAGATATGAAGAATACTGGGGCAACGTGCTGCAACGCGAGTAGTATTGAGTGCTGGAAAGTTAGTTAGACGAATAGGATTCTCGGAATGCTGCGAGCTGGGAGTCGAAAAGATCTTGGGTCAAAATTTGAAATAACTTATCTGAGGCACCTTCCCTCAGTTCTTTTTCAAAAAGCTTGAATATTAGCCTTGTATTCACTACTTCCATTTCATCTGCTTCAAAAACTTTCTCACCTTGTTGTTTACGCAACGTATTTTCTCTATCTTTCCTGTTCGCTGTTTGCTGTAACTCTGTAAGAAAGAGCCATATTGCTCCAGATCCTGGCTGGAACAAACGCTCAAACTCTCTTTGATTCATTGGTCTGTTCCCTGATCCATACATTCGATACCACTGTAATGCTGCTAGATCACTTGTTGGAAGTGAATTCTCCCATTGTGCTCTTCCTTTTTCTGGCGTTTGCTCAACGAGCTTTTTCCCTTTTGTAAAAAAGTTTGGTAAGAAAGCCATTGCAGCAATTCTGCGAATAATTGCTCCAGTCTTTTCCGTCGATGTACGATCAAGATTACCAATACAGATCTGAAGGAGTGGAAATTGATGCACGCCTCCACTGCGCATTGTATCTAACTGATTTCTCAAATCGCTGCGTAGATTGTTAGCGGAGTCAACAGTCTCAAACGCGTATGTACCAATTTCTTCATCAGTATAGGAATCGGTAATGTCAATCATTTCATTCAGAGTTTTCGCCACAAGCAACTTACCAGCTAGTTCTTGCCGTTTTGCCCTTTCTAAAGCTTTATCACCATCGACACGCCCTCTAGTTGGAGCCGCATCAGGAGGATTATCTGGAGCTGGATCGGCATCATTGTCTGGGGTATCTCCTGGTGTGAATTCATCATTAAAAAACATAGACATCCTTTAAGTTAGCAATTGTATTCTTTGATCGTACAAAATTTGCGCTGGGCTGGCAATATTGAGTGATAATTCTAATTATGGATGCTCGATGGCTTCACTCGGCTGGTAGCCGGGTTCATTCATCGGGTCGAGGATGACAAACAAGGGTGTGCTTTCCATTAGGCACTCTGACTTTAGATCCCGAATCGAATTCGGGATGACGACTTTTTCGTTTTCATTGCTTTCGATTTTGAGTTTTGACTTTTAAATCCCCCGAAAGACATCGAGGGATGACGACTTTTTTGTTTTCAGTTGCGTTCGAAAAACAAACTCTACTTCTCATCTATTTAGAGTCAGATCCTCGCTTGCGCAAGGATGACGGGCCTTTTTTGCTTTCGAGTTGCGTTTTTTTATAGATAAGATTGGGCTCTTCAGTGCTTTCGATCAGGCGCTCTGACTTTAGATCCCGTTTTTCAACGGGATGACAAAAAAGGTGGGATGACGGACAGGGGTGGGATGATGGGCGTTTCTGAATGTCACGTGCTTGGCAACCACCAAACAACACATTCCCCTTTTACCCAACCACTCCTCTCTTATCTGGAACTCCTCACTTGCCTGAAAATTCTATCGAACTTTTCAGGCGTTCTCTCCGTAAAACGGAGAGAAAACACTTTAACGATTACTTGCTTTCAATTTTCATCGCTTTGTTTACATGTTTGCAGTTGACGCTCTAACGTCTGCAAACAAGTAACATTAATTAAAAATAATTGATCGTGTAGCTCCAACTGTTAACTGTTCCACAGCCGTGCCCGCCGTAGCTTCAGCGAAGGAGGGTCCACTGTTAACTACTTAACTACCAAACTCACTAACTTCCCTTTCACATAGATCGCTTTAACGATTTCTTTATCAGCGATCCAGGGTTTGATTTTTTCAAGTGATTTTGCAGCTGCGATGATACTGTCCTGGTCATCTTGTTCGTCGGCACTGATTGTCAGCTCTCCTCTGAGTTTACCGTTGACCTGCACGACAATCGTGACTTGCGCAGACTTGGTCAGCTCGTCGTTGTACGTCGGCCAAGATGTCAGATGGACGCTGTCGCTGTTGTTGGGTTGCACTTCTCCTGAAACCTGAAACTTGCTGTGCCCTGCTGTAGCCTTTGGCGAAAGAGGGACACCTGATACCTGATGAAACAGTTCTTCTGCCAAAAACGGGGCGAAGGGGCACAAGACTTTGATGAAGGAGTTTAGCGAATCAATATCTAGTACTTCACTCCCCTTTGCTTCTTTCTTGGCTGCTTCCCAGACGTTTACCAACTCCATCATGGTGGCGATGGCGGTATTAAACTTCAGTGCTGGGATGTCGGCGGTGACTTTTTTGATAGTCTGGTGCAGTTTGCGAATTAGTGGTGTATCAGCAGCAGTGTTGGTCACCCCATCAATCGCATTGATATTTTCCATCACCAGCTGATGCACCCGTTGCAAGAAGCGGTAAATTCCAACCACAGATGAGGTGCTCCACGGCTTGTCGGCATCGATCGGCCCCATGAACATCTCGTAAACCCGCAGCGTGTCCGCACCATACTTCTCGATCACTTCATCGGGATTGATGACATTGCCTTTACTCTTACTCATCTTCTTGCCATCTGGACCCATGATCATCCCCTGGTGGCGCATCTTGGCAAACGGCTCACTGATCGACAAGTGGCCCTCGTCGCGCAAAAACTTGGTCAAGAAGCGTGAGTACAACAGATGTAGCACGATGTGTTCTGGACCAATCATGTACAGATCGACTGGCATCCATTGGTCAAGTTGCGCTCGACTGGCAAATTGAGTCTCGTCACGCGAGTCAACGTAGCGCAAGAAGTACCAGCTGGAATCAACGAAGGTATCCATGGTGTCATACTCCGGTCGCCACCCAAGCCCATACAATTTTTCTACTCGATCTTTAAACTCAGTCGAGTAGGTTAACGGAGACTCACCGGTGGGTTTGAACTCGACATCGGTCGGTAAAATCCACGGCAGGTGCTCTTCCTTGACGGGGTGTGGGTTCCCTGTGGGGTCGTAGACGATGGGGATGGGAGCCCCCCAATAGCGCTGACGTGAGATCAGCCAGTCACGCAATTTGTAGGTGGTCTGCCAAGTTGCAAACCCTTTATCAATCATCCAGTTCGCCATTTTTTCCTTACCATCTCCCCAAGCATCCATACCGTCAAACGCACCCGAGTTGACTAACTTCCCGGGACCTTCAAAAGAGATCTCTGCTTGTGCAACTTTGCGATCCGTACTGTGATCGTCGTAGCTCACCACTTGAATCGTGGGCAGCTGGAATTTTCGGGCAAAAGCAAAATCGCGCTCGTCATGTGACGGGACCCCCATCACCACACCAGTACCAACATTCATCAAGACGTAGTCAGCAATGAACAAAGGAACTTCAGATCCGTTCACAGGATTGATCACTTTCAACCCCGTGTCGACACCGGTTTTTTCTTTCTCGCCAATCTTGCGCTCTTCTTCTGTTTTCTTGAAGGAGCGATCAATATAGTCCTGAACAGTGTGTTTGTGTTTTTCAGCAACCTGGTCCATCAAGTTCATGTCGCGAAACTTCTCTGGGGCGATCACCACAAACGTTGTTCCAAACACAGTCTCCCAAAACTTGGTCCAGACGGTCAACTTGGTCCCTGAACCTGCAATCGAAAAATCAATAGCTAAGCCTTTGCTCTTTCCGATCCAATTGAGCTGCTGCTGCTTGGTCGCGTGTGGCCAGTCCACCTCGTCTAAGCCGCTGATCAACTCATCTTGATATTGAGTAATTTTGAAAAACCACTGCTCCATCTGTTTTTGAATCACTTCACTACCACAGCGTTCACAGTGACCATTGACGACCTGCTCATTGGCGAGGACTGTCTGACACGATGGACACCAGTTGACAGAGCCTTTGTCCTTGTACGCAAGCCCCTTGGAATACAGCTGTAAAAATAACCACTGCGTCCATTTGTAATAGCCGGGATGATTGGTGGCGGTTTCGTTTTTCCAATCATATGAAATGCCCAGACGTTTAATCTGACGACGGAAGGTATCGATGGCGTTCTTGGTGGTGATGGCGGGATGAACACCAGTCTTGACCGCGTAGTTCTCGGCAGGCAAGCCAAAGGCGTCCCAGCCGACAGGGAAAAAGACGTCTTTCCCATTCATGCGATGGTAGCGGGCCATGATGTCCAGAGCAGTCTTGGACTCAACGTGACCAACGTGCAGGCCAGCACCGGAGGGATAGGCAAAGGCGAATAACAAGTACATTTTGTTGTTGGGTTGTTGAGTTGTTGAGTTGTTATCAACTTTTGAGTTTCCCTTGTGCACGTCGTCCTGGAAGAGTTCATGCTCTTCCCAGAACTGTTGCCATTTGGTTTCGATTGCGGTGTGATCGTACATAGGTTAGTGGGTAGTTTATAGTTTATAGTGATTAGTGATTTATTTTTATTTGAATATGTAATGAATCTGAGTTGTTGGGTTGTTACGTGGTTGGGTTGTTGAATACTTGAAACAATACTATTCCCCATTGCCTATCCTCCAACCCATTATACAAAAAATCCCTCTTGCGAGGGGTTCAAACAAGCACGCTCTCCCCTCCGACTTATTCGGTAAGAAGGGTGAGTGAGAGGGTGCGAATTGTCATGGAGAGTATTGTATCACAGGAAAGAGTTGTTGGGTGGTTGAGTTGTTTACCCGGCTAACTTTTATGGCCACGTGGCAAAAAAAGTTTGACGGGTTGGGTTGTTAACAAGAGAAGCTCGTCATCCTTGCGCAAGCGAGGATCTGACTCTAAATGGGTTTGGAGACAGGGTCCAAGCCAGCCTCGCCAGCGAGACGGGGATGACGGACTTTTTTGCTTTCGAGACACATTGTCAAAAAAGATGACGGACTTTTTTGTTTTTTTTGCTTTCGAAATATTAGCTCTACTTTTCACCAATATGGAGGCAGGCCCTCGATACTCGACTTTCAGTCGGGTTCAAGGATGACGACAGTGGCAAGAATGAAGAGTGTTTCCCGATATATCAGGTTTTGCAACTACACATCAACAGATTATTCCTTTACCAGATCCTGAATCCGTCGGGCTCGTTCCTCGCTAGACTGTTCAGGATGACAACTTTTTGTGTTATTTACTAAAGACTAACGTCTATAGACTAGAGTCTGTTCCCCTCACTACTGACAACTGACCACTGACTACTATATACTGATCCCATGTCCTTCCCTGCCCAATCGATCGCTATTGTGGGTGCATTAGTTGGCAGCTACGTATGGCTTCGGATAAACACTCTTCATCCGTTTACTGCTCAGCTAGCCGCGGGACTTGTACTGGTGTATTTTCTGATTCGTCTCGCTCGTAAAAAACATCTGCTGATGCTCACAGAGGAGCGCTCCTCTCCTGAGTTTGCCTTGTTTAGTGCCTGCGTCTTTTTACTGATCGGCAGCACTGGGAATCTGCACTCTTTGTTTTTTCCGCTGGCGTATCTGCACATCTTTTTTCTGACCATGAGTGTTCGCCCCTTGCAAGCGGTGGTGTTGGGTATCGCGGTGATTTTATTTCACTACTCGCTGCAAGGCAGTATCGACCTCCCCACTATCTCGACTCTAAGTTCATTGCTGTTGATGCTGCTGGTGTTTTTATTTGCGAAAAATCAGTACGACGATCGAGTAGAAAAAGAGCAAGTAGTAGAAGCGCAAGAGGAAGAGATTTCAGAGCAACAGTCCAATGCAGTGCTGTTTGTCTCGACATTCCTAAAACCCAAGCTCGAGACGCTGCTCAAGCTCGCCGACTATCCAGAGGAGAATAAGGAAGTGATTATCAAACAGATTATCTTGATCAAGGAAGAGGTGGAAAAGTTAGTTGATAGTGAGGCCACAGGGTTTAGGCCTTAGGGCTTAGGAAATGATTACAAGCAGGTGTTGACAAAAACGATACACTTTTCAAATCGTTTTTGTCATCCTGAACAGATCTGGCGAAGGTGATGAGCCAGACAGATTCAGGATCTGATTATTTTAGGCACTCTGACTTTAGATCCCGAATCGAATTCGGGATGACGATCATTAGTTAAGGACTATAAATGAGTACAAAATGTGTTCAATCTAAATTACCTCGAAGGTTCAATAAAAAGCTTCTGGTGCTTGGTGTAGCAGCGCTGATGACTGTTGCGCTTGGTCCTGCACTCTCGCTCGCTGAGCGGATGACCTCGGACGAGTATGTCATCGAGTTTGGTAACTTTAATGTGACCAGCGGTGAAAAATCTGGAGCTACCTACAAAGTGACTGACACGGTTGGTCAGATTGCTCCAGGAGAGTACGATGGCACTGGTTACGTGGTGAAGGCGGGGTTCCAGTACATTTATCCGTTTCGACAGTTGTCCTTGAAGTTGTCAAAAGTCACCGTGAGTCTGGGAACACTGACCGCGAGTTCTTTTAACACTGATACTCACACTATCATCGTCGATACCAATGGTGCGGGTGGCTACGCACTGAAAGTCTCGGAAATTCATCCCCTGCGACTGCAAGGTGGAACTGCGACGGTGAAAGACACGCTGTGCGACTCGGGCACCTGTGACCAAACTGCAGCTGGTAGTTGGACCAACGCGAGCAATGACGGCTTTGGCTTTACCTTGACTGGTGATGATGTGGCCACTGATTTTGTGAGTACAAATTATTTCCGCCAGTTTGCTGATCTGTCCAATAGTGAGAGCGCACAAACGATTATGAGCGGGACGGGTTTGTCGGTGAACCGCAGTGCTACCGTAACGTACAAGGCTGCTCCATCGGGAACGCAAGCAGCGGGAAATTATGAGACACTGGTGACGTACCAACTTATTCCGACGTTCTAGGGATGGGTGTTAGAAATATGTGGTGCTCAATCAGTTGGCTACCAGCAAGATGATGTGTTGTTGAGTGGTTATGTTGTTGGGTTGTTGGGTAAACATAACAACTCAACAACACAACAACCTAACAACTTCTTCCTATGTACAATAAAAAAATTTTACTCACCACCAGCTTTCTCCTCACGGCAGCTGTGCTGCTGGTCCCACAAGCGAGTGCACAAAAGGCGGCGCTGAATATCGGCATCGCTCCTCCACTGACGCATATCGTGATCAAACCAGGAAAGACCGCCCTCACCACAGTCACCTTGGAAAACCAAGGTTTGTTTGATGTCAATCTGACTCCCAACTTTGTGGATTTTAGCAGTGACAATAAAACTGGCACTCCGGTGCTTGGAGAGTCGATGAGCTTCCCCTACATCTCACTGCAAGACGAGAGCTACCATTTGAACTCACCCACCTTGCTTAAAACTGGTGAGTCCAGGCAACTAGTGTTTGAGGTGGCACTCCCAGAAAATTCGCTTGAGAAAGAGTACCACTTCTCCCTAGTCTTTGCTGTTGATCCTAAGCAAAACATTTTGAGTGATGGCGCCACCAGTGCCGTCACCGGACAGATCGCCACCAACTTCATCGTCACGGTTGCGAACTCTGCCGCCGACCAAGGCAACGTCCGATTGCAGTCGTTCGCCGCTCCGATCATCGTCGACTCACTGGGAGCAATCAACGCACAGGTTACCATGCAAAACGTGGGAAAAAATACCACCGTGGCTTTGGGTGACTTTACCATCACCAATGCCCTTGGTAATGTGGTCTATCAAACGCAGTTGTTGCCAGAAAATATTTTACCAGGATCAAGCCGGGAAGTTTTTGCTGCCAAGACTGTAACGAAAGGGGCTGAGACAGCCGAGACGTCTGAGCCACTGCACTACAAGGGATTATTTCTGCTGGGCCCATACACCATGAAACTCAGCTACAAAGCTCCGGGACAAAGCGCAGAGGTATTTACCCATCGGGTATTTGCACTACCCATTAGTATCTTGATCGGTATTGTAATCGGCGCCATTGTCTATTTGACGTATAGCAAAACAAAGCTATTTCAAACCAAACGCAAAGTCTCAAAAACCCATGAATCAAACACACAGTGACAATACGAGCGGATCTCTTTTTTCAGTTCAAAAAAATCAATTAGTCATGGTGTTGGTCATCGGCTTGTTTGCAGTTGGGGCCATCATCCAAAAAGTTCACAGCACTAACTTGGAAAGTGTCAGCGTCACGTTTAGTACTCCCCGCTTGTCGTTCGTTGGAAAGTTAGACACGGGCAATAGCGTGGGTAGCTCGACGGTGCAGATCGTCACCACAGCGCTGGGTGCAGCATCAACCAGCAGTGCGCAGTTGGCAGAGGGTGACACTGTCTGGATCGGTGATACGAGCAATGGCTCGTTGTATACCGTTGCCAGTGCCAGCGCCAATCCGGCTAGTTTTACCATACGCACCCCGAACTTTGCGACACTACAAACCAATAATGCCGATGCTGGTGATAGCGTGATCGCGACCTCGTCGGGCAGTGTCACGGTACGATTCACCACCGCCAGCGCCGTCGCCAATGGCGCTTTTCAAATCCTGGTGCCAGCCACGACGCTCAGTGGCAGCGGTGGTCAAGCCGACGGCATAGCGGACCAGGACGGGTTTGATTTTGGCACGAGCGCTCCCACTGTAACGTGTCCCGCTGATGTGAGCTCAACCTATGACTTCGTCACTGGCACAGCCAGTGCTTCAGCTACCACGCTGGCTGGCGTCACCTATCACACGTACGAGTGTCGCTATAGTGGCGCTGGTGCAGCGAGCACGGCATTTAATGGCACCGTACAAGGAACCATGGTGATTAGCAATTTGATCAATCCCGCACCGGCTGTGGGACATACGATTGGCTACTCAGACTCTCATAAATTTTTGGTGCGCAATCTTGATAGCACTGACAGCGTGATTGACTCGACCATCGTGACGATTGGAAACGTTGAGGCAGTGCGAGTTACGGCAAGTGTGCCATCGCAAATCACCTTTGGGGTGTTGGCAGTCAATTCGGGGGTGAGCACTTGTGGTCAAACCACCAGCGTGACCACCACCAACACCGCGGTCCCCTTTGGCACAGTGTCGACTTCAGGCTTCACTCATGCCGCTCAGCAACTGACTGTTTCAACCAATGCGGCAAATGGATTTACCGTCACCATCAGCGCGAACGATCAACTGGGGAAAGATGGCAACACCTGTACCGGCGATCCACCATCGGGCAATACCTGTGTCCCTGATGCTGCCGTGACGGGAATGTCACATACAACTTCGCAAGACTGGACCAGTACGGGAAATAAGGGGCTTGGATACTCGCTCGATGATTCTGGCGGGACAACAACTGAAGATTTTTCGTACAATGAAAGCGCTCGCACATTTAGCGCTAAACAACTCCCTGATAACGAAAACTCTCAATCAGCCCAAACCATTTTTTCATCCACGGCACCTGCCTCGAATAACACGCTGTATGTGTGCTATCGTGTGGTGGTCGGAACCAATATGATTGCGGGGAGTTACACGAATACAGTGACGTATCGGGCGACCGCGTCGTTTTAGGGAGGGGTATTGGTTCTTGGGTATTGGAAATATGTGATCATCAAAAAATAAGCGACCGAAAAAATAACCTGTTGTTGAGTAGTTGTGTAGTTGGGTTGTTGGGAGGACACAACAACACAACAACCAAACAACCCAACCACACGTATAAGCTATGAACTCAAAAAGTACTCTTTCTCACCCCTCTGCTTTTCTCACTCATACCCGCATGTTGCTGCTGGTTGTGATGGTGGCCGGGGCACTGATCGCTGTTCAAAACGTACGAGCACAGATCAATCCTTTACTACTTGATCCTATCCGCCTCACGGCTCTGCCGGCGCGGCTGGGTGACTCGGATTACTCGCTGCACGGCAAACCGGGACAGCTCGTCCAAGCTGTTGTCCACATCAAAAATAGCTCATCAACCACACAAACGATTCAGACACTGATCGAAGATTTTACGGTGATCGATGATACGGGAAAGCCAGTTCCCGTCACCCCACTGACTCCATCAAAGTGGCAACTGGCTGATTGGGTCACGCTGACTCCCACAAACCAAGTGGTCGAAAGCGGACAAGTTGCTGACATCCAACTCTCTATCCAAGTCCCGAGCGATGCACTTCCTGGTGGTCGCTACGCGATGGTGATGAGTGCTCCAGTAATTGATAAACAAGCCGCTGGTAGCGGCACCGGGATCGCACAGCAAGTTGGGACACTGCTGTACTTTGTGGTGGATGGACAGATCAACGAAGAGTCATATATCAGCAATGTACAAGCCAAACAATGGTATGAGTTTGGGCCAGTTCCATTCTCTTTTGAGATGGATAACCGCTCGGACATTCACATCCATCCCAATATCCAAGTCGCGATTACCAACATGCTGGGGGCACAAGCTGATACGTTTGTGATCGAACCAAAAAACATCTTTCCGGGAGAAAAAACCACCTTTAACGGGATCTGGCAACGCAAGTGGGGCCTGGGTAAATATTCCGGCAGAATTACCGCAAACTACGGTACTCAAGGCAAGGTGGCTCTGGGTGAATTTTCGTTTTGGTTGATCCCCATCAGAGCCATACTTGGCGTGATATTCGTGTTTTCTTCGGGTATCTATGTGCTGTGGGCAGTGTGGCAGAGAGCGAAGGAAATACAAGGTGAGGAGAAGGAGGAAGAAAGACTAGGCCACAGGCCTTAGAGCTTAGGGTTTAGTGAAATAGTCAATAGACTTTTGTAACAGTTGGTATGTTAGCTTGTTGTTAACAAGAAGCGTTTCGTCATCCTTGCGAAAGCGAGGATCTGACTCCAAATAGGTTTAGAGTCAGGTCCTCGATACTTGGCCGATGGCCAGGTTCAAGGATGACGGAGGTTTTTCTTGCTTTCGATAGACGTTTTCACCAATCCATAATCTAGCATCCACCGTATCCCGCGAAGCTTCAAGCGAAGTGGGAACGGTGAAACAAGGACTGGATCTAAACTCAGTGTGTGTACAAACTCATTTTTGCTTTCGAAAAAGCTCTTTGACTTTAGATCCCGAATCGAATTCGGCCTGCCTCGCCGGCAGGCAGGCCTGCCCGCCGGCGAGGCGGGGATGACGACTTTTTATCTTTTCTGCTTTCGAGTTGCGTTTTTTTTATAAGTCCGGGTCGATCTCGGCTTGCGCTGGGATGACGGACGGGGGTGGGATGATGGACGTTTCCTCGATAAATTAAGCTTTACAACAACCGAACAACACAACGACCAACCACTAAAGACTAAAGTCTATAGACTATAGTCTTTAAGTAGCTGAGAAACTATTAACTGTTTTACTGTCCACTGTCAACTCCCTACTCCCTACCCCCTAACCCCTACCGCGTCCTGCCGTAGCTTTTAGCGAAGGAGGAAACCCTATATACTAATTTCAATGCCGTGCAAAAAATTACTGATTAGCGCGCTTGTAATGAGCTGTTTTTCGCTCTCAACAGTCTCACTGGTACATGCGCAAAGCTCAGGACTCTTGGACGGGGAAACAGGACAAACCAACCCCAAAAGCCGGCCAGTGAACATGAGCCTGACCATCTCAGACACCGAGGCTCCCACCACGCCAGTACTGATCGCACCCAGTAATGGCGCCACACTCACCACCACTACTCCATCATTTGTCTGGGAAGAATCGACGGACAATTTTTCCATGAGCTACTATAAGCTCACCCTTGATGGCTCGGTCCTGTTCGACTCGATCCCGTTGACTGACACTACCAACGGCAGCTATACCCTTACGAAAACCGCAACCCAGTACACACTTGTTCCTATCTCCCCACTTACGAATGGCTCCCATACATGGAAAATCACTGCCGTGGATATTAACGGAAACAGCAGCGAGAGTACGACGTGGAGTTTCACTATCAGTACTATCACTCCGACTGCTACTCCCACCTTAAGCCCAAATGCCACCGCCACTGCTGCTGTAACCACAACTCCAGAGCCCGAAGCTACCAGTGTGGTACCCGCCACGACAGAACCAACAGGGACACCCTCCGTCACTGCAACGCCAGCCCCCACTCAGACCATTGCAGAGGTCATTGCGCAGCTCCCAGAAACAGTCATTGAAGCGGTTGAAGAAGTCGCACAAAACACCGGCCCCGTAGGAACAATCGTCATTTCTGGGGCGGTACCGCTCGCAACAACAGCGTTATTTGCCAGTCAATTTGGTTGGGGCATTTCCTTCCAGGTACTACTGCGAATCCTGCAAGCGCTGGGCATCTTGCCTCCTCCAGCACCACAAGGACTGGTGTTCAATAGCGAAACCGAGGAACCAGTCGCATTCGCTATTTTGAACATCGGCAAGATTGGAGATGAGAGCACAAAAGAGACGGTGGTTACCAATACTGACGGAGTGTATGGAGGCATTCAACTGCCTCCTGGCAAGTATCAGATCGAGGTGCGGCACCAAGATTTCGTATTTCCTACGGGTAAAACTCGCCCGCCATATCTGACGATGTTTGAGTTTTACAAACAAGAAGCCTTTGAAGTTTCCAATGAAAAAACAAAACAGCTGTTCTTGATTCCGGTCGATCCTTTGCGAGCCGCAACACAGACAGGATCTCGCCTTTCATGGCATTTGATTCGAGAACGGTTGATTCGACTTTCGCAATATCTTCTACTCCCACTGTTTCTTATCTCAGCTGTGATTACCTACTTCTTCCCCACCACAGTCAACTTTGTCGTGTGTGGCATCTATGTGATTATCATTGCTTTTCGAGTACTACGATGGTTTAAGACCCCAGTCATTGTCGGCAAAGTCGTTGATAGTGCAGGCACCCCGCTATCCAACGTGTTTGTGCGTATTTTCCTTCAAGAGTCCAACCAGCTCATGTCAGTCTTAGTCACCGATGCCAAAGGTAAATTCCGCGCGTTTTTACCGAAAAATGAGTATCAGATCGCCCTGAGTAAGCAAAAGTATGTGTGGGTTGATAACAACGAAATTCAAAACTTCTTTCTTGCCGATGCTCGCAAAGCGAAGGTAGTCATTCTCGCCGTGATGGAAGCCTCCCAAAAGCTATTTACCGATCTTTTTAACTAAGAACTCTTGAGGACACGCACTTGCAGCTGTAGCAACCTCGACGCATTGAAGCGTACAACCAAACATTTCAAAGCCTCAACAAGTCTATTGTCACAATGGTTCTTACTCTAGTGCTGTTCAGCTGTGCAAAAAAAGTGATATAGAAACCCAACTTTACGAGACTTTTCCACAATTTTACGGGGTATTTTGGACACATAATGAGCTATAAACACTCAAAACAGCTTCAGTACGAGACACTAAACCGTTGAAAAACGTTTTTAATGCTAAATCAATCCTTTTTAAGCATTCCATTTCCTATCAGATCATCAAATTAACTGCTAATTACCCATGCACAAACCAAGCAACTGTTTGTGCTCCAGTACAGAAGTGGATGGGGTTTTATTGCAGATATTGCAGTATTACATTTTCGGGTTACCTATGTTATTATTTTTTGCGGTAATAAAACAATAGCATTAACGCAATATTATTGCAATACTTCTATTTTTTCAATATAATTATTCTTGCATCCCAACCACAGTCATTGATAACAGTTATTAAATAGATCAATCTAGCATGCAAAATGTGGAAGCATTAATGCGATATTGCCAAGCGACACAAGCACCCCCAGAAAATCCGCAGGATTGTTTTCACTTAGTTACCAGTATTACCGAAAGTGAGTTGTTAAATTGAGTCAACATTAACAAACACAGGAACTTGTCAAAAGAAGTCGTGAAAAAACTAATAGAACCCAATCAGCCTGTTCCATTTTTCCACCACCTGAAAGAACAATTCTCTATTCTTTTTTTCCTCGAAAAATGGCATGTTTTCATTTTTTACCCATTCACCCAACTGCCCAAAGAATCTCTCACACATAGACTTTACATGATAATTCGATGTTTTTTTAACACTTACAACGCTTATCAAATTATCAGCTTCTCTGCTAACTCCAGAGATCTGATTTTTCAGGTTATTTGTAATACTGAGTTGACTTTTGTTTGCATCAGGAAAAGCCAGTGAAAACTCACTCACTTTTACCAACGCTACAGCCGATGAGTAGTGATCAAACACTTCTGCTAAAAATCGCGTACTGAGTTCTGAGTAAGGGTAGTAATATACCCCCCGAGTAACTTGAGTGAACAACTCTGCGTTCATCAATCGGCGCAACTTTAAGAACTGAGGATCATGTACAGTTGGCTTTAACAGAATCAATAAGTGCCCACGCATATCACCTTTTTTTCGGCTCTTTAGCTGTAAGGTGGGATATAGCAGTGTCAGCTTTCCAATGCCAGCATCCGTGATGCGAAAAAAAGACTGTCCGTTCAGCGAAAGTCGCCTCAAATATCTTTTTTCTACCAACTGATAGATCGATGAGCGCACCCCACCTTCAGTCAAATCCGAAAATAAATCGTAGTAGAACTGGTACGGCCGTAGGCCAAACTCTTGAGGAAAACCAGGAGGAACAAAACTGCTTAATAAAAACTCTTTCGTCTTTTTTTTCATAGGCTTTCACGAACCATGATGCTTTATATACTATTTACATCCTCCGACTTTGTTTGATCACCATTCTTATCCTACCTAGCTTTCTGCATTGTGAATAGAACACCAAATTAGCCTGGAAATAAATCTTGTTTGATTATTGTTATACATACTGTTTCACAATCAAACAATCCACAGTTCACCCTACTTTCCCACACAGCCCATGGATTCCCGTATTTTTGACATATATACATCTATTTTGATCTGTTTATTTAACCCTTTAATCTTGGTTTTTTTCACTTTTTCTGTACTATATACGTCATTTTTTCTATCGCTTGACTTGTCTCTCAAGATCCTCATACACTTGATGAGTTCCGGATATCTAACAGCTGTCTAATATCAAGAGTTTAGAATTTCATGAACAACTTCCTCTCGTTTTACTTGCCAGGGGGTTGTCATTCTTGATTACAGGTATCACCAGAATCTAATGTCCGTCTAACTTGTCTAATCTTGAGAGAATTCATGCCCGCCCAATTTGCTAAATTTTCTAGCAGTATTGAAGACCTTTTGAACAGAAAAAGGACGTCTGTTTTGCCTCCAACGCAGAGTTTTCCACAACCAGTTTCAGGTTCCCCCAAATTGGTGCCAACAGCAAAAGAGTTACTCAGTGAGTATCTACAAGAGCTACGAACGACGAGTGCCAGCAAATCAACTGTCAAGAACTACGCAAGCGATCTTTCTCAGTTCATCGAGTTTTCGAAAGACAGCAATATTCAGACGCTACTGAGTGAGCCTTCGTTTAAGGCATTTTTTGTCGATCAGCAACGCAAAGGCCTGAAACATTCTTCAATTCATCGGAAAATTGTCAGTTTGAAACTATTTTCTGCCTGGGTGGAAAAGAACTACCTTGGCAAACATGAAATAAAAAACTTACCCCAAGCTCAGATTGAACTTCCAACAGTGGCAGCAGTCATTCAGGAGCAACCAACTGGCCTTCACCAAGACGTCAAACAACTTTCAATTGAGCAAACAGCGTCTGCCCCTGCCCCAAAGCAAGCGCACAAACCACAACAACAACCTTCGATCATCACGACTCCAAAAAAGAAGTTTTCGTTTGCTGACTGGATTCTGGGGCCCTATTTTCACTTGGCGACGCTCATCATTTTCTTTATCTTCATCTCGATCTTGTGGTATCGACAGTTCTTCATCACTGTCGCTCCGCAGCTAGCCTATCCATCCACTCCAGTTTCGCCCGACCGAATTTTGTCATTTCAAGCGCGACTCACCGACGTCGCCGGTTCTCCGATTACCACAGCTACAAACACCACATTCAAACTGTATGACGCTGTAACCGCTGGGAACCTGCTATGGAACTCAGGGACATGTAGTATTGACCCTGATCAAGATGGAATTTTTTCGACTATCTTGGGCAGTACCTGTGGTAGCGCGATCGATCCAACTGTTTTCACTGAAAATAGCCAAGTTTGGCTGGAAATCACTGTTATTTCTGACGTTCTCACTCCTCGCCAGAGGATCGCCACCATTCCTTTCGCGTTAAATTCGGAAACCATCCAGGGATTCCCAGTCAACTCTACCGCTAGCGCTACCAGGAGCACCGTCTTGGTGATGAACCAGTGGGGTGAGGTTCTATTAGGCGAACAATCACCGAAGCTTCAGTCTGTCAGTGGTACATTTACCATTTCCGGCTCTACCTTGAACTTGGTGACCAACTCTGGCAGTAACGGAGACATTACTTTGAACCCTGACGGCACTGGCACTATTAACCTCACTGGCAACGTGCTCAACGATGGGTATTTGTTTACCCATGGCGCAACGATTAGTGCCACATACGCTAGCAGTACTCCCCTAACGATCAATGGAACCAGCGGACAAGTATTAACCGTTGATAACTCTGGCAATATCGTCACGAGCGGTGGTGTGACGACTTCCGGAAATATCGCCGTCAATGGCGGTTCAATTACGTCAACCACTGACATCACTATCAACCCTGCTGGCGGCAATGTGTTGTTCACTGATGGCACGGTGCTCAATATTGGAGGCGCCGCAGCGAGTGCATATAACTTCTTGGCTGACTCGACAGCAGGAAACACAACAGCTGCTGGTGATAACGATCTGTATATTCAAGATGTGCTCGAAGTCGATGGCGCAGCTAAATTTGATTCATCGGTCACTCTCTCAACTCTCAACACGGCAGGCGGAGTTGTGTACACCAATGGATCTGGACAACTTTTAACCTCATCTGCTGGCTCAACAGGTGATTGTTTACAATCAGGAGGAACAGGCTCTCCGACCTGGGGAAGTTGTAGCTCTGGTGGGTTAGCAGGAACTTGGAGAATTGCCAATGGAGCCCAATCACCAGTGAATGACACGCTCGACTTTCTCATCGGCAACGCAGCCACCACCTCTGCCAAGTTTGCCGTCATCAACGTCAACTCCGGTACCCCCACCGCCACCTTGAGTGCTGGTGCAGCCGGTGGTTCTTATCTCACCGCTGATGGCACTCTCCAAACCACCGCCAACCAATCCCTTACTGTCGGCGGCAACACCACCGGTAACATCGCTTTCAACCCACTCAATGGTTCCGGTACTTCAACCTTTACTGGTGGATTAACCCAATCTGGCGGCATCGTCAACCTCAATGTTAGTAGCAACAACGCCGTCAATATTGCTTCGGGAAATTCTACGGGTACCGTCACTATCGGTGGTACCGGTACTCAAACCCTCGACATCGGCAATGGCGCTGGAGCCAAAACAGTGAACCTCGGTAGCAGCAACTCCACCTCTACCACCGCCATCAATGCTGGCTCAGGTGGCCTTTCATTAAACTCAACTGGATCCAATCTAGCTTTCTCTACCACAACGTCTGGAAATATCACCGCTACTCCTGCTCTTGCCACCGGCTTGTTTAATGTTTTGACTGGTAATTTTAAAGTTGGCAGCGGCACACCAACCGTTGCGCTCAACGGTGAAGATGCCTACATCACTGGCACCCTTGAAGCTGACGGCGCAGTGCAATTTGACAATGCGTCGATCACTTTCTCCACCTTCATCAACAACGGTGGACTGTTGTACACCAATGGCTCCGGAGCTCTAGCACAAACCGCCGTGGGCAACGCGGGCGAGTGCCTCACTTCATCTGGTGGTGGCGCTCCAACTTGGGGAAGCTGTGGAACTGGAGGATTGTCTGGAACATGGAGAATTACAACTGGCACAATTTCTCCAGTAAACGACACGGTTGATCTGCTCGTTGGTAGTACCGCCACCGCTAGCGCCAAGTTTGCCATCATCAACGTTAACTCCGGCACTCCAACCGCCACCTTAAGCGCTGGTGCAGCTGGCGGCGCCTACCTCAATGCAACCGGATCTTTGCAAACCACTGCTAACCAAACTCTCGCTCTTGGCGGTGATACCACGGGTGACATTGAAGTCTCTCCACTCAATGGCGCAGGCGGAGTCAATGTGAACCTTGGTGCCTCCCGACTTTTAAATATTTTGACTGGAAATCTGAAAGTTGGAAACGGCACTCCAGACGTGACCCAAAACGGTGAAGATGCATATATTGAAGGTACTCTTGAAGTCGACGGCGCGGTTCGTTTTGACAACTCCACTATTACGCTCTCTTCGTTTACTAATAATGGGGGAATTTTTTACTCAAATGGTTCTGGTGTGCTGGCACAAAGCGCAGTTGGAAATTCTGGCGAGTGTCTTAAGTCGAATGGCGGTGGTGCCCCAACCTTTGGTCCGTGTACTGCGGGTGATCTGTGGAGAGTGACGAATGGCGGCATCTCCCCCGTCAATGACACGCTGGATTTGTTGATCGGTAATACTGCTACATCAAGTGCCAAGTTTGCAGTGATCAACGTCAACTCCGGCACCCCAACCGCCACCTTGAGCGCTGGTGCAGCTGGCGGCGCCTACCTCAATGCAACCGGATCTTTGCAAACCACTGCTAACCAAACTTTAACATTGGGCGGTGATACCACGGGTGACCTCGCGCTGCTTCCTCAAAATGGAGCAGGATCCATCACTGCCACCATCGGAGCAAATAATTTGTTCAATATTCTTACTGGCAACCTCAAGGTCGGGAGTGGTACTCCAACCAATACGTTAAACGGAAATGATCTCTATGTCACTGACGGCCTGGAAGTTGATGGCGCTACTCGCCTTGATGGAGCGGTTACTCTGTCCAATAGCTCGATTACCCTTTCGGCGTTTACGAATAACGGCGGACTGCTGTACACCAATGGCTCCGGTGTCCTGGCTCAAACCACCGTTGGCAACGCCAATGAATGTCTCAAGTCGAACGGTGGTGG
>CAZOWX010000015.1:0-44434 GCA_964583795.1 uncultured Pseudomonadales bacterium | reverse complement strand
TCAAAAAGGGACCAAGGGGTTGCAGTTGCTAATTGACTACGGGTCCAAAGAACCACAATTTACCGTTGTTATAATGTCATTAAATTTTTTTGATTAACATCTCTAAGTTCTCGACTGAAAATTGGAACCAAAGCTCATTTACCATCGCACGACTCATTTGACTCGTGTCAACAGTACACGAGATATTCATCTGGCCGCGAGCACGAGTGATAAATATTGTTAGTGGTTGTGCACCAATACAGGTAGCACTAATAAATAATTGATTACTTTGTACACCGTTTTTTATTGTGTAGGGGAGTACATCATCAACAATTCCCAAATTGGAAATAACAAATGTTTGCTCGATATTGTTGTACCAAGTCAAGTATTTCTGTTGCATTTCTTCAACCATTTGTTTTCCAAACCGTGAATACTCTTTCATCGAAAATCTGACGTTATCAAGCAACTTTCCATTTTTTTGAATTCCACAGATATATGCTTGTGTTTCATTACACACAGACACAAACTGTTTTAGATCCTGTGGAGTATCGATATAGGCGTCAATATTGGTAATAAAGTTGTATGGATAGATATGATTTCCCGAAAAGTACGAACCTAAATGCGAAGGAATGGATAAATACGTCCTTTTATTTTGTTTCTTTTTTTGCGCAAAAAAGAAACTCACAAACACATTAAGAAGGGTATTGATTGAAATTTGTTGCTTTTGAGAAATTCTATTTCGAAGCTCTTCAAGCTTGACCATTTGCTGTTTTGATAACACAAAATTACAAACTTCTTGATGTTTACTACTACTTGGCGCTGTCGTTTTTGAAAAATTCACATGAAAGTCAGTTTGTCCTACCGAAAAATCTAGTCGTTCTCTTGCTTTCTCGTGCAACACATTTTGATCCAAGTATTGAAAATTTAATGGAGGAGCAAGCACAACATCACCTACCGAATTACTCTCTGAAAAATAAGTCATCATCACCATTTCAAGCAACCGCATCGCAAACATCCCGTCAGCAAAGACATGATTTTGCCGATAAAAGAAATAATTCTCACTAATCGTAATCTCAAATGGGAGGTGATAGTTCTTAGAGTGGATAAGCGTTGTCAGTATTTTTTCCGGGGAGAAAGCAGCATCTTCCGCCACTTTAGAAACCAAACCTGAAAAAAACGTTTTTTTGTCAGTTGGAACTTCCTGCCAGCACAAAGATTCATACAGAAAAGTCGTTGACAGTTTTAGCTCAGGGAATTTTTGGTCCAACAAAAACAAAGTATCCACCAATTTGATCTTATTGAATCTCGTTTTGGAATGGAAAGAGAGCACAATCGTGTTTGGTAAATCAAGTGTTTTTCCATCGCTCGACAGCAAAAAATTGATATCGAGCGCATTGAGTGGAAAAGTACGGAGGTTTTTCATTTTTTCATTCTATCAAAATACTTCTCGTGCATCTCAATATGTTTCCCTTCATACCGCGTTAAATGAATCCCTGCAGCGAGTAGTAGATACTCGTCAATATTTTTGAGCGAATACGCGCGCAAATACATAGAATCGAGATGCAACACTCGTTTCAAGATTTCATATATTTGCCGATAAACAACGGGAACATGATCAGGAGCAGTTGAAATGGCTGCGTTGACAGCAGTGAGTGCAACATCAAGCTGATATGCACCAACAAAAGCGTCCATCCAATCTACAATATACGTTTCACCGGATCGTGTTTGAATCAAATTCCCGTGGTGAAAATCACCGTGACACAGAACAGCGACATATTTTTTATCTAAGATGGAAAGCAATCGTGCTTTGTCATCGTTTAACAATCGTTCACTGTGCTCAATCAACTTTGAAAACATTTGCTGTTGTGTTGGCAAGTTCTCAATATGGACTTGATGAATGCTTTTATGAATCGCTGCTATTTTGGGAATATAACTGAAGTATAACCATGGTTTTTTTTGGAACAGATCGATGAGTGCAATACCTTCGACTTTGGCAAATATAATCCCATGCTGCCCTTCAAGAGTTATTTCACGGATTGGTTCGGGAACATAAATCTGCTTACTTTGCCAGATAATTTTTGCTTTCTGGTACTCTTGATGAATCTTATCGAGTGGAAAACCCTTCTCGTACAACTTCACCACCGTGTTATTTTCACCTTCAAAAATGTGTGATTTCCTGCCATGAGCGAAAATGTTCATAGCGGTATTTTACAAAAAAATGTCGTTCTTTATACAATAAATCGCTGATTTTCATTTATAATACAGTCATGTCATCATTGTTCATCATCATCAGCAGCGCTTTGGCCCTGATCTCACCAATTGTCTACTCCAAAGCCATTTTGAAAGGGGAGGCCAAGCCCCATCGAACCACTCGGTTCATTTTGTTGCTCATTACTGTACTCGCCACAGCGTCACTGTTCGCTCAGGGAGATAAAGTCGCAGTCTGGTTGGCTGGAGTGTCTGCAATACAATCAATCGTGGTGTTTGTTTTAAGTCTTAAATTTGGTATGGGTGGGTGGGGGAAAATTGATCTGATCTGTTTTGGGATTGCTCTACTTGGAATTTTTCTCTGGCAAACTACGAGTAATCCTTTGCTTGGGCTATACGCCTCAATCTTGGCAGACTTTACGGGGATTATCCCAGCCCTAATCAAAACCTATCGTTTTCCCAAAACTGAGATTGTCTTGTTTTATCTCATCGATGTTTTTGCAGCATTGTTTAATGTATTGGCTGTGGAACAGTTCACAGTTGCACAAGCTTCATATCCCATATATTTGATGATTATTAATCTCGCGATGGTGTTGCTGATTATTCGACCAGTTAAGCACGTTGAAGTAACTGCCTCGTAACGTTGTATGCCTGTAAATCCTCAAGTGTACTCAGCTATTAATGAGAAGTGAAGAAAACAATATTGAGTACAAAACTTACTCAATTATACCTGAGCTCGTCTGTTTTTAACCGATAGAACAACTCAAAACGGGACAAAGGAAAGCTCTGAACTCTGGGAAGTACGGCTCGTTTAGCGATTCTCAAATAATGTATTTTTCAATTCCCAATACTCTTTTGTCTGCAATAAGCGCTCAATTTCTGATTTAAAGTCAGCACAATCCTGCTCTGAGTACGGATAAAAACTTTCATAGTATTCTGGATGATCACCGATAAATGGGAAAAACAGTGCATTGGGAAATGCTAAAAAACGTTCATCACCAGTTGGATGCTTTTCATGAGTTGAACGCACATACAAGTGAACATGCAGTTGGGGAGTACGTTTCATTTGCGGAAAATACGCCCAGTTACCATTATCTTGGTAGTTAATGCGAACCACATCAATTCCTTTACTTCGCATCACGCTGGCAATAGCTACACCTGTAATCCGCACCAGCTGCATCATAGTTGTGTATTGTGACAACGGCATTTGAGTACGATCCGCATATGCATGTTTTGGTGTAATGACAGCATGTCCACCATTATTGCGATCATGGTGCGGATGATCATGTCCCATCACAGTAAACTCTTTGGTATCAAAAATCAGTGGCATAAACAGTACCTTTGATTACTCTCACTTACTCCATTCCCTGCTCCACAGCTTCAATAATCTTTTGTTGCTGTGCACTATTCCCAAAAATTGCCTGCTCAACACGTCCTTTGAGTGGCCATTTGATCGGTTGACCATTCCAATCAGTCGCAAAAGCACCAGAAACATTTCCAATAATTGCTCCGACTAAAATATCTCGTGTTTGGCGATTGGTAGAGAAGCACGCTACTGTACCTTTCTCAATCATGCTAATCATTGCATCAGGACATAAAATCGGTTCATCACTTTGAACTTCGAACCCAACTCTACGCAAGGAATTGGCAATATTTTCAGGAAGGCGTGTATCAATATAAACCAAATTTGTAGTCTGTTTGGGGAGCGTGATTTCTTCTGATTGCGTTACCCCAAGAGTACTAAATTGATGATAGATATATGATTTACCATCTGGAGCTAGGGCATACGCGACATCTCGAGCTGGGAAAAACACCAAAGCGAATTTCATCTTGCCGTTCTCAACAATTGCCACACACACAGAGTACGAATCCTTACCGTTTAAATACTCGAGCGTGCCATCAATCGGATCAATCACTAGAGAAACTATCCCCTTATTTGCACCAAACTGAGCAACCAATGGCGTTTTTTCCTCAGCATCTAAAATCATGGTATTTGGTGAAATATGTTCCAGAACAGCAATTAAAATCAACTCTTGAATGATTTCATCAACCACTGTTTTGGCTGCTTTTCTCGCTTGAAGCAACTCAGACTCATTGGGTGAAACTTGTGTAGCCAATTTCCCATCGTTACCAACTTTGCCTTGGAGTGCTTTAGCAATCACTCCAGCTTGCCGAACCGCTAAGCATAACGATGAGTAGAGGAGAAAGTAATCAATCATAACCAAATTTTCGCTTTGATTATCGAAACCATTGCTTTTACTGTGCTGCTGCCTTCACACCTTTTTTCCAACTCAACCACTCTGGCAACGCAATACCCAATAAAATAAGTGCACCACCAACAAATGATAGTGGAGCGAGCACTTCACCATAGAGCCACCATCCCAAAATGACACCAAACACCACTTCCGACAACATAATCAGTGTGGCAATTTGAGCCGGTAAACGATCGAAACCCACAATGATCAGTTGCCCAGTGAACAAAAACATTATCCCAAACAACATGTTGGCACCCCAAACTAGATTGGCTACAGGAAGAGTCCAAGCTTCGCGCAAAACAATTGAAAGTATAAGATACAACAGTGAAAAAAATAAAAAGTCCCAAAAGTTAATGAACGTAGCACTGTAATCACCAGACACTTTCTTGGCAAAAACCATCCAAACTGAATTCGCTAAACCTGAAATCACTGAAAAAAGAATGAACTTTACTTTTTCAACCTCAAAGGAAAACGAATACACTAAACTAAGTCCTATCAAGACAAGAATTAATGAAAGCATTCGAGTTTGAGAAATTTTCTCATTAAATAAAACTGTCCCCAAAGCGTAACCACCTATGGTGGAAAATGCATAAAAGATAAGATAAACAGTCCCAACGGCAATATTGTTAAATGCATAGTATGAAAAAATGAAGGCAATTCCACCCAAAGCTGTTCGCCCAATTAAAAACTTCCAATCAGATTTTTTTATCGACTTCCACTCTTTTCTGTACCAAATAATTAGACCAAGAACCGTCATAGGTAATAATGATCGCACAAAGCTCAAGAAAAAAAGTGAAATGTCTGTCCCAATGATTCGCGAAAATACCGGAAACAAGCTATACATCAGCGTTGTAATCAGTAAGCTTCCAATACCAGTTAAATGCGCTTTTTGCCAATTTCTCATTCAGAGCAGTATACTACGAAGCACTTGAAAAAGACGAAGACGGCTACTTTGCTGCTGAGTCGTTTACTTTTGACTGCGAGGGCGGGAGGAGTTTGTTTTTCCAGTTGATGATGGCATCATCCATGCCCAAATCTGGCATTGTTCCGGGTAAGTAATTAAACAACAAAATAATCCCTTTATCGAACCAGCTCGAACACTTATCGACTCGATCTTTGCACTCCTTTTCGGTTTCACTAAATGCTGTTTTACTTTCTTTGGCAAAGTAGCTGGTCACTGCTTTGCGCGCTGGTAATACCTTTTTTGCGGCGACTGCTGCAGCCTTTACTACGGCTATAATCGCTTCTGCCTCAACAAAAACCAGTACAATTGCTAACATCACTCCAACAATGATCAAATCCTCCCCAAGGGGTGCAAACTGCCAACCGGTAAATCGAGTAAATGCCTCAAGTTGTTGTTGATACACTTCCATAAATGCACGATGCGTGACTGCTACGACCAAAAGAGTCGTCAATACACCAACCGCTTTTACCTGCAAATCAGTGCCTGCAGTAAATACTCTGCGTAACACCTTTTGAAAGACTGGACTACTCACTACAGCTGAACCGACTATTATCCCAAGTAAAAGAATGCCCGATTGGATTAACCACTCTTTTGCATTCGTTTTAAAAGTGTGGGCAATAGCTGCGCCAAAACGCGCAACGACACTTCCGAACTTGTGAAAAAGCCCAACCAAAGCTTGAGAGCTGTATTGAATGAAACTCAAACTTGCGGGGACGATTTTGTCCCATAAAGAAGTTTGTTTTGTGGTCAGCTGCACAGAAAGCTCATCGTTTGGCTGCGCTTTCTTCGGCAACCCTCCTGATACAGTAGTCTGAGCAAATGACTCTGGGTATGGAGTCGTTGGGAGGATCGGTGCAGAGTGAACAGTGTATTCTTGGGTAGGATCAAAATCAGTTTGAGCCTGTATTGGAGCGTAAAAAGAGGCAAAACATAAAACCAAGGTGATGACTGAAAAAAGTGAGCGAGAAGCAGATACTTGCATTTCAGCTACAAATAGTATCACAACAGATCATAGTAGTCAAAATGGAATCATTCATTTCGCTTTCAGTTTTATTTCCCCCTACACCTAATTTTTAAAAACTGTTATAAATGTGGTATGCCTGCATTAACAACTCCCAGTCCTATTTTATACGTCTCATCTGAGTCTTCTTTTTTCAGCATCTTTGATGAAAAAGATAAGAAACTGAGCTTAAAAGATGTGACCCGGATTGACTTTCCACTCATTGAAAAAGGTCTCATTAGTGAAGAAAACTTCTCTCATGCTTTAAAATCCCTCGAACAACAGGAAATACATCTAATCGT
The DNA here is from genome assembly GCA_964583795.1 of uncultured Pseudomonadales bacterium. Taxonomy (GTDB): domain Bacteria; phylum Patescibacteriota; class Microgenomatia; order UBA1400; family PJMF01; genus JBDTME01. Next base: position 37,726 of record CAZOWX010000015.1, on the reverse strand, counting down.
CTCTGATGAGGTGTTTTACCATCACATTTCTGATTACTCACTTGGGAACAAATCTGACATCGATGAAGAAATAAAAGAAACGGTAGCAACTGTTTTTTCTGACAAGAAAGAACCATTACATATCGTCACAGTAGACTTGGCTAAAACTTCAAAAATGCAGACCGTACAGATCACGGCCATGACCAAGGAAAATCTCAGGACGCTGTCTCGTGCGGCAAAAGAAGCGGGGGTGAAAATTCTCTCAATCATTCCTGCAAGTTTCGTCGTAAAAGCCTTTGTCTCAGTTGATCCTTCATTGTTTTTGCTTTCAACTGCTAAAACTTATTTACTCACTTCTCACTACATTGGAGTTGATTTCGCTCAAAATATTGAGAAGGACCAAGCTGACGCGTTACCAGATACAATTAAAAAACTCAAAAAGGAACGTCCACACATCCAGCATATTTATATTTGTGCAGATAAGGATGATACCAACCAGATTTCAAAAACACTTGATGAGATTCTTCCCATCCAAGCGGTCGAGGTTCCAGAAGTTTCATGCGACAGCGACACCCCTTTTTTCTTACGAGCATTGAGTGTCGGTATCAGAGAAGTGATCGAGAATGACTTTCCTCTGCCACATTTTTCAACTCATGCAGCAGACACCCAATCAGATGCTGTACACGAGGATGCAAAACTTGAGAAGAAAAAAGGTGAGGAAGCAAAGGTAGAGTCGAAAATTGTCGAACCAATTGCCGAGATCCTCAAGCAAGTCAAAGCTGAAAGTCAACAAGAAGATAGTGAGCCACAAAAAGCAGCAATCGAAGAGGTCGATGTCACAGAGGAGCATGCGAACGAGACAAAAACTGAATCCGAAAAACAATCCGATGAAGCAGAAAAAGAAGAGATAAAGAGTTCAAAACTAGAGCAACCAGCGACAGCAGCCCATGAGGCTAGTGTGACACCACTAATAAAACCAGTTTCGGCTATTGAACCAAAAGTTGTTTTGGCAGCTGCAGTGCCTGCTTTGTCACCGGTTACTCCGAAAATCACCGCTGCACCAATCACAGCGGTAAGTACACCAAAATTGGTAATTTCACCAAAAGTGGTAACTCCCACAACACTTACTCCTGCGGGATCTTTGAAAGAGTCTTCATCAGAAGAAAAATCCTCAGAAAATCCGATGAGTGCAAAAGTTATCACCTCACCAGCTGCGACTTCGACAGTAAACAAAGCTACAGCTTCTGGTAAAAAAAGCGGTGTCTTTCGATATATCTTGTTGGCATTAGCTGTAGCATTGGTCATCTCTCTTATTGGTGGCGGAGTTGTCATTTCGCAACAAGCGCTCACTGATAAAAAAGATATTGCGCTACAAACACCAGTAAGCAAAGTCACTCCGACTGAAGCTCCAATCGAGCCAACAGCCACACCCAAGCCTACTGCGGCACCAGTAAACCTAAAGGAGCTGAAAGTCGCGGTACTCAATGCTACTTCAGTAGCTGGAAAAGCAGGGAAGTATGCAACGCTTGTTAAAAAGGCTGGAGCTACAAATGTTGATGCGGCAAACGCCAAGGGTGAGTATAAAGAAGCAGGCTCGTTCATCATGGTCACTAAGCCAGAATATTTAGGAGCAATCGCCGATTTGGAAAAAGCAACTGAGCTCACTTTGAAAGAAGTTGAAGTGAATGAAAAGGATAATCCCAACAACAAGTATGATATTCTCATTATACTTAATGAGTAAATTTTCACTCATACGACAATCAAAGTCTTGCAATGCGAAAAAAGATAGTGTACACTACCGTAGTTCCTGAAGAGGGAACTTCGTTTTTTTAGAATAGAGAAGAAAGAATTATGGCTGCGGGCCTTCATATCTCAATCTCAGCTGAAACAATCGCTCACATTGGAGGGATTCAAATCAGCAACTCAATGCTTTCAAGTGTCATCGTAACAGCATTCTTACTCGTCTTCGCACTTTACTTCAAAGCTACGTACAAACCATCAAATAAACCCACAGGTATTCATAACTTTGTCGAAATGGTTATCGAAGCATTGTACGGTTTAGTTCAAAGCGTCGCTCTGACTGAAAAAAAGACTGTTCTCTTTTTCCCATATATTGCCACTTTTTTTATTTTTATTTGTCTCAATAATTGGTTCGGATTACTCCCTGGAGTTGGGACAATTGGCTTCTATGAAGAAGCTCCAACTGCACTTGAAACAGCCCAAGCACCTTCCATGATATCTCAAGCAAAAGCAGTGACTGAGGAAACTAACGAACACGAAACGACTATTGAAAAAATAAATGAAAAAGAAACTAAGTTTGAGCAATCATCAGAAAGCGAAGCAAACGAAAAACACAGTAGTGAAGAGAAAATCTTTGTTCCCTATTTACGAGCTGGGACAGCCGACTTGAACACAACGCTCGCTTTAGCGATTGTCTCTCAACTTGTTGCTCAGTTTTTTGGATTTTACTACGTCGGCTTTGGCTATCTGAAAAAGTTCTTTAACTTCTCCAATCCAATCATGACTTTTGTCGGATTTTTGGAACTGATGGGCGAGTTTACAAAAGTCATTTCATACGCATTTCGTTTGTTTGGAAACATTTTTGCCGGAGAAGTTTTGCTCGTAGTCATTACGTATCTTACGAAAGTTGTCGTGCCCATGCCTTTTTATGGTTTGGAACTGTTTGTCGGCATGATTCAGGCACTGGTGTTTGCCATGCTTTCCCTGGTGTTCTTCAATACAGCAACTATTGCACACGAGGAACACTCAACTCACTAATTATTAATATCTAAAGTACATATCGTACTTATAATCTCACGAAACTAACGGAGGCAGTATGGAAAATTTACCAATCGCTCTCACTATTGGATTAGGAGCTCTAGGCCCTGGTCTTGCTATCGGAATGATCGGTTCAGCAGCATTAAATGCTATTGGTCGAAACCCAGAAGCATCAAGTAAAATTCAGACAAGTATGATTTTAGGTTTGGCCTTTGCGGAAGCAATCGCCATTTATGCCTTGGTCATTGCTTTGATCTTGAAGTTCGTATAAGCATTTGCAAAGTAAAAAAGGATCTGTATGGATATTCAAGTTCCACAAATTCTGTTCCAGCTTGTTAATTTTGGCGTCGTATTTGGAGCACTACTGTATCTGGTATATAAGCCAGTACTGAAAACACTTCAGCAACGTTCCAAAAAGATACAAGAGTCCCAGAAAGCCGCTGATGAGGTGATTGAGCAAAAAAACCAGATGGAAAAAACTGCTCAGAAGACCTTAACACAAACCAAAAAACAAGCTGCTGACATCTTGGCTGAAGCAAAAAAACAAGCCGATGAGAAAAAAAACGAGTTGATGTCGAAAGCAAAGGATGAAGTGCAACAATATCTCAACGAGGAAAAGTCAAAATGGGAACAGGAGAAGAAACAGATGGTTAAACAGCTGGAAAAAGAAATGAGTAATGCTGCGTTTCACATTGCTGAGAAAGTTTTAGGTGAAACAATTGATAAAAAAGCTCAGTCGAAGCTCGTTGATCAAAGCATTGCTGAAGTATTAAAGACACTTTAACTCACCAGGATACTTATGACTACTCAAGTCACTGTTACAACTGCTATCGCCCTCACTGATGTTCAGCGAAAGGCGTTACGCTCTGGGTTGGAAAAAAAATTTGGAACGATTGAAATGCAAGAGGTGATTAGCACACAGATCATAGGAGGATTGAAAATAACAGCGGGCTCTTCACTGTACGACGATACTATTGCTGCTAAACTCCAAAGTTTACGACAAAAATAACGCACTTTTATGACAAAGACATCCTTATTTACATCACTTAACCAACAGATTGATAACACCCAGTTTGCCCTCAAGCAACAAGTTGTGGGTAAGGTAGTTTCGTTTGGTGATGGAATTTTGGAGATTGAAGGATTAAGTGAAGTTCAAGCAGGTGAACTCGTCATCGTTGGTGAAAATAGTTATGGTTTAGCTTTAAACCTAGAAAAAAATGATAAAGTACGGGTCGTTTTACTGGAAAACTCCACGAAAGTCGCAACAGGTCAACTCGTAAAAACCACTGGGAAGATTTTATCGATTGGAGTATCCGATGACATTGTTGGAAGAGTCGTTGATCCACTTGGGAAAGCTATCGATGGAAAAAATGAACTCGTTCATACCAGTTATGAACCCCTTGAAAAAATTGCTCCAGGGGTCATGTCGAGAAAATCAGTTACTGTCTCTTTGCAAACCGGAATCAAGGCAGTTGATGCCCTCATTCCCATCGGCCGCGGTCAACGTCAGCTGATCATCGGCGACAGAGGAACTGGAAAATCATCGGTTGCTTTAGGAACTATTCTCAATCAAAAGGGGCAAAACGTTATTTGTGTTTATGTTTCAATTGGTCAAAAACGCAGTTTTCTCTCTCAAACAATCGCAATGCTCGAACAACATGGGGCGATGGACTACACGATCGTCGTCAGTGCTTCCGCATCCGATGCTGCGAGCATGCAATTTTTAGCTCCATATGCGGGTGTTTCAGTTGCAGAGTACTTTCTGAAGCAAGGAAAAGATGTCTTGGTTGTTTATGATGATTTGACAAAGCACGCTCAAGCATATCGTGAGATTTCCTTGTTGCTTCGTCGCCCATCCGGGCGTGAAGCATACCCAGGAGATGTTTTCTATCTGCACTCACGCTTATTAGAGCGCGCATGTCGTCTCAATGAGGATCATGGTGGTGGTTCGATTACCGCACTACCAATCATTGAAACTCAAGCAAACGATATCAGCGCATTTATTCCTACCAACGTCATTTCCATTACTGATGGACAAATTTACCTTGAAACAGATTTATTTAACGCTGGACAAAAACCGGCCATTAACATCGGAACATCGGTTTCTCGTGTCGGTTCTGCAGCTCAAGTAAAAGCCATGAAACAGGTGGCTGGATCAATCAAACTCGACCTCGCTCAATTTCGAGAACTGCAAGCGTTTGCTCAATTTAGCAGTGACTTAGATGAAAAAACTAAACGACAACTTGATCGAGGATCTCGAATCAATGAAATTCTCAAACAAGGATGGGATGAAGTGTTGCCAATGCATCAAGAGGTGGTTAGCATGTACGCCGCTGTAAAAGGGTATCTTGATGAAGTTAAGCTCAGCTCCATTCAGCAATACGAGAAAAACTTCATTGAGTTTCTTCAAGATAGTTTTCCTCAGATTTTCGAGTCTATCATCACAGAACAAAAACTAACTGAAGAGACAGAAAAAATGCTCGTTGAAGCACTCCAAACATTTAATGCAACTCATCAGGAGTGGATGATTACGAGCGAGTAGAGAGATTGTTATGCCAAATGCTCGGGCTATAAAACAACGCATCAAATCGGCAAAAAACATCTCCAAAATCACAAAAGCAATGGAGATGGTTTCTGCTAGCAAAATGCGTCGCAGCCAACAACAGGCGACCTCCTCTCGACCATACGCAGTTGAGCTTCAGAACATTCTGCAAAAAATTTCGCGCTATACCAACCCGGAAATTCACCCATTACTTGCTCAAAGAGAAACTGGCAAAGATCTCCTCATCTTGGTCTCAACGGACCGCGGTCTAGTAGCCGGCCTCAACAGTAACTTATTCAAGGCAGTACTTGAATGGAAACACACTCATCCGGACGCCGCCTACATTTCAGTCGGTAAAAAAGCAAAATTGTTCATTTCCCGGATGGGATTGGAACTGTATGCTGATTTTTCACCCTTTACTGACAAAGTTTCTTATCCAGATACACTACCAATGAGCAGCTTAGTCATGAAGGTGTTCTTAAGCAAGGAATTTCGCTCTGTCACCTTGGCACACATGCAATCAATCAACACACTGTCGCAGAAGCCAGTGTTTGACCAACTCTTGCCGATTTCTCCAGCAGAGATCAATAGCCCATCAGAACTCATCAATCTTAATCAAGAATATTTGTTTGAGCCATCAGCTAAAGAAGTATTGAGTTGGTTACTTCCTTATTTTGTGGAAAATAGCGTATACTTCACTCTTCTAGAGGCAAAGGCAAGTGAACACAGCGCTCGAATGATCTCCATGAAGAACGCCAGCGACAATGCAAAAGATATCGTGAACATACTGAGTCTAGAATACAACCGCACAAGACAAGCGGGAATTACTCGAGAATTACAAGAAATTACTACTGCTCAAATGAGCTTATAGAAAAGTAGGATATTATGGCATCTCAATCACTCCATACTGGTTACATCACCCAAATTTTGGGGCCAATTGTTGACGTTCATTTCGAACACAATTTACCTCAAATTTATAATGCACTACATTTGAAGCTTGACGATGAATCGACTTTGACACTCGAAGTCGAGCAGCAAATCTCGGAAACAGAAGTACGGTGTATCGCTCTAGGTCCAACGGAAGGTCTTCGGCGCGGAACAGAAGTAACTGATACACTGGCCCCCATTACAGTTCCAGTTGGTGAGGAAACTTTGGGTCGAATTTTTAACGTGGTTGGTGAACCTATTGATGAAAAAGGTCCCGTGAAGGCAAAACACTTTTCACCGATTCATAAGAGCGCTCCTAGTTTGGTTGAACAAGATACGACAGCTCGGATGTTGGAAACAGGAATTAAAGTGATTGATTTGATTGCCCCATTTGCCAAGGGTGGTAAAGTAGCCGCTTTTGGCGGTGCAGGTGTCGGTAAAACTGTTATTATTCAAGAATTGATTCGCAACATCGCTAGTGAACACTCCGGTCACTCAGTGTTTGCTGGAGTAGGGGAACGTACCCGAGAAGGCAATGATCTGTATCACGAGATGAACGATTCTGGAGTGATGGCGAGTACGGTGATGTGCTTTGGTCAAATGAATGAACCACCTGGTAGTCGTTTGCGCATCGCACTAACAGCACTCACCATGGCCGAGTATTTCCGCGACGAAAAAGGAGAGGACGTATTGGCATTTATCGACAACATCTTCCGTTTCTCTCAAGCTGGCTCAGAAGTATCGGCACTGCTTGGTCGTATTCCTTCAGCAGTCGGGTACCAACCAAACTTGGCAACCGAAATGGCCGCACTACAAGAGCGTATTACGTCCACAAAAAAGGGCTCAATCACTTCATTTCAGGCAGTGTACGTGCCTGCTGATGACTACACCGACCCAGCCCCTGCAACAACCTTCTCTCACCTAGACTCAACAATTTCGCTCGATCGCAGTCTTTCTGAGCAAGGTATTTATCCAGCTGTTGATCCTCTGGTTTCCAGTTCAAAGTTGCTTCAACCAAGCACTGTTGGACAAGATCACTATGATGTCGCTCGTGGAGTGCAAAAAGTGTTACAACGCTACAAAGAGTTGCAAGATATTATTGCGATTTTGGGCATCGATGAACTTTCTGACGAAGACAAGATGATAGTGGCTCGAGCCCGAAAAGTGCAGAAGTTTTTATCACAGCCATTTTTCGTCGCAGAAGTGTTTACCGGTATGAAAGGCAAGTACGTCTCGATCGAAGACACTGTTCGCGGTTTCAAAGAAATTCTTGATGGGAAACATGATAGCTTGCCCGAACAAGCATTTTACATGGTGGGAACCATAGAGGACGCAGTAGAAAAAGCCAAAACATTATAACCGCGCAGATTGACTGACAAAACCATGAAGCAACTGTTACTCAAAATCATCACTCAAGAAAAAGAACTTCTTCAAGAGGAAGTCGATTCGGTAACTATTCCTACCGTCGATGGCGAAATTACGGTTCTCCCTCAGCACATCCCGCTATTTACCCGCATCCAGGTCGGAGAAGTCACCTTTCGCATTGGTGAACAAGTCCACTCTGTGGTGGTAGCCAATGGGTTTACTGACGTTGGCCCCAATAATGTAGTCACCATCATGACTGACACTGCCATTCGCTCTGCTGACATCGATATCCTCAGAGCTGAGGAAGCCAAGCGACGCGCGCAAGAGGCCATGTTACAAAAGTTAGATGAACGCGATTTTGTCTTGGCCGAAGCTTCACTTCGAAAAGCGCTGATGGAAATTCAGGCCTACAACAAACACAAAAAGCTGAGCTGATTTAACCTATAATTTTTCACCCGTACCTCTTTACAAGTAAACGAAAATCTTTACAATTGGGTAAGATTTTCGGCTTTACAAAAATAGCCCAGGGATTTTTATGACCCTAGCACAAAATACTACGAGTGCCAATCAAAAAATTGAGTTAACTCAAGCTGGGTACGATGAAATTGTCGCTGAACTGGCTGAGCTCAAAGCAAAGCACCAACCAGCTGTCGATCGCGTCGCGTTAGCTCGATCATACGGCGATTTGTCCGAGAATGCCGAGTACCAAGCATCAAGAGAAGATCTTTCGTTCCTCGTTTCTCGAATAGAAGAGTTAGAAAACGTACTCGCCCAAGCAAAAGTCATTCACAATCACTCAAAAACTACCGTTAGAGTGGGAGCTACAATCGTACTTAAAGTCAAAAACAAAACGGTGACCTATCAAGTTGTAACCCCATGGGAAGCTGATCCGTCAGAAAACAAAATATCGAGTGAGTCGCCTTTAGGGAAAGCCTTGATTGGCCGCAAACAAGGTGAAGAGGTAAGTGTTGAAGTGCCTGCCGGAAAGCAGCACTACACTATTGTGAAAGTCAATTAAAATCGCAACTTAGTTGCAAGAAAAAAAACAACGCTGACAGAGACAAGTAGTTTGTAAACAATTGTCACAGAGAGCTCCGCTGAAGCTGAGAAGGAGCCAATCGTTTACAATGCGAAAAGACTCTCGAGTTGACAAAAGAACCCCTTCGACTTGCTCAGGGTTAGTAAAATTGTCCGGGAAAGCCCGTCATAGCAGAAGTAAAGAGGTATCAGGTATCAAAACGTTCCCACTGCAATTGAAGTTACGTGGGACACAGCAGGTTTCAGGTTTTTCCTGACACCTGGAAGCTAAACCTGACACCTAGAATACGATGGTACCGAGCTTATCTCACCAATGGTGACGATGAAGACTCTCGTATACACTGTAATGAAGTATTACTGTGTGTGCGAGAGTTTTTTTATGGTGAGAATAGTTACGGTGGTTCGCTTCGGTCCACAGGTTTTCAATATACCTGCTTGTCCGATAGGCAGGGCTGAACTCTCCTTCAGATAAAACTTTTCGAAGGAGGATTGACACAAAAAATTATTAGTCAACAATCATTTATCTGTCATAAGGAGCTTTATGTCACGTCTCGATCAAACAATTCAGGCCAAATTACAAAAGCGCGCAGAGCTGGAAAAAGCCGGAGTTGTGGTTCATCCCCACCACTTCGACAAACGCCATACCATTGCTCAGTCACTGCAGAGTATGGATCAAACTGTGCAAACAGCTGGAAGAATCCGATCATTGAGAACTCATGGGAAGGTAACTTTTGTCGACTTGGAAGATCACAGCGGTAAAATCCAAATAATGCTGCGTCAAGAGCTTATTCCCCATGAGTACAAGCTGTTACCGCTGATTGATGTTGGGGACTTTTTGGGAATCCATGGCGAAGTCATAACCACTCAAACTGGCGCGATCACGATTCAAGCCAAAGAAGTCAAAGTATTGGGAAAAGCGCTCCGATCGTTGCCAACAGAGTGGAATGCTGCGGAAGACAAAGAAGTACGGTTTCGTAAACGATATGTCGATATGTTAGTGAATCCCCAGGTGAGAAAAGTTCTCGATGCTCGCTGGTTGATTGAGAAAGAGTTGCGCCGATACCTACAGGACCAACATCAATTTATTGAAGTGGAAACTTCTGTTTTGCAACCTCTTTATGGAGGGACTAATGCTAAACCATTTTCTACACACATGAACGCGTTGGACACTGATTTCTACCTACGATTGGCGCCTGAGTTATATCTCAAGCGATTGATTGTTGGCGGATATGAGCGCATTTTTGAAATTGCCCGTAACTTTCGCAATGAAGGTATTGATCAAACTCATCAACCAGAATTCACTATGGTTGAGTGGTATGAAGCCTATGCTGATTACCAAAGGATGATGGATGTCACTGAAGGATTGTTTAAACATTTAGCAAAAAAACTATATGACACAACTCTCATCCAAGTTGGGGATCACACCGTAGAGCTCGGTGGTGTGTGGCCACGTATCACCATGCATCAAGCGCTGCTTGAGTTTGCTCAAATTGATTTTGATGCCTTAAGTGATGAGCAAGTTCAGGCGCTGTATCAGCAGCACAATATTGAAAAACCTGGTGTGTATTCGAGGGGAAAAGCTTTATTTGAGCTGTTTGATAAATTAGTGACTCACCAACTCATTGCGCCAACGTGGATTATTGACTATCCCAAAGAGGTTAGCCCACTGTCCAAAGCCCACCGTTCTCGCAACGGATTGGTTGAACGATTCGAAGGGTATATTGGTGGCAAAGAGATTGCCGATGGTTGGAGTGAGATTACTGATCCTGTTGATCAGCGCAATCGGTTTGAGAACGAACAAAAAAATATGAGAGCGGGGGATAGTGAAGCACATCCAGTCGATGAAGATTTTTTGGAAGCAATGGAGTATGGTATGCCCCCACTGGGAGGCATTGGAATTGGGATTGATCGATTGGTCATGTTTTTAACCAATACTTGGAGTATTCGTGAGGTGATTGCTTTTCCCACACTGCGACCAGTTCATCCAAACACCGTACTTGCTTCAAAAGAAGTAACAACACCAGTGAAGCCATCTCAATCTTCAATGAAGCTGCCGCTCCCGTCGCGTGAAGCTTCACAAAAACTGCTCCATGAGTATATGAAAAACGCTGCACTCATCCATCACTGTGAGATGGTGGCAGCTGCAATGGAGGCATACGCTAAAACTCTGGGAGAAGATCAGGAAGTATGGTATCAGGCAGGATTACTCCATGATCTTGATTGGGAAATGTTTCCAGACGAACACCCTAACAAAGCTATTACTGAAATCTTGGTTCAATATCCCGATGAACTCCTTCAAGCAATTGCCGCGCACGCACCTGATCGAACAGGTAAACAGCCTGAGACTCTACTAGAGCGATATTTATTTGCCTGTGATGAACTATCAGGCATCATGCATGCTGTATCGCTGATGCGTCCAAACGGCTTTGCCGATATGCAAGTGAAATCAGTCAAAAAGAAACTCAAAGACAAGTCATTTGCTGCAAACGTCAATCGGGAAGATATCACTCAGGGTTTTGAACTCATTGGCAAGTCACCAGAAGAACATATTGGGTTTTTGATTGAGGTGTTTAAGACAGTATAAAAACTTAAAATTCGAAATTGCACCAAGATCGTGTCATCCTTGACCCGATGAATGAACCTGACTAACAGTCAAGAGAAGCCATCGAGATCGAGGATCTGACTATAAAGTCTCAACTGCACATTTCTGGATTCAACTATAAAAAATATTGAAGTTGACAAATTAAAAGTCTCAGTTGTTATGAATCCCTCAGTCACTGTCATTCTTGGCGCAATTGTAAACAAGAAAGGGGAGTACCTGCTCACGTCACGCAATACCCCCGATCTTCCTGACGTTCATCAAAAGTGGCAATTACCAGGCGGCAAAATCGATTTTGGCGAGACGATGCAAGAGGCACTGGAGCGTGAAATTTGGGAAGAAGTTCATCAAAAAGTGATGATACTTAAACCATGTCCGTCAGTAAGAGCCCAAGTCTGGCATCACCCTGGCAGGACACCCACTCATACCAACTTGATTTGTTTTTTGTGCCAAACAACTGATGAAAAAATACCAGTCAAACTCAATCAAGAGTCGCTCGAATTTGGTTGGTTTGCATTTGAAAAAATTGAATCACTTGATTTATTGCCGTTTACGTTTGAGATGATAGAGGAGTTAAACAATAAGTAGATATTCACTGTACAATCCCGTTGGAAAAGAAGCAGAATATCTGAGAAGATACTAGAGATTCGTTGGAATTATTCGATGACCAATAGATGCTCACCATCATACAAAATCTCTATTTTTCTCTAAACAATCAAATACAACAATGACAAGTTTTTTATCGAGTGAACAACACAACACTGCCGAAAACTCTCCACAAAACATTCAACAATTTGAAATAGCAATAAAAAAATTGATGTTAAAAAAAGGTGGAAATTGGCACAAAGGTTTCGGAATATTTGCTGAGACCGATCTGTCCCTGGGATGGGAGGATAACGATGATGAGGATTCAGGCCACTCAGTTTCATTTCCTAAAGTAGTCGGGAAAATGAGTTACAAGACAGTTGAATCGAATTTCAGTCACACTACCGATTTGGATACCGGTAAAGATATTGTCAGATCGACCTTACGACATATAAGAGAGTTTAACTTTTATCAAGATTTAAAAACTGATTTTTCAACCATTATCAATTTGCTTCCAGCTCCTATTTACCATCGAATTTTACGTAGTCACGATACATTAAACATTCTTCTGTACGATTTCGACACAAAGATGATGGCTGAATTCTTGGCACAAAACCAAGTTCTCGATCAGAAAATTGTGCCGTTCACCCAGGGAGAGTTAGTTATTGTAGCAGAGGATGACAAAATCCTAGCTAGTTGCGGACGTAGTCTTGAGGGATGTCGGTACTATCTAGTAACTGATCCTATCAGAAAGATCGCTTCCGCAACACATCTGGATTATCCTTACGATGAGGAATGCTTGCGAGAGATGGTTGATGCTCTGTTGCGACATGGTAGTAGATATGAAGACTTAAAAATTCATGCTTCTCCACATTCACACCCAGGACTGAATCAAAAAATAGCCAGACTGTTTCCACAAACTACTTTTGATTTAACAGAACCCGATTTCCAATATGACATACATAAAGATATTATTAGCGTGCCATCTAAAGATGATGTAAAAGAGTTGCTATCAGGTGATTCAATATCAGAGAGGGAGAGCCTATTACTTAATATTAGAAGAGAGTACGGCATTGGACATGTACTGAGATATCATAGTCCACACTTACAACTAACTTAGAATAAGTACTTACATATTTACTTGATCTCCACCAACATTTCTTTTTCTCTCAGCAACTTCATCCCGCCCAAATGACCTGGAAGTACTTTTTCGGGAAGCTGGTCTTCATCGAACCACTGCCAGCCTTCACATTTGTCAGGCTCAGAACATTCTGGAAGTTGATCGCCAATGTTTGTTTTGCAAACAAAGTGAATAAAGTCGTACTCACCTTGGTTTTCTTTGACTACTCCCTCATATCGCAACTGTGTTGCGTTTATTCCGGTTTCTTCTAGTATCTCTCGCTTGGCACAATCCAACACATTTTCGCCAACTTCAACTCGCCCACCAGGAAATCCAAAATATCCAGCTTTATAGCCATTCTTTCGTTTCCCTAGTAAAAACTGACCTCTTTTATTTGTAACGATAATAAACACCCCAATTTGTTGCATCATACTTTTTCTCCATACTTTTCTTTATGATACTATATTAAGTATATGATTAAATTTCGCCATCCAATTCGCATTACCATGGGTCTGTTAGGGACTGTATCTCTGTTGTTGTTTATATCAACATTTACATTCAATCTACTGAATAATGAATTAAAACTGCAATTACTTGGAAAGCAATATATCAATGATTCAAACCAAACATTAACAAAGCCCTTATTTTCCCCCACTCCAAAGGTTGGAGTAGTTTCGTTATCATTTCAGCATGATCCTTCTGGTTTCTCAAATTATCAAAACTATGCAAATTTTCTCACTCCAACTCTAATTGCTAACCTAAAAGAAAGTACTCAATCATTTTCGTGCACCCCTTATTATGAAAATACAGCAGTCGCAGAACAACAAATTCCAGAGTTTCGCCCAAGAGATAAAAATTGGAACACAGAACAAACACAGATACTTGACCAAAACACTATTCCAACATTTATTCTCGACGAGAACAAAAAACTAACTGAGCAAACACCGCCAAATAGAATTTACGACTTTAGAGTTTGTCAAACAAATGACTTAAGCACCAAAACTCCTTTTTCTTTTATCACCTATACAGTGCTCAAAAGTGGCGGCGGACATGCAGCTACCGTTTATTTTTTGGGAACTGAAACAAATACCTGGGATTCTCCCACTCCAACATTGATCGACTTTAGCTCATTACCATATGCGAGCTGCAATGAGATATTTACCGTAACGAACAAGAAAGAATTGTATGTTTTTTGCACGGGTGGCGATGGAGGATATAGCGTTCGGACATTGTACAAAATTGATTTTGCAACTAATCAGGCCACTTTACTAAAAACATGTAAATTTGAAACAGTTTCTAATGAAGAATCAAAAGAAAGTTGTTATTAACTCATGTTATTTTTTTATAAAAGTGCTATAATTTTGTCATTGAAGACATGCGTCCAAGACGTCTAGCACACGTCAAGCAGCTTGAGGTAATAATCAAGACGGGTAAGCCCGAGATAGCAGGGAACAAGAGGTCTCAGGTGTCGGAGCGTCAGGTTTCAGGATTTTCCTGACACCTGAAAGCTGAAACCTAAAACCTAAACAGAGGTGGCACCGCCCCTCCGCACAATACGGAAGGACCCTCTTTTATTCATGTTTAAAAAAACGTGGATAAAAGAGGGTCTTTTTGCATTTGATAACATAAAAACTATCAAATTACTAAAAAAGTCAGCTACATTACGTACATCCAAGGACAAATGAAAAGTCTCACGATTTTGACTTTTGAATTTTGATCTTTGAGTAAAAAGGAGCCACATGTTAGACATTCAATTCATTCGCGATCATGCTGATGAGCTCAAAACAGCCATCAGCAACAAACAAATGAATCCAGACATTGTTAATGAAGTATTGCGGGTTGATGAACAGAGAAGAGAACTGATCACTAAAGTAGAGGAGTTACGTAAACAAAGTAACGAACACGTAAAAGCAATCAAAGCTCAAGGAAAACCAACACCAGAGCAAATCGAACACGGCAAAGAACTTAAACGACAGCTTCAAGACCTCGAACCACAACTGCGTCACGTAGAAGAAACCTACACTGATCTAATGCTTCAGGTACCCAATCCTGCTGCACCAGATGTTCCTGTTGGCCCAGATGAAAGTGGCAATGTCGATATTATGCAGTGGGGAGAAAAACGCCACTTTGATTTCGAACCCAAAACTCACGATATACTGGCAGAAAATCTGGACCTGTTTGATGCGAAAAGGGGAGTGCGCATTGCTGGTCGCCGCGCCTTTTTTCTCAAAAATGATTTGGTCCTTTTAGAAATGGCCGTACAACAATTTGCGCTCAAACACATGATTGCTAAAGGTTTTACGCCGATGACAGTGCCATGGATGGTCAATGATGAAGCCATGGTAGGAACGGGGTACTTTCCTTGGGGGAAAGATGACCATTACAAAACCCAGGATGGACAAAGTTTAATTGGGACAGCAGAGGTCTCACTCACTGCGTACTTAATGGGTGAAACTGTTAACGAAAAAGACCTGCCAATCAAAATGGTGGGCATCAGTCCCTGTTTCCGAAGAGAGGTGGGGAGTTATGGTAAAGACACCCAAGGATTTTTCCGAGTGCACCAGTTTCAAAAAATTGAACAAGTGGTGTATACCATTGCCGATGAGCAGAAGACCAGAGCAATGCACGATGCCATGAGACTTAACTCTGAGGAACTGTTACAAGCACTCAACTTGCCCTATCGCATTCTACTCATGTGTACTGGCGATATTGGAGCAGGACAGCGCAAAAAATATGACATCGAGACTTGGTTCCCTGGTCAAAATGCCTATCGTGAAACACACTCCGATAGTTACTTTAACGACTTTCAAGCACGGCGCCTGAACATTCGCTATCGAGCCAAAGATAATAGCTTAAAGTATGTCTACACACTGAATAATACTGTCGCGGCGACTCCACGATTACTTGGGGCAATCTTGGAAAACTACCAACAAGCTGACGGTTCAATTGAAATTCCTAAAGTACTGCGGGAGTTCATGGGCAAAGACAAAATCACAACTTTAGAATAAAAATAATTTTGAACAAAATAAAAATGAAAAAGTTCAGGGTTCCGCTATATATTGCAGGCTTTTTTCTCGTCGTTCTCGGCTTCAACTTTCTACTTTCGCTTTATTACTTCAGCAGCTACAGAGCAGATGTTGAGTTAGCAATGAACTCTTTCCTTAACGCTGAAATCACGAACGATTATGCAACAACATATACGAAACTCTCAGCAAGCAGAAAGGCTCATACCCCTTACGATCAATATGTTGAAAAAGTAAAATTGTTCCAAAATTCGAATGAACCAAAACCTGTGGATTGTCAAATAACGAGAACTGAAATAAGTAGTGTCATTGGAACAAAATACATCGGCCCAGAAGCAAAAGTACTTGTCACATGCAAAATGTCGGATTCACAGTTGCTAATGAGTAGATATGGTTTAATTTTGGAAAACAAGGAATGGAAACTGAATTAAACTCATGAGCGTTGCACATTTATACTGATATAGACAATATCACCAAACAAAGTTAATTCATGTCAGTTGATTTAAAACATACAATCGTTGTTATTCCTGGGCTGAACGATTTTGGCTTCTTTAGCTCACGTGGGATTCGTTTCGCTCTGCTGCGATTGAGAATGTCTCAACAATTTGAAATTGTCATGCATCCTGTTGGTTGTCTAGATGGAGAACCCTTTGCACCAAAACTCGATCGCCTGGTAAAACACATTCAACAAGTGAGTCAAAAGAACACAGTTTCCCTGATTGGCACCAGTGCTGGAGGCAGTGCAGCATTCAATGCACTTATGGCTACGCCTCAATCAATTCATAAAGCAGTCAATGTTTGTGGACGATTGCGCAAAGGTAATCATCTAAGACTCACTTTAGAACATGCAGCTACAAGCAGCACTGCGTTTAGAGAATCTGTTGAGCTATTTGAACGACAAGAACCAAGCATGCCGCCACATCTTCGCCAGCGCTGCCTCACAATAAAACCACGATTTGGTGACGAAGTGGTTCCTGGTGATACCGTTGCTCTCACTGGCGCACATAATCATTTTGTTAATGCTGGAGAACACTTACTCAGTATTTATTTATCATTGATGTTCCCAAAAACCATTATGCAGTTTCTCTTGACAACTGCATAAAAGAGAATTGGCAAACCAAAATGCTTTCTGCTATGATCAACCCTCGTCGGGTAGATTCGTGCGTTATTTCATACTATAATAATTCGCTTATGCTCAACATTTTCTCCAAGTTCTTCGATGAACACTCAAAAAAAATTAAAAAGTTTCAGACAGTAGTTGAACAGATAAATCAACTCGAACCTGCATACGAAGATCTCTCCGATAAAGATCTCAAAGAAAAAACCACTCAGTTTAAAGAGGAAATTGCATCGCTCCTCAAGCAAGACAAAACCACACAGCAGGCATTGGACGCAATTTTACCAGAAGCCTTTGCTACTATCCGTGAAGCTTCAAAACGGACAGTAGGGTTGCGCCATTATGACGTACAGCTCATTGCTGGAATGTCGTTTCATCAAGGCATGATCACCGAGCAAAAAACCGGTGAAGGCAAAACTCTGTCTGCCACGTTGTCGCTATACCTCAATTCATTATTGGGGAAAGGGGTCCACTTAGTCACCGTTAATGATTATTTGTCACAGGTAGGTGCAGGGTGGATGGGACCGATTTATCATGCACTGGGAGTAAGTGTTGGTGTAATTATCAACAACGCTGCCTATATCTACGATCCTGACTTTACTGGCCCTGAAAAAGGCGATGATCGCCTCGAACACTTTCGTCCCGTAAACCGCCAAGTTGCCTACAGCGCTGATATTACCTATGGCACCAATAACGAGTTCGGATTCGATTACTTGCGCGATAACATGTCACAAAGTAAAGAAGACATGGTCCAACGTGAGCACTACTATGCCATCGTTGACGAAGCTGACTCCATCTTGATTGATGAGGCACGCACTCCATTGATTATTAGCGCTCCCGACTCTGATCCCACAAATAAGTACTATGACTTCGCCCGGTTGGTAACCTCACTTACCGAGGAAAGTGACTTCAAAGTCGATGAGAAAATGAAGTCAGTGACACTCACTGATTTAGGTGTCAAGAGAGTGGAGCAAAAACTGGGAGTCAAAAATCTCTATGAAGAAAGCTTTGACACCATTCATCACGTCGAATCTGCTCTCAAAGCCAAGACCCTCTATCATCGCGACAAAGAGTACATCGTCAAAGAAAACGAAGTCATTATTGTTGACGAGCATACGGGCCGACTGATGTATGGCCGCCGTTACTCTGATGGATTACACCAAGCCATCGAAGCAAAAGAAGGTGTTACTATCCAACAAGAATCTCGGACTCTAGCGACTATTTCATTGCAAAATTACTTCCGCCTGTACGAAAAACTGTCAGGTATGTCTGGAACAGCAACTACTGAAAGTGAAGAGTTTCGCAAAATTTATGAAGTCGATGTGTTACCTATTCCAACCAACCGACCAGTCGTTCGTACTGACCATCCTGACGTCATTTTCAAGACCACCAGAGCCAAATTTGGCGCCATTGTGAAAGAGGTGGCTGAAAAACAAGCCGC
Organism: uncultured Pseudomonadales bacterium; assembly: GCA_964583795.1. GTDB lineage: Bacteria > Patescibacteriota > Microgenomatia > UBA1400 > PJMF01 > JBDTME01. The sequence continues at coordinate 19,212 of CAZOWX010000015.1, read as the reverse complement.
TGGGCAACCCGTTTTGATCGGTACTAGATCAATCGATCATAATCAGATCATTTCAGATTATTTACGCCGAAAAAACATTCCCCACGAGGTTTTAAACGCGAAAAATCACGAGCGTGAAGCTTTCATCATTGCTGATGCCGGAAAAAAGGGTCAAGTCACGGTCGCTACGAATATTGCTGGTCGTGGTGTCGACATTGTCTTGGGAGGAGCGAAGCCAGAAATTAAAGATTTCACACCTTCATCAGACGATGCAAAAAAACGAGTTCCTGACAAAAAGGCATATCAAAAGGCGGTTGATAATTGGGAAAAAAATCATGATGAAGTCGTCGCTTTGGGCGGTTTACATGTGATTGGGACTGAACGTCATGAATCTCGCCGCATCGACAATCAGTTGCGTGGCCGCTCAGGACGCCAAGGGGATCCAGGATCCTCTCGATTTTATGTCTCACTTGAAGATGAAATCATGCGCTTATTTGGAGGAGAACAAATCTCCAAAGTAATGGACTTTCTGAAAATTGAAGAGGACCAGCCAATCGAGCACAACATGATCGGCAAAGCTATTGAAAGTGCTCAAATTAAGGTTGAAGGTTTCTTTTTCGACCAGCGCAAGCGCTTAGTAGAGTTTGACGACGTGATGAATAAACAACGCGAGATCATCTACAAACGACGTAAACGCTTACTTGAACAGTCCGAAAAAGAAGTTAGTAAAGATTATGCTGAACAAACAGAGTCATTAAAACAAGAAATTTTTATGTGGATTGAGGATGAAGTTCAAGCAACTGTATCCATGCGTGCACCAGATCAATTCACCAAAGATGAAATGGATGCCATCGTTAAAGAGTTTATCACCATCATCCCCTTTGATGATCACTCTCAGATCCAGCTGCGCAACGAGCTGACTGAGCTATCCAGTACCCAGGAAATTACAGACAAACTCATGGATGTGGTCAAACTGACTTATGATAGACGTGAGAAACAACTTGGAACCATCGCTTCTCGTCAACTGGAGCGCTTTGTGGTGTTATCAACCCTTGATCAAATGTGGATGGATCACCTCGATGATATTCAGAGTTTACGCGATGGAATTTGGCTACGAGGTGACAAACAAACGGTGCTAAGCGAGTATAAAAAAGAAGCATTTACCATGTTCGATACGCTGATTAAACGCATTGAATCAGAAGTCGCTAAACGCATTTTTCGGGTTCAAATCAACCAACCTCAACGTCCCTCGATTGACCTTTCAGCCGCTCACGCTCAAAAAGACGAATCTGACTTACTGCAATCAGTCTCGCAAGAACAAAAGAACGTCAGCGCCCCAAAAAGTAAAACGGGGAGTCTTTCCGACCTTGCACAAGCAATGGGGAAAGCCATAGTTACAAATCGACCAGCCCCAGGTGTAGCGAAAGTCAAGATCGGCCGAAACGATCCTTGTCCTTGTGGTTCAGGGAAAAAATGGAAAAAATGCGGAATGATCAACTCGCCTTCACACCGTGCCTAGTACAAACAGTGATCAGCGATTGGCATAGGGATATCGGACACCGTACTGTTGTTCAAGCGATAATCCAATGAACACGATCGTCTTGTTGTAGTACAACACTCCAATTGCCATGGCAAAAGAGATGATTAATACTCCCAATAATACGCGTGCATATCGGTGAGTCTCAAAAAACCTATCCCTTTGACGGAAGTATTCACTCATGAATGATGAATGTTTTGTCGGGCTAATTTTTCGCTGTCGCGCCACTGGCTTTTTTGTTTTCTTGGCAGGCATAGTAATAAACAAGTAATTTGTAGTAGATCCATGGTAAAAATTTCCTCATCAAAGATCAACTACATCTTTTTTTCCCTTCAGTTCACTTTTGATTCTAGAGAAACATCTTCGAATAAATGCATGTACTAATGATAAAATCCACATATGCAAAGTTCAATCAAACTTCAGGTCGCACTCGCTCACGCTGGTATTGCCTCACGCCGCAAGGCAGAAACTCTTATCTCTGAGGGGAAAGTGAGTGTGAATGGTACAGTTGCTCACTTGGGACAAAGAGTCGTGCAAAACCAAGACGAGATCAGGGTGCTTGGTAAGAAAATTTCCACTCTAGAACATGTGTACATTTTACTTCATAAACCCCAAGGGTATGTCTCCACAAGAAGTGATGAATTACTGCGAAAAACTGTGCTTGATCTACTGCCAGTAGAACTTCAGCCAATCGTCTTCCCAGTCGGTCGACTTGATCAAGACAGTGAAGGATTGTTATTATTGACTAACGATGGAGAGCTCACTCATATTTTGACTCATCCAAGTTTTGAAATTGAGAAAACATACCACGTCCTTTTAGAAGGAATCCCCTCGACAAAAGCGCTGGAACACTTGAAAAGAGGAGTGAAGCTAGACCAAAGCTCTATCAAACCCGTGAAAACAGCAATACTGAAACATGAAAACGGCAATACTTGGCTATCGATAACGATCAAAGAAGGCAAAAAGCATCAGGTTAAACGTATGATGCAACGGATTGGCTACACTGTCTTACAACTTATTCGAACTCAGATGGGACCACTCTCCCTTGATCACTTAGCGAAAGGCAAGCACCGATTACTTTCGCCGTTGGAAATCGAAGAGTTATCGAGACTGAAAACATCATGAGTCAAAATCTTTATCTCAGGTACTTGCTCATCGATTAAAAACTAACACCATTTTTCATTGATATTTCAAGATAAATATTCACAGTATCACTTTAGCAAAAGACAGCGTAGAGTGATAATTCAAAAATCCATTTTCAATCAACCGAATTACTCATTTGAATTATAGATCAATCTATTCTTACCGTAAGATATGAGTCCGAACACCAAAGAGAGGCAACCAGTTATTTATTCAATTCTCGATAGTCCCGCATATGGTGGGGCAGAAGAGTATGTTTTGTCGAACTTATACTACTTTGCTCAAGTTGGGTACCCAGTCGTTTTAGCGACAAACAATTCACTAGTCAAAACGATAGCTCAATCAATTATTCAACAAAGACAGTTAGACACATTCTCAATAATTTCATTTCCCTTTGTACTTGATGCAATTGGCAACTGGAAAGGCCTCATAAAGTTTTTTATAGCGGCTCCTATTGCCTTGCTATGGCAGGGACTGACGTTTTATCACTTGAGAAAAAAGCATAAAGACATCTTTTGTTACTGGGCTGGTTTCAGTGATCGTTTGCTACTCAGCCCAATCGCTTCACTTTTTTGTACAAAAATTATCTGGATTGAATTTGGACCACTCGAACCAACCTTCAAGAAAAACTTTGGCTTTCCAAAGCAACTCTATCAGCTGATGCAAAGACTCCCGCAAAAAATTATTACCATCTCTCAATACACCAGAACAAGCATTGTGAAAAATTCCAATATTAGTCATGAAAATATTACAATTATTTATCCAGGAATTCAACTCAACCAACCAATGACAGTACCAAAACACACAACCTCACCCTCAATCTTCACGGTTTGCTACGTTGGTAGACTTGCAGAAGAAAGCGAAATAGCACTGTTAATACAAGCTTTCGATATTTTTCACAACAACTTTCACGAAAAATCTCGCCTGGTTGTCATGGGGGATGGACCTCAAAAAAAGGAACTCATGCAACTTTCCGAATCAACCTCAAGCAAAAACGACATCATTTTCACTGGCTTTGTTTCACAAGACCAAAAATACAAAACTATTGCAAATGCGAATGCATTTATTTTCCCTAGAGCTTGGACACTAGAAGGTTTTGGCATCTCAACCATTGAAGGAATGGGAATGGGAGTACCAACCATCGCACCCAATTTCGGACCACAAAAAGAGATTATTACCCACAAATACAATGGACTACTTTTTGAACCGCATAATGCACCGGACCTTGCTGAAAAGCTTTTTGAACTCGCACGTTCACCTCACTTACAGCGCTCACTGGCACTCGCTGGGAAACAAACAGTTGAGAGGAAATTTTCAATCAAAAGGATGCACGCGCAAACGGCTAAAGTCATTAGCCAACTTTGAGTTTTTTGGGTTTCACTTTTGCCCTCAGCACAAACTCACGTTGGTCCCCGTCACTGGTGTCAAACGAGTTTGAACCTGTTAGTTGGAACAAGTTAATTAAATGATTATTCAGAGTTTCTTCAATTTCTTTCATTTCCTCTTTAAGGTCTGACAACTTCAGCTTTAACTGACGAACTTCAGGCGAGTTATCAAGACTCTCTTTGCGTTGCTTCAGCTGCCGTGTCAACTCTTGTGCCTGTTGCTCAGCCTCTACCAATTGGGCATCATTCTCAAACACATTTTTTAGACTCTCTCGCATTTGTTTCTGCTCAGTCCGTAGTCTATCGAGTTCGTCAGCGTTGCGCTCAATGAGCGATTGCAAAGAAGTAAGACTTTCCGCCAGTTTATCCGAGGCTTCAACCTCATCAGAAGTTTGACTTGACTTCATTGATTGCAATGCATCATCGACAAGCTGATCCACCTGATCACTTACAGTTTGTGGTTTGCTCGACACTGAATCTGATTGTTTGGTTTGATCATCGGTCATAACTCTCCTTGACATATATCTATTGAGACATTACAACTTAACAGTGTTCTGAAGATATTTCAACAGGAGATCATATGCAATCTACCCAAGGATGGGAATATACAAAAATCGTCTCGACGATTGGTCCTGCCAGCGATACCGAAGAGAAGTTGGAGGCACTTATTTTGGCTGGTGTGAACGTCGCACGTTTAAACACCAAACATGGGTCGACGCAGTGGCATGCAGAGCGCATTGACCGCATTCGCAAAGCAGCAAACAAGGTCGGAAAACCCATTGCCATTTTGCTAGACCTGCAAGGACCTGAAATTCGCATTGATTTACTCAATAAACAGCCGTTGCAACTTAAAGAAGGAGACCAGGTTCACTTCGTGTCCGAGTTCACCGATGTCCTAAAAAATCAGATCAGAATCCCACAAAACGTGATTGAGTCACTCGGAGTCGGGAACAAAATCTCCATCGATGACGGGACCTGTGAGATGGAAATTACCGAAAAGCTTGCTGACCACTTGGGAGCTCGAACGCTCTCAAGCTGCACTTGTGGGGATCGAAAGACCATGAACACCCCAGGAATCATTATTGATATGCCATCACTGATACCAGCGGATTTAGAAAAACTCGATATCCTCAAAGACCATCCTGTCGATTTTATCGCGTTGTCTTTTGTGCGCAATAAAGTAGACATCGCAATTCTTCGAGACGAGATGAAAAAAAGAGGAATTACTGCAGATCTGGTAGCAAAAATTGAGAATCAATCAGCAATTGACCATCTTAACGAAATCATTGAGCACTCAGATGCTGTAATGGTTGCCAGAGGAGACCTCGGAGTGGAAGCACCAATGGAAGAGCTCGCCTACTTGCAAAAAGAGATTATTAAACGCTGTCGCGCGTACGGGAAACCAGTCATTACAGCTACCCAAATGCTCAAATCAATGGTCGAAAATGCTCGACCAACAAGAGCTGAAGTATGTGACGTGGCCAACGCGGTATTCGATGGAACTGATGCTGTCATGCTTTCCGAAGAAACTGCTATGGGCAAGTTCCCCATGGAAACGGTAACAATCATGCGAAAAATCGTTAATTATAACGAGACAAAAGTGATCGTCCCAGGAATCGAAGAAGAAAGCAAAAGCATGACTAGTGCTGTCACAAAGATGGCCATGAGTTTGGTAGAAGATAAAATTGCCAGTGTCGACAAAATTCTGGTGCTAACGGAGACCGGTTTCACGGCACAACAAATGACCCGTCACCGTCCTCATGTCCCTCTTATTGTCGTTACCGATCGACATGACACAGTATTGCGTTCAACTTTACTTTTCGGGGCTCTGCCAATATTCCACGAGTTTCCGGTGGGAAAAATTATGGATTTGTCGGTGCTGATCAATCGACTTAAGGATGAGCGTGTTGTACAAAAAGGTCAAAAGCTGCTTGTTGTTCACGGCACCATCTATAAAACTCCAGGGTTTACCAACGCGGTCGCAATCATTGATGTGGAATAATGAAGTGTGAGTAAAACTGGTCTAGCTTTTCATCCAAAAATCCATTTTTGAATCGGCTGAGGTATTGCTGTTGGCTTTCTGCCCCCAATAGGTAGGGAATCGTTCTGGTCGAGATGAAAACCCGAATCAGTAAGAAAACAGTCACATTCAGTATAGCGAGTGATCTAACGAAAAGCAGTACTTTTGGACGACTTTTCGCATAGAGCACCGTTTGCTGCCATATAACTATCCAAAAAACGATCACAAGTCCAAGTACATACCGAGTCGATGGCGGGGGGAAAAAGTACCAAAAGAAGAGACCATATAGACCAATCATTATTCCTAAAAAGGTGGCAAATGATCTAGTTTTTTGTGTGAGGGCAAATGGGAAAAAGAACAGGAGTAACGGTGAAACGTATCCATCGTTGTGCCAGAAAAAATCAATCGGCAGTCGCCAAACTGTACCACACCTTAACGCAAACCATTCAGTCCAACCTGTTACACCCATTTGACTAATGACCGGGACAGCATACACTGTTCCAATCGGGAATAACCAAATGCCGCTCATCCACCAAGCTCTAACATGCCAGGGCAGTACCAAGCTAATCACTACTCCCCAATAGACAAACAACCGAGTCAACCGTGATCGCATCGATTGCTCAGATGTATAACCAAACAAGGTCACTACCGTCAAAAACAAAAACAATGGAATGAATCCAAGATTGATAAACTTTGACCCAAAAAAGACACCAGCTGATATGCAGGCAATAAAAAAATGTTTATCCCATTTACAAAAAGCATGACCCAAAACGAGTTCAAAAGACGCCCATAAAAAAAAGACCGAGCTGATCAAGTCAACATAGACGCTTGATGCTTGCCAACCAACAACTTGAAAAAGACTGAGCACCAAAGTTCCAGTAAGGGCATCGTTACTTGAAAGCTTTGATCTCAGCCAATGATAAGAACTTGCAAGCAGCAGCAAAAAAAACAAATAGGTGACACATTTCGCACCAATTACCCCAGATACAGAGTAACCAAGAAGTAACACCCCATCAGCAAACTGCGGATACAAACTTTGGTAAAAATCGGCTTCGTATGTCAATTGGTGGTGTTCAGCATACCGTTGAATCAGTGGTAAGTGATACCAAAGTGCGTCGAATCCTGTTTCTGGAACAAAGACATGAATCGCGTGAAACAATAGTATGAAAATCAACAGAAGCCGCCCGACACTGTGAAAATAATCAATTTTCTTTAGTGAAAATTGGAATTTCAAAACAGTGACAATAAACACTGACCCACTCACACCCAACAAAAATAAACTTATCGCCAAAAGATATGGGAACCACAATCCCAGCAAACCAAAAATACTCACAATCACCGTAACTCCACAAATAGCAAGAATCGCTTGCAAAGACATGTGGGTATTGTACAATTTCTGAATGCCAAAATTCACTCAAATCTTCAAACAGATGCTCGAAGAGCATCATGATCTATTCACCAAATTCAAACAGATTCATGATGCCTATCACCACAATCGCTCACAGTTGCAATCAGAGTATAATGCTATTGGGAAAGAAGTTATGGAAGTGATTCGGGAGTACGAAGACCGCTTATGTGCAGGGATGGAACGCGGAATGTACGGAAAGTACTCCGATAAAGTTTCTCAAAAATTCTGGGATAGAGTCAAAAAAGAGTACCCACTCATTGAGTTAGTCGGAGTCGAAATTGTAAAAGCTCCCAACAACTAACACAAACAAAACAAATGAAAGCTCAAAAAAAATTGCTGTTAGGAAGCGACAAAAAAATAGCAGGGGTGTGTAGTGGTCTGGCGAATTATCTTGGTCAAGATGTGTCGCTGGTACGAATTGCAGTCGTTGTTACAGCTATGTCAACAGGAATATTTCCAGCCGTTTTGCTGTACTGTATCGCTGTATTGCTCATCCCTCAGGAGTAATACTTACGGCTGCATTGCTTGCTGACAAGCTGGACACAAGCCATAGGCTGTCAGATGGTGATGATCAATTTGAAAACCATCAATTTCTTTAGGGGCGCTTGTAAGACACTCAACAGTCTGTAAACGACCGCACTGGGTACACACTAAGTGATCGTGGTGATGCGTACGAAGTTCGAAAACAGCCTCTTTTAATCCAAATTGGTGTTGGCAAATCAGCCCGGTTTGTGCCATAAACTCGAGCGAGCGATACACGGTCGTTTTGTTTACTGTAGGGAACACTGGAACCAAATGCGTCAGTATCTGTGAAGCAGACAATAAATGATGCTGTTTGAGTAAGCGAAGAACTTGCTCGCTTACCTTTGTCATTCGTCTTGCCATACACAGTATTTTACCTCACTTTAGTACAGGGTATACTAAGGACTGCCTACTATGAAACGAGTAATACTCACATTTTTTGCTTTGCTTATTATTAGAGCTTGTCTTCCTCCACGTTGCGTTGCCAGCGAAAATACAGCTTCCCAAAGCTATTTTTTAGGATCAGTGGAAAAAGTTATTGAACAAAACAAAATCGCACAGGGTGAGGACGTGTTTTTCACTCAAAAAATAAACGTCAAAAGAACGGATACTCTTCAAGAAATCACTATTGACGTGGGAACAGAGTTTCAGCCATTAAATAAAAATCAACTTCTGAAAGCTGGAACAACAGTCATTTTATCAGAGCAACCAGTCAACGACACTGAAACACAAGTTGTGGTTGTCGACATTTATCGAGCACCAACCATGTATTGGTTGCTCGGAGGCTTCTTTTTGCTCGTCATCGTTGTGGCGCGCTGGCAAGGTGTACTCTCAATTATGGGTATGGCTGTCAGCTTGTTAGTATTAACAGCGTTCATCATCCCTCATATCCTGGCTGGAGAAAATCCGATTCTGATAGCGATGATAGGATCAACCGTTATCGCAGCACTCAGCATTTATTTATCTCACGGATGGTCGTTAAAATCGCACCTCGCTTTAGCTTCCATGCTATCCATTTTGCTGGTTGTGGCTCTTTTGTCTACCATGTCCGTTAAAGCTGCACAGATAGTTGGACTTGGCAGTGAGGAAGCCTACTTTTTACAATTCGGGCAAACCGCAAAAATTAACCTACAGGGATTACTTCTGGCGGGAATTTTATTGGGGGCACTCGGAGTGCTCGATGATATTTGCGTGGCACAGATTGCTATTGTTTTTGAGTTAAAAACACTAAAAACAAACATTCCATTTACAGAACTGTACGATCGAGCGCTAAACGTTGGAAGAGATCACGTGGCTTCACTTGTAAACACACTGATTTTAGCCTATGCAGGAGCAAATTTGCCACTTTTTTTACTATTTACCATTAATCAACAAATTCCAACATGGGTCACATTGAACAGCGAAGTCATACTTGAGGAGGTAATTCGCACATTAGCCGGCTCAATAGGCCTTGTTCTGGCGGTTCCACTCAGTACTCTGATTGCAGCAGTAGTAGTCGAGAAACTGTCAAAACAAGCGCTATTGGCACTTGATCACAGTAAAAAACCGCACTCTCACACCCACTAGTATCTTCAGAGGCATTTCTTTTCAAAACGTGGTATACTATGAGTATTATTAGTTAGTGTCTTTGATACATTCTTCACTACTTCCAAGGTAATGCTAGAGTAAGATGTAAGATGTGCGAAGAACTTTGGGAGTCTCCATGTCAGACTTTTCCGCTGCAAGTGCAGCAAATCCAGCAAAACTGTTTGTTGGAAATCTTAATTATCGGATGACATCCGAAGACCTGCAGGCCGCATTTGCCGAGTTTGGCGAAGTTGTCGAGTGCATTGTAATGACCGACAAGTTTAGTGGTCGTTCAAAAGGTTTTGGTTTTGTCACCTTTGCCAGTGCTGATCAAGCTCAAACAGCTGTTGAAGCATTGAATGGCAAAGAAGTGATGGAACGACAAATTTTCGTTTCAGTGGCTCGTCCTCCACAACCACGACAACCTCGGTTTAACGACCGACGTGGTAATGACCGTGGTGGATACCAACACCGATCATATTCGGATAACAACCGATAATTGTTTTTTTAAAAACAACGAGAAACCTCACCATTATGGTGAGGTTTTTTTGTATTCATTTTTTGAACAAAAAACTCTCATCACTCAATTTGAAGTAAAAGGAACAGTTCACTTGAATCGAGAGTCCTCATTCGTTTCACCCTTCACAGTTGCACAATAATCAGCCAGAATGGTTGAATGTCAGATCAACTTGAGCAACCCGTTGTCGCCTATTTTTGCATGGAGTTTGCACTTCGTGATGATGTACATATCTATTCTGGAGGCCTTGGTGTACTTGCTGGTGACTTTTTACTAGAAGCTGGTCAACAAAACTTTCCTGTGGTTGGCATCGGACTGTTGTATACAACTACGTATACACAAGACATCAAGGAAATGGGCCCAACCAATACGTTGGAACAAATACTTCCTGAAACAGCTGGGCTGGAACCTCTGGTTGATAGTGACGGTGAACGAATCATTCTGACGATTCCTTTCCAGGAAAAGTTACTCAAAATTGGAGTGTGGCGAAAAAAGTATCAACACTTTAACTTGTACTTATTAGACACTAACTTACCAGAAAATGTTCCTCAATTTCAACAGATAACTGATCGGCTCTATTCCGGTGATAAAGAACACCGACTTGCTCAAGAACTCGTCTTAGGAGTGGGGGGGATGCGTTTGCTGAAAAAACTGCACCTTGATCCTCAGTATTTGCACATGAATGAAGGACACGCAGCTTTCTGTGCATTTGAGCATATCGCAGACCTAATGGGAAAATTCGGCTTGAGCTATCAGGACGCTTTAGAACGGGCGAAACAAAAATTACGTTTCACCAATCACACGCTGATACCTGCCGGAAATGATAATTTCCCAAATGAGCTTGTGACAGTATTTCTGGCTTCCTTTGCTGAAGAGCGTTCACTGGTAGTCAGCAAACTGCTGGAGCTTGGAAATATCCCAGGAAGCTCACTGTTTTCGATGACATTCCTCGGGCTACGTACCGCCGGAAAAACCAATGCCGTCAGCAGGTATCACGCCCAAAAAGCAAAAGAACTTTGGCCAAACTTTGAGTTGTTACCAATAACGAATGGCATTTTTTTACCAAGGTGGTACTCCCCCGAAAAGAACCACTGCTGGAATCTCAACGAGATAGCACCCCAAAATCCAGTCGAATTCTGGCATGCACACCAGGAGTCAAAAGATCGGCTGATTGACTTTATCGCCAAACGAACAGGTAAAAAGTTGTCCAGAAATGGCCTTGTTTTGACTTGGGCACGACGATTTGTTCAATACAAACGACCTGAAGCTCTGTTTTGGATACTCGAACGCCTTCATCACATTCTTTTCTCGTCTGCAGTTCCTGTGTATGTTGTTTTTGCTGGTAAAGGTCACACCCATGACTTTCAAGCTCAAGAAATGGTCAAACACGTCTTTCAGCTCTCACAATCTCCAGAATTTTCGAGTAATTTAATCTACGTTCCCGACTACAACTTAAGTGTTGCGGAACTTCTAGTCCAAGGAAGCGATGTTTGGCTCAATACGCCAGTTGAGGGTTTTGAAGCATGTGGGACTAGTGGCATGAAAGCAGGTCTCAATGGAGTGCTTCAATGTAGTACCAATGATGGTTGGGTGCGGGAAGTAAATTGGAATAACTTAGGTTGGATTCTGGACAACGACCATATCTCTGAATCGCTGTATAACCAGATAGAGCAGGGCATCATTCCTTTGTTTACTCAACGGGATGACACTGCCATCCCCAGAGAATGGCTAAACAAAATGGTGAAAACTGCACAAGTTATTCGAGAACAGTACAGTAGCTCACGGATGCTTGCTCAATACAAATCACAGCTCTATCAGCAAAACCTGTAATTTTAGCCTTCCAGATTGGCAATTTACAAAAAATGGAGTATAATTGCGTTCCTTGCGAATTTCCAAAGGAAGTTTTGATATGGATATCGATCACATTCGAAATATTGCTATTATTGCTCACGTTGACCATGGAAAAACCACTTTGGTTGATGGACTGTTGAAACAGGCCCATGTCTTCGCTCAGCATCAAGCTGAGATGCAACAAACAACGATTCTTGATAGTAATGATCTCGAACGTGAACGCGGCGTTACCATTCTAGCAAAAAACACTGTTGTCCATTGGCAAGGATACAAACTAAACATTTTAGATACACCTGGTCACGCTGATTTTTCCGGAGAGGTTGAGCGAGTTTTGAACATGGCTGATGGGTGCATCCTTCTTGTTGATGCTGCAGAAGGGGTCTTGTCACAAACCCGCTACGTCCTTTCATTGGCTTTACAAAATGGATTGCAACCCATCGTCCTGATCAATAAAGTTGACCGCAAAGATCAGAGAGCAGATGAAGTTATTGAAGAGGTCAACGACTTGTTTCTGGAACTAGCAGTTTCTGATGAACAGCTTCGGTTTGAGGTTTTATACGGAGTTGGGCGAGACGGAATTGTCGGCAAACACGTTTCGGCTCAACCCAACCACTCATTAGCAATCACGGATAGCACTGATCTCACTCCACTTTTCGAAACCATAGTGAAAACCATCCCGGCACCAAAAGTGACACTCAATGGCCCCTTCCAAATGCAGATTACTTCACTCGATTTTGATTCCTACAAAGGTCGGTATGTCATAGGCAAGATTCAACGAGGCACTGTAAAAAAAGGTGAGCTACTTCAAATCATGAGAGCAAACCAAGCACTGGAAAAAACTCGTGTTGAATATTTATTTACTTTTTTCGGTTTGAATAAAGTTGAAATCGACTCTTCTTCGGCTGGAGATATCGTAGCTCTAACGGGTTTCTCAGCAGCCAAAATTGGTGACACACTAACAGATCCAACAGCTCCAGATGGCCTACCAATGCTCTCTATCACTGAACCTACCGTTCAAGTACAGTTTTCAGTTTCAGACTCACCATTCGTTGGTCGCGATGGCAAGTTAACGACATCTCGACAAATCGGCAGTCGTTTACAAAAAGAGTTAGAAACCAATGTTGGACTGAGAATTAGCCCTGGACCAACAGCTGACCTTTTTATCGTAGCTGGGAGAGGAGAGCTACACCTTTCGATTTTAATCGAGACCATGCGACGAGAGGGATTCGAGTTTTCAGTATCTCGACCAGAGGTCATCTTCAAAGAAGAAAATGGCTCAACATTGGAGCCGTGGGAAAAAGTAACGATTGAAGTGACAGAAGAACATATTGGGTTCGTTACTACAAGCATGGGACAGCGCGGGGCTGAGCTGCAAAATATGGTCACTGGTAAAACTGGCGTCAAATTTGAGTTTCGCATCACTACTCGTAACCTAATTGGATACCGTAACGAGCTACTCACTGCGACATCAGGCAGTGCTCTCATTCACTCAATGCCACTGGGGTATGAACCAAAGGGACCTGACACGCCATGGATGCGAAATGGCGTGATTGTTTCCTCGGATACGGGGACAGCACTGACGTATAGTCTTTCAAACATTCAGGAACGCGGTGAAACTTTCGTTGAACCAGGTGAAGAAGTGTATGGGGGAATGATCATCGGCAAAAATACTCGGCCACAAGACTTGGTAATGAATGCTACAAGAGGAAAGAAAGCTACTAACGTTCGTAGTAATGCTGATGTACTGGTTCGAATTGCTCCACCAGTAAAGTTCTCACTCGAACAATGTCTTAATTTTCTTGGTCCTGATGAGTTGCTCGAAGTGACTCCACACCACCTTCGCCTGCGAAAACGTAATTTGCAAAAAGCAACTCAACGCTAAGACTTAGCCGACAATTTTTTTAATTTTTGCCAAGATTTCCGTAACTGACGACTCACTTTTTACAATGTAATCGACTGCACCTAACTCAAGTCCTTTGTCAATGTCTTGTTTTTGACCTAAGTTTGAAGCAATTACCACTGGAATTTTTTCCAATTCTTTATTTGCTTTGATACGTTGTAGTACTGCAAACCCATCAATTTTAGGAATTAAAATATCGAGTATAATCACGTCTGGTCGTACTTGCTCTACCTGCTCTAGTGCTTCTTCACCATCATAGGCAATGGTCACCTCTAGTCCTTCACCTTCAAATCCAGCCTTGTAGGCATTTGCTAAAAACTTGTCGTCTTCAACAACTAAAACTTTTTTCATAAAATCCTTTCGCTAAAAAACTAGCCAAGATACTCCAAACGTTATACTTCATTATACGCAAAGATGATGAAAGAGAAGAGGGAGTTATGAGTACGCGTTCTGATCAAGATAAACATCCCCAGCTTTTTTCTTGATTCCAGATAAGGGAAGTGAGAAACCAACATCTGTCCCTTTTCCTTCATCACTATTTAACCAAATTTGACCATCTGACGACTCAATTACAATTTTTACCAAGTACATTCCCAGACCACTACCATCAACTTGCATCTTCACGACGTTCTCAGCTCTAAAAAACTTGGTGAAAATTTTGTGTTGATCTTGCTTTGGGATCCCATACCCCTGATCAATGATATGTGAGACAAGTTGGTCACCTTGAATAAACACTTTAACCTCCACTAGAGTTTTCTCTGGTGAGTACTTAGAGGCATTCGTTAACAAGTTCAGATAAACATTTCGAATCAGCCGCGGATCAAGCAACACTTTCTTCACATCAGAAGCAATGTCAACTTTAACCTGTTGATTTTTCTTTTGAGTAAACGGCAGTATCTCTTTAATCACTTCATCAACGAGTGACCGAACGTCTGTCATTCTCGGATCAATAATAATTCGCCCTGACTCTATTCGAGAAATGTTGAGTAACGATCGAACGAGGGCAATCATTCGAAGGTTTGAGTCAACGATATTTTGAACAAACTCATTTTGTTTTTCAGAAAGAGCTCCAGCCTTACCAGACTGCAAAAGGTCCAAAAACCACTTCATTGCAGATAGTGGAGTATTCAGTTGATGTGATGCAATTGAAATGAACTCAGTTTTCAACTGATCAACCTCTTTTCTCTTTGTTATGTCTTCCAATAATCCCACATAAAACTGGACCGTTCCTTTATCTTGAACGCTAAACAACGACAGTCGAACAGCCAAATCATCACCATTTTTCTTGAGGATCATGACTTCATCAGATGCAAATGAGCCGTGGTAGGCTAACTCATGCCAAACTTTGCTAAGAATTTGACGCGGAGTTTTATCGGGATTAAGAAAAAACGGTTCCTTCCCTTCAAGTTCTGCACTTGGAAAACCTGTCATCGTCTCCAATACGGGGTTCACATAGTTCACTTTTTTATCAACAGAAAGGATCATCACACCATCGGTAGCGCTCTCAACCGCTTGTCGAAACTTCTGAGTATTGGCAATCTCTTGCAATACACGATCTTTTTCGTGTTTCAAATACCCAACTGTTTCTCTGAGCTTGATTTCGACCAAGTTACGTTCCATGGCGGCGGCAATAATCTTCGTGGCAACTGTTAAGGCATCCAGCTCTTGCTCAAACCACTCCCTGTCTTCCTCACAATCTTGCAAACATAAATATGCCCACCACTTTTTATTCACGAAAATTGGTTGCAACATAATCGCTTTCACCCCAAATTTTTCAAACACTTTCTGAATCTTTGGAGGAAAGTCTGCTTTCTTTCCGTAAACAGCTTTACCCAACTTTAGCTTTTCAACAAAACTGGCAAATGCAGGGTGAGAGTCAAACAAGTTCGGAAATTCGGGATCTGCAATGACACTTTTTGTTCCTTCGCTTAACCACTCATATCTTTGCCCTAACAAATCGTTAATGATTAAAATTGCTCGATCTACTGAGGCTGACTTACCAATGGATTGAAGCACCTTTTTATAATCTTGTTCGGTTGCTTGAGACCGTAGAAAATACCTGGCACTATAATTAACCGCCTCTAAAATCGTTTCCTTTCTTTGAAGCGCAACTGATTCTTGATGTTCCTTTGTTGACTCGGTGACCATTACCAAATCACCAATAACTTTCCCTGAATGATCTTTGATTAGTTCACCTCGAATTTTTCCAATTTTAATTTTTCCCGATTTCGCGATAAATTCGAGAGCGTACTCGCTAGGATTATGTCCAGCAATTCTTTTTAAGAAGTTTTGAATCACAACTTCTTTACTGTGTAATGAAAAAAATGGCAACTGCAGTAAATGCTTGTGCAACAAATCTTTCTTTGAATACCCCAGCCAATCAGTCGTACGATTGTTCATTTCAATAATACGGCCTGACTTGTCAATAATAACAATTGCCTCTGGAGAAAGATCAAATATCTTTTTGTAAAGAGCGTCTGTGCCAGCTGTAAGGATAAATGACGATGTATTCATTGTAATGAACTGTTTTGATCGTGAAGTGTCTGTTTTACTTGATTGAGAAACTCTTCTGGTGAATACCTACTTTTTATAATGTAACCACTAATTTGGTTCTGTAGTGCTCGTTCAATTGTCTCATTTTGCGCTAGGTTGGTTAACAAAATAATCCCACCATTTTTTTTCTCAGGCTTTGATGTTCGAAGTTCTTCCAAAATCTGTAAACCATCTTTCCCTGGAAGCATAATATCAAGTAAAACCAAATCATACCCACCTTTAATCATTTTTTCGCTCGCATCATTGCCATTACTACACATTTCAACCTCATACCCATCAGACTCAAGTAACTGGCGGTACAGTTGTAACAAACGATCGTCATCTTCAACTAATAAAATTTTAGGCATATCAATTCCTTTATTCCTTTTTACTTGGTAACGAGATACTAAATGTCGTTCCTTTTCCTAGGTCAGAATGGACACTAATTTTCCCCGAGTGCATATCAACAATCTGTTTGGTGATATATAAACCTAGACCGCTACCACTTTCCTTAATTTTTTGATACGAGTTGTCAAGTTTGGAAAATTTTTGAAACAGTTTTTTTTGATCATCATCTGAAATGCCTGGACCAGTGTCAATCACTTCAATCACCACGGTATCCTTCAGTTGTGCTAAATGCATTGATACAACTCCTTGCTCAGGAGTAAATTTCAACGAATTTCCTACTAAATTAATGATACACTCACGAATCTTCTCTTTGTCACCAAAGATTTCCAAAACATCATTTGGTTTTTCAAGTGTGAATTGAATATGTTTATTACTCGCTCGAATTGCTAACTCGTCATGAACTTGTTGCATCAACTCGCTAAGATTGAATTGCGTTTGTTCGAGTTTTAATCGTTTACCTTCTATTCTGGATATGGTCAACATATCCTCAACCATGTGTGATAACCGCTCAGTCGAATCGTGCGCAATCTTTAGATTTGCCGCAACATCTGGAGGCAGGGGAGTTGGAGATTTGTTTACTGCCAACCAAAGATAGCCTTTCACCGCTGTCAATGGAGTTCTTAATTCATGGGAAGCCACAGACACAAACTCGTCTTTGAGTTTGTCCAACATTTTGAGTTTCTTGTTCGCATCCAATAAGTCTCGATATATCATCACACGATCTAAAGCTACTCCAAACACCACAGAAATTCGCTGCAACACTTCCTTTTCAAAATCGCTTAAATCAGCAACAGAGCGCTTCAAAAAAATTGACAACACTGCAATATGATGCGCACCAAAGCTTAAGGGGAAAATGATGGCTGAGGTTACATGACCTGATTTTTCAATAACTGAAATACTCTGAGTATCAAAAAAAGGAGAGAGTACTTTGGTGGGCTCGTCTACTGTGTATTGTTTTTGTTCATAAAAAACGTGTACAAAGGGGTTTTGTGCCTGTTTTAATCCTATCGAAGCACCTTTGTCGAGTTTTCGGGTTACTTGACTCATCTGCTCGTTCTTTTTGGAAAAGTGTGCAGCGAGAAAACCAAGGTTTTGTTTTCCTTTTTGCTTCATCACGACCAATCCACCATGAAAATCAAGCTCTTTGGTAATGATTTCAATAAACTCTTGTGCCAACTCCTCCAAGTTCAATCGGACCGCCATTGCCTCATACAATTTCTGAAGCAGAGCCATTTCCTTATTGGCATTGACTAGCTCTAAGTTTTTTTTGTAGAGATCTTCAGTAACGTCATGCAAATTTGCTTGCGACTGATCATTTATCATACGTTTCAGTATACACACGCGTGTTGTGTATAACACGACTAAATTTCCCAATTACGAGATAATGACGAATTGCGTTTAATGAAGCAGTACCTCTGGTAAATCTTTTGGATCAATATCACTCATGAGTTTGCGAATAGCGTCTTTACACACCTCAACAGACGCTCTTCCAAACAATCCTTCATACTGATTGACCAGCCTCTCAAGAGTTTGTTTACCATCACCATCAATATCCACAGTCTTGTTTGAAATTTTGATGCCTTTAACCTTTTCTGCTTCGCTCCAAGCCAGTGGACCAATAACGGCCTCTTGGTCTTGAATAATCTTGCTGGCTAGCATCACAAAAACATTTATCATAGTTATTTGCTATTTAACCTGAAGAACATACTTCTCAAGTAAAATAAACTGACAGCCATTAAAGTATATGAAATCAAGTACATTAAGTCATTTATACCACCAGCATACCAACTGCCATTTGTAGCTTGAAATAGAAAAGTATAATCACTTAAAAACTGAAAAATAAGGGCAAGCAAAACAAGCAAAATTCTACTTTTCATTATTCCGCCTAAAAATTTTCTGGAGAGTAAGTAGGTCAATATCGCTATTGAAACATAAACAGCTTGAAGTAAGGGATAACCAAAATCCAGAAAAATAGTTAGTGGACTCGACCAATCAAACTCGTAACCTTGCAAAAACAAAAAGTAACCAATCGACAACATAAACAGAGGAATGAGAATAGCTTGTGCTTTATTCAAAGTCGTTGATAAAGCAAACTTCACACCTGCTGCTTTTGCAAGTAGTAGTATTCCCCAAATATAGAAAAAAATACTTCCAAAATATCCAATATCTCCTAAAGAGGGATACGGAACATCGATTTTTGCAAAATAAATATAATACGAATACGTCAATTGACCGAACTCTTGAAAAAGAAGTCCCAAAGAAAAAAATAAAATGGCTCTCCCCATAATGCTTTTTATTCCTCCCCAGGCCTTTGAGCTAAATACTCCCCACAAGCCACCCCACAAAGCAACCACTCCGTATGTTGCTGCGAAAAGCTGATAGAGTGGATTAGACGAATCAATGGTTAACTGCAACAACACCCACCACATCACGAAACCAACAAATAG
>CAZOWX010000014.1:13777-45457 GCA_964583795.1 uncultured Pseudomonadales bacterium | reverse complement strand
AAATAATGATAACAATAAGTTGCAAGCCCCCCTCCTTCGTACTTGAAATTTCAACTTGATCGTTAGTCAGGTTTTCATTCAAGTGGTTTCGGCGAGCAAGGCAAGCTGCAAGAGACACAAACCAGCTCCTTTCAACACCGATTACATGCCAACTAAGATAAGAGCAACAAACAAAAAATTGTAAATCGAAAGCAAAGACAATATAAAGTCGTCATCCTGAACTTGTTTCAGGATCAGTGATTTGGAAAACTTAGAATACTAATAATGGGATTGTAGTGGGAATCCGAAGTTTTGAGACATTTTTCGATAAATTGATTATCTCAGAAGCACAGACTTTAGATCCTGAATCCGTCATGCTCGTTCCTCGCTTGACTGTTCAGGATGACGACTTTTTTATTTTTTCTTGCTTTCAAAATACAATCCTGACTCTAACGACTAATCGCTAGTCGCAAAATCAACATTCTACACTCCACACTCTACACTCTTACATCTCAATCATCACCACCAACGGCTTATGATCAGAGACATCATCATCTGGGCAACAGTGTGACACAATCGTCAGATCACTTGTGGCAAAAAACATATCAACCACTGCTGTTGCATACCCAGGATTGGTTTTGTGTCGCATGTTAAAGGAAGTGGTCAACTCGTCTTTGAACACATTGACCAAATGTTTTTCGATATTGCGAATTGTTTGAGTATCGGGTCGTACATTAAAGTCCCCCATTAGCACCAGCGATAATTTATCTCTGATCACCCCAATAATCTTCTCACTCATTTCCAAACGATCAGGGTTATCACCCCCGTCTAACCCCCAAATCCCATGCAAGTTTAAAACGTGAATAGACTTTTCTGCTACTGTTACTAGACATGACTGCAAATTTTTTGGGTCTGTGGAAAAATCTTCTTTGTCTTCGGGGCGATTCACTTTTTGATATTTACCATTAAGAAAGATGGTTTGTTGATTTGAAAGAGGGAAACGAGAAAAAATCGCGTTACCAATATCACCCTCCCCTTTTGAACTCACTTCATATAATTCCGGAGAGAAAAAATAGTGAAAATCCGGAAGTACCTTTTTCAATCGAGTAATACTTTGAAAATGAGTTGGCTGATCAGCAGATCCATCAATGACTTCTTGCAAACACAAAATATCGGGCTGCTCTTTGTGTAAGAAAGTGACGATATTATCCCACAAGATACCACCTTCAAAAAGATTGAGAGAGAGGATTTTGAGAGTCATAGGTTTTTAAGTTAGTTGAGACTAAAATTACAATCAAAAAGTTATCTGCACACAGATCCTGAAACCGTCTGGCTCGTTCCTCGCTAGACTGTTCAGGATGACGACGGTTGGCCTGAATCCTCCCCCGGCGGGACATACTGCTTATACACTCCAAACCCAACATGCCCGTCGTCATACTTTGCCTCGAACACTTTCACCATCCCATCAGCATTGCGACAACGATCATTCAAGACATAAAAAATGTAATAATCATACTTCTGCTCATGAAGCTCTTTTGAGCTACACAAATCAGCTACAAAGTGTCGATTGCCAATCCAAAAGTCCCGAGAATCCAAAAAGTATTTTCCAGTTTTTTGAATCGGCAGTTTTCGAAAGTCCTCAGCAGAAAATAGATATGGGTAGAAAAACACTCCTTCTACATGATCCTCAATAATCTTAGCATCATGGGCATTTTCATTAATCCATTTGGCTAACTCTTCACCGGCACGGCTACGATGAATCGGGAGCTCATACGGAGTTTGCACGATATATCCAAACCAAAAACTAAACAGCGATGGGGCTGACAATAGCAAAACAAGCACGGTAATCCCAATCGGTGAGCTCACTTGTTTCTTGAGCGTATTGAACAGTGATTTGACTTTGTCGCTAGGGTGCAACCATTGTTGCAACACCACAAACCATCCCAGCGCGCTAGTGACTTGAAACCACGGCACCATGATCACCGCTCGTTGCAAATTGGGAAAATCGTCTTTGGTGAGCGCTGAAGGAACGGCAGCGGTAAGTGTAAAAAATAACGTCAACCAAATAAGCGGACGAACATCCGTATTCTCTAACTTCCCCAAATATGAGTTTTCAGAGTCATCTTTTGATGGTGCTCGCCACAAAAAGATTGTCATGGCGGCAAACAACACACCAAAATACTCGAACACTGTCACCGACAACCCATTGGGAACTTCATAGCGCGCCGGTGGACCATTGTGAAATAATAAAACGCTGGGTGAGAGTAAACCGATATACTGCTCCCAAATCAAAGTAACTACTTCAGTCACTTTATTGAAGCGCACCCGTGTCAACCAGGTGGGCAGACCCGCTTCACCTGACTGGCTAATATGATGAGTGAGCAGTGCGTTCACCCCAGTACTCTGCGTGACAGCGGTTTGTTCAAATCGACCCAGTGCATACGGGGTCATCAAGTAAGTCGCAAAAGGAAAAATCAAATAGGCTAACACGGGAACTATTACCCCCAAAGTAATTTGCAATCGCCAACTTTTGCGATGAGTCCACCAAAAATAGATTCCTAAAGCGACCAAGTACGGCGGGACTAATAAACGAGAAGTAAAGTAGGTTACGTAACAAGCGATACTAAGCAGGTAGACCACGGCACTCCCCAACCATAACTTTGCATCAAAACCGCGCTTTTTTCTTTTCAATGCTCTGTCCAATACGACTGAATCAACCAAGACCAGCAGCGCCAACGCAAACGAATCAATCATCACACTTGACGACGCTCGGGACATCACAATTGCCCACGGTGACATCGCAATCATTAATCCCATTAACAACACCAACTTTTCGTTTTTGGTTTGCCGATATAACCAATACAACACCACAACTGCAGCGAGGATTCCCATTGAGACAATGCCACTGCGAAAGGCAAAGGTGTTGACTCCAAACAGTTTGATAAAAGGAACTAAAACATACGAGTGAATGGCCGGGACCTGATCACCCCACATGTCAACAGTCAGCGGCCACTTTTGACCATAAATATTGGTTTGATCTTTCATGAGCAAAAACGCGTTGTAGGCAAACCATGCTTCATCTTGATGAAGTCCTGCGGGATACTTATCCAATCGATAAAACCGACCGGTTAAGCCAATTGCTATGACCAGAAAAATAACAAAAACCCACTGCCATTGTATTTTTTTGGGAAAAATTTTCATTGTGTTCTATTCAATCAAATAACCATCTTCACCGCTATTATATCGCGTTTCTGAGAATAAATTTATGGTGCTCTGGTCGGGAGCGACTTTAAACACTCTCGAACATGTCACTCCTTAGTTCAAACTCTATGTACACTTGCCTAACTGGAACTCAACAATTTACATTGATGATTGGACACTCTATTTGGAAAAAAGCTACTAGAATAACCGGTTGATTCCTCTCCAAGGTTTCATTGTTAAAAACAGCAGTATTCCTAAAAAAGGAGCCATCAGTAATACTTCCAAGATTGCCTGTTTTTCCATAAAGGGTTGTTTACATAAATGTAACAGATGCGCTAACAAAGCACTGGGGCGGGAAAGCAGCTGCTGCTTGTCAACAAAGTAAACTGACCGCAAAGCAACTCCTTCATTCATGAGTCCTACATAACTATGTGCTTGAGCATCAGTGCTTGATAATTTCAAAACATATCGTTGATCCTCTGAATTAGTCTGAACTGGCAATCCCAGAGGGAAAAATCTCGACTCATAAATCTGATAGAGCGGATAATCAGCACTCGCAATCACTTCACCAGCTTCTTTTTTGATCTCAACATGTAATGCGGCTAGGGTGTTATCACCAAAAGTGTTTGCTCCCAGTACTTTTGCTTCTTGAGAAGTAAGCGGCTTAATATGCACAAACAACATACCCAAACCATTGTGTTGAGCAGTAAACGGTATTTCTACCGGTTGCTCAACAGTGATCAATTGTTGCCGAGGAGTTTGAGATTGATAGTTGTTGATATGGGCTCTAAGCGAAACTGGTGCTCTATTCGCGTACCAAATCAAAAAGAAAGTTGCGAACACTACTACCACAACAATACTTGCAAACTGCATCTGATTACTCCATGATGGCACTTTTAACAATGAAAGCGTCGGTGGTGAAGAAAATTTTTTTGGTGTTGATAAACGATCGGTAAAATATGGTCGCTCTAAAGTGCGATGTACAAAGAACGAAAAGACCATAACTAAACCAACAGAAACAATAAGTAACCACGCTGAGCCTATCATCGTTGCAGGGTTCCCTGATCGAGTCAACATTTCAAGCACTACTGTATGCGTTAAATAAATCGCGTAACTATACTGTCCCAGCAGGACAAATAACTTGCTTGATAACCATCTTTTCCAACTGGTTGAGAGATGCTGTGTCAGCAAGAACACCAAACTCAACGGGATCGCCCAAACAATCAATTGGACTTCACTGGGTATCGTTACTGTTCTCCAAAAAATTGGTGCGCCGATCGTCCCACACAATAAAAGGACTGATAACAGTTTTTCGGGTATTAACTGTACTTTGCGAACAGCGACTTTGACAAACGCACTTTGTTCCAAATGACTCATTACCATGCCCATCACAAAAAATATTCCCATCTGCAACTGCAACAGATACAATCCAAATACTGTTTTACCAATTAAACTCAAACCGAAAAAAAAGCCTGCTGACGCTAGTAGCGCAGTCATGTTTAACCACTTCGACTTCTTTGATACCACACGTGTAAAAATCGGCAAAAACACAATAGGGTAAAGCAAGTAAAACAATACTTCCAAACATACGCTCCAGTACACACCATCCAGTTGTGACACATACTTCCCAAACGGGAGCACCATCGTCGTGTTTATCCACCAGCCAATCACTTGCACGATCCATTTGGGCCACACCAAATAATAAACTGCTGAGGGAACCTTGGATTGCAATATGATGTAACCAATACTACTCACAACTTGTAACAATAGAAAAACAATAAAAATCTGTATTCCTAATTTCCGACGATGTGGATGGATACGAACTCTTTTCCATAGTTGAGAACCGATCCAAAGTATAGCAATGAATAGTCCAATAATGACCCAATTGGGAATCCACAACCAGAAAAAACGCACCACAGACAAAAGCGTAGCCATCGCAATAAATGCTGGAAAAATTCGAGTGTAGCGTTTTTGCCAAAACTGTAATACTGATGGTACTGTTGGGTAGAGTGTTTTCATGAGATATCCACTGAGCAAAAACAAAATCGCCACCCCTACTTCACCATTCTGAGAAAAAAGCGCAAAAATCCACTTTCCCCAACTTGGTAACACGTTGAAAAAGGGATCAATACGAGCATGGGTTAAAAAAACCAATACAATCGCCAAACCTCTTATCCCATCAAGAGCTACTATCCTCGCAGGGTGTATCTTGGAGTGTTTTTTCATTTGAGAGTTATAAACCAGTCATTCAAATCAGTCTAATGCTGGAATTTATTGTTGCCAAGAGAGAAACGTGACTTTTTCATTTCACTTTTTCACCAACCAATTCTTTAGTTCGAATGTAAAAAAAAGAAATCAGAGATGTGAGCTAGACAACTTCATCAAACTTGTGAACAATAGGATGAAACAGCTTAAAAAGGAGTCAAAATGAAAATTTCAGAGTGTAAACACTTACCAAAAAAATTCGCTGAACCTCGTGCTGAAAAATGTGAGGAAAACCATTTCTGTCCATTTGGTCAGCGGGTGTGTCTCACCTGTGGTTACGTTGGTTGTTGTGATTCGTGCCAACAGCACCTGCGCAAACATGCTGCAGAGACCGGTCACCAAGTGATGGCGTCCTACCCCGCTGACGAACACTCGTTTATCTGGTGTTACGAAGATGATGATTATCTTGAACCCAATGATGCGATTAATATGAAAACGCGTCGCTAACGATTTTTAAAATTGAATTGCTAAAAACTAAAGGAGCAATATGTCCACACTTTTTTTACCAGTTTTGGCTGGCACAACGCGTGAGCAGCGTCAATCAATTCATGCGGCACGTTTAGTGTTTGAAGTGAGTAAAGAGTACCCTGATATTGAGTCGCAGCTGGTCGATCCCAAAGAGTTTAACTTCCCTGGAGACGGCAACGATCCCGAAGGAAAAGACTCTCGCTATACTGAGATTACTGCTCGAGCGGATGGCTTCTTTATCGTGGCCCCTGAGTATAATCACTCGATTCCTGGCAGTTTGAAACGAATGCTCGATAGTGAGCTGAAAAACTATATTCACAAACCAGTTGCGTTTGGCGGAGTTTCCAGTGGACCATGGGGTGGAGTTCGCGCAATTGAGTCACTTGTTACTATAGTGCGTGAGATGGGACTGGTGGCAACATTTACCGATGTGCAGTTTCCATCGGTACAAAAACTATTTGATGAAAATGGCAAACTTCTTGATGAGGCATACATTCGTCGCATTAAACGCAGTTTTGATGAGTTGATCTGGATGGCTAAGGTGCTAAAAGCAGGCAGAGAAAACACACCTACTCAATAAAAAGCGAAACTATACTAAAGGAGTTACTTCAGCTTTGGGTACTTAAATGTGGCGTAGACGCTGGCAATGGCAAAGTAAAATATCACTACTGCTAAAATAACATTGCGTCCGCCAACAGTAACACCAATTTGGTTCAGAAAAGTAGCGACGAGTCCAATTCCTGAGATCAACAACAATATCACCGCAACTACTTTGCTTTTTAGTTTCAGAAGTAATAGGGCTAATACTACATAAATCACCCCATCAATCATCGAGGCCAGACCAATTTTGAATCCCATTCCAAAATAGAGCACTGCAACAGTTACAAAATTTAATATCCCAGCAACCAAAAACCCATACGAGCTTTGTTTGATCACATACTCGGCCTCTTCTTTATTTCCAATTTTCCAAAATTGCCAGTTTAAGGCTTGGTTTTTATTTTTTGTCATACCGTGATTATATCGCTAAAAATATTTCACTGTATATATTTACTCCGAGTTCGATAAAAAAGTCTTTTGCTTGATCAAAACCAACATGGTTTTTGGTTTTGTCAGCGCCATGGCGATCCAAAGTGGTTTCCTGGATCCATTTGATTCAGAAATCACCACCCTCAACGTCACCCTCACGACTTACCTCGAGCGAAAAATAAATGAAGGAGGGTGTTTGGGAAGGAGAATTTGGAGGCAGTGGCGGGGGTGGTAGAGGAGAAAAGATATTGAGTGTATGAGCAAGGCACTGAGGATTGGGAAAGGAGAGAAAAAGGTGTGGGGGTGGAACATTCAATTATTCTTTGGGTAAATGCAATCTATTCTTGTGGTGTTCCAATAACCTAACATAAAATCCTCTAGTAAAACATTTTCAATGACAGGTAAAAATACCGTGTTACATGCTAACGGGAATCTAAAATGGCTCAATAATATAATTTAGCTAGGTTCCAACTTTGTAAAATTATTTTTGACAAGATATTCTCTTTTTCTCTTCACTTTTCCTTCTGGGTACTGAATACTAATAGATTCGTTTTTGATGGAAACACTACATTCTTTACCCAATCTATTTGAGAGTGCACTAAATGCTTTTTCAACTACAAATTTCCAGTCAATATTTGAATTAAAGAAGGGGCTTGCCTAGATAACGCGTAGTAAAATACGCATAATGATTGATAAATCAACAGAATATAGAGAGATAAAACGGCGCCGAATTTCAGACAAGAAGTTTCGGGTGTTGGTGAGATGTTTTTGTACAGATTGCACAGCTATTCAGGCGAGTGAAATTTGCCTAGTAAATCGGAACACAGCACAGAGATATTTTGCTCATTTTAGAAGATTAATTATCGCTGATGGCTGGAAAGAACGAGAGGAATATAAAATTGGGAATGGGGTTGAAGTAGATGAGAGTTATTTTGGTCCCAAAAGACAACGA
Source organism: uncultured Pseudomonadales bacterium (assembly GCA_964583795.1). GTDB lineage: Bacteria > Patescibacteriota > Microgenomatia > UBA1400 > PJMF01 > JBDTME01. Next base: position 37,566 of record CAZOWX010000014.1, on the reverse strand, counting down.
GGTAAACGGGGTCGTGGAGCCAGTAAAAAAGTCATTGTCTTTGGGCTACTCAAAAGAAGTGGAAAAGTATTTACTCAAGTCATTTCAAGAGCAACCCAGGCAGAAATACTGCCAGTTATCAGGCAAACAGTGAGATCTGGTAGTGATATATATTCAGACGGTTGGAGAAGTTACGATGCATTGGCAATCTATGGATACAACCACAAAAAAGTCAAACATCACGAGAATGAGTTTGCAGATGGAGATCGACATATCAATGGTATTGAAAGTTTTTGGAGTTGGACAAAACATCGGCTGAACAAGTTTCATGGCTTCACCAGAAAACAATTCGGCAATTTTCTGCTAGAATCAGAATGGAGATACAACCATCGAAATGATATGCAAAAAAGACTCAATACATTACTAAAAGCTTACAAGGTTTCGGGCTTTATCTAGGCAAGCCCCATCACTAACTTTTTAAAATCAGCCGTTTGTATTTGATACTTGTTAAGCAACCTACACAGGTTGTGATTTTTTGTTATGGATCCCGGCCTGCGCCGGGATGACGAACATTATCTGGCTGATAAACTCACCGAATAATAAAGTGCCTGATTTTGCAAAATACCCGAAATCTATCAGTGGGTCAGTTTCCATTCTGGTTGGTCTTGCGCGCAATCAATGATAAAATCAACGTCTGATGGTAGTTCAGAGAGGCAGATCACTGTCTGCCGTTGATGCAGGTTCAATCTAGTTTCACCATGGGCGGATCTAGCCAAGGATGACATAACTAAAACCGAGAACCTGACACCGAGAACCTAACCATGGAGGTATCGCCTAGTGGCTATGGCAGCGGATTGCTAATCCGCGACTCGAAAGAGTCTCGTGAGTTCGAATCTCACTACCTCCGCCTTCGCTTCGCCGTAGCTTCATCAAAGGCGGTGACAGATCAAATAGCTATCACTTCATTTTTGGTTGTCTGTTCCAAACTTCGACGGATATTTTCTTCCCTAAACAGACACAGTGTAAAACCATTTTGTAGGTAACAGTAAGTACAAAAGTTGTTCTTTTGAAATGCACAAGCAAAAACAAACGACGGCTAAATTAAAACACTTGCTACTTTTCAGTTTTTCTCGCATTAAGCAGTTTTTTCCCAATCATCACAATCAGAAGTAGAAAAAAGATAAGTAATACTACTTGAGGTGCCAAAGACATAATGCTCGAGTTCATGTTCTCATTTTGCGATGTTTCCTCAATAGTCAGCTTGCTGGTATCAGTTGGCTGTATTGTCATAATTGGAGTAGGGGTTTCTGACACATTGAAAACAAAATTTTGATTTGGAATAATAGTAAGACCAACTCTATCATTATTTGAGAATGTTTTTCCTAATGTAGAAAGATATTGTTGCAACGGTTGTGACTCGTACGTAAATTCCCTCTCTATCAAACTATCTGCAGTTATTCCGTATGACACATATGCTTTCCCTTCTTTCGGCCAGAGATGGATTACGGTAAATAGCTGGTCTCTGTCTTTATACTTAAATATTGATTCCTCGGGTACTCCATAGCGATTCACAACACTTTGCAATTCCTGTTTGCCTGCATAGATACTTTCTGATGCTTGCACCAACTTCCCTTCGCTAAAGTAATAAAAGTCAGCAAGCCTCTGACTGTTTGAGGTATACCTTAGGATCGTAAAGCCATTCACCTCTGATGTCTTTAAGGGCTCTCCTAAGACGTTTTTTGTTTCCGGTATTGAAATTCCAAGCTGTATGGTATTTTTCATATGTTTTATTGACAAAAACTGTCCCGCTGTGCTGTCGTCTCCCCTTGAAATACTACTTGCTGGCAAAACTCGGCGATGTGGTTGTATTGTCGTGAGTCTAGTTTGCAGAAAGCATATCTGCTGCAATCAAAAGCAAGTCTCTCAGTTTCTCTCATCTCATAATTTGGACCATCTTCCGCCTCCAGCTCTACGCCATCTTTCTCTGCAGCTACATTGTATGCTTCCTGCATCGTACACACTGCTGCATGGTTCGGACAGTAGGCTGAATTGGCTACAAAATCATCGTTATTGGCGTGGATTGCCTCATGAATTAATGATTCTCTTGCGAAATAATTGTACGGCTCAAAACAGACAGGATTCGATATATTAAATTCATAACAACCATAATCGTGAGCAACTCTAATAATATTTGTATTACCTATAGTAATACCACCTGTAACTGATGTAAAATAGGTATGGGGTATCCCCATTAGGGCACCCATTTTACCAATATCGGTAATTTCCAATTCTAGATTCTGGCCATTATTTGTTCCTGTTCGCAAACCCGCAGGTAATCGCAATAAACCGACTCTAATATCTTCAGCAGCACCTTCAGATGGTAACACTCCTTCTTCTATACTTATTGGCACATTAAAAGTTTCTGAAGCTGTAGCTAATGTTCGATTTGCCGATGATGATTGATCCAAGTTATGTACATCTGTGGCACAGAAAGTCATCGTGATCGTTTTTCCAACATTTCCTTCATCACACAGAGCACAAAAAGGAATTCCCATAAAATCAGAACGAATACTACTATTCACGCGCAAACTTTTTTGAGTATAGTCAAACCAGTTGTCAACGAGGCATTCTGGTACACCTGCATTCGCACAATTTGCATCAGCAGCATCACAGGCTCCAGCTTCAGGAGCTGGGGGTAGATTACTACACCTTTCATTTACCTCTATCGCTATATTTGTAGGCCCACATAGGCAATGATCTAAATCACGACCATTAAGTACACGAGCATTAAGTGGAGATTTTTGACAAAGCTCTCCTTCGGCGATCTGAAGTACTGAGTTATTACCACTCAATGCCGGACCACAATAATCCCTACTGTCATTCGGGCCACCTTTGTGGGTTGGTTTGTGAATACAATTATTACAACTTCCCGTACCCAATACGGTCCAGAAACACCATGTCCCGTCGGGAAGCGGTGTATTGTCGTGGGTATCAACTGCAGCAACGCAATCACCATACTTCGATTTTCCATCGCAACAGTAAAAGTTCATTCCTAAGTGCGAGCCATGTGGTGAACTACATAATTGCCCTTCAGCAACTGGAATTTCACAGTGGTCTCTATCACATGTAGTCCCAACTGCACATACTTGATCCTGCCAACCAGTCCCGTAGCCATTACATACCCGCACAATATTATTTGCACAAATACTTGAATTGGGGGTACATACTTGAGAGGCTTCAGGAATCTTCTCTCCACAACATGTCGCTACTCCTGCTGGACAACTCTGGCAATCATTCGCTGGATACCTGCCGAGCGTTGAACAACTTGATGCTCCGAAGTAGCATTGACCTTGCATTACATTCTCTTTCGACTTATCATCTTTCGAATCGTTTTCCTTTTTGCTGTCATCTGCAATACACCCACCCCCAGTACTATTCTTCACACAAACTTCCCCCACTTTACAGCTCTTGTTACAATAGTTCTTACACACTCCTCCAGTACTACTTTGTGAAACACATCCTTCCAAACAACTACTCTTGCAGTATGGTGAACAGGCTGATTGTCCATTGATGGTGGTACATCCATTCACACAACTCGCTGAACAACTCACCACCTGACATGTATTGATGGTACACGTTAACCCACCACAACACCCAACTGTTGTCGCTCCTGGTCCACACCAGTTCCCAGACGTTATACAGGCTGGCTTTGCCGTTACGACCGGAGTAGAACTAGGAACTGGAGTATTCGATGGTTGCACTATAACCCTCGTTGGATCAGGAGAGAAACAATACTTCCCTCCAAAATCAGGGCACGCTTCATTCGTTCGACACTCCCGACAAACACCTGAGGCACACTCACTGTTGCTACTGCAAGTGTGATATTGCGGATAGAGTTCTGAAGCTCTTTGTCGAATATCACTATCCATCCCCACAAGTGCAAAACTCGTCACCACACCGATGGTTAGCACCGAGAGAATTAACACTCCCATGACCTGGTCAAAGTGAGTTTTTTTCCAAGATTGAATTTTACGAACGTGAGGATGCAAACTAGAGGGAAGATTGTGGTAAAACCACTTTTTGACAATTTGCATAAAAATAAAAGAAAATGTACTCAGTACATCTTACGATTACAAAGATGACTCCGTCAATGAGAGTACCGTATATAATCAACTCTCTAACTTTAAAGGACTCTTCTTTTGTCATATTTGAAATCTTGTTACGATACATTCAATGAAAACACTTGCCACTCAACTCTTTGCATTCGCCAAAAACACTCACCAAGAGTTTGCTCACACAGTTTGGAGAAATAACCATCAAGCCATTTCTTTTTTCGAAAATGGTACTCGCATTACCCCTTGTTATCACAACGGACATCATATTATTGGCGTTGTTGGCACAGCGCGAGCAATTCTCACAGCTTTGATTGAAAAAAGAAAAGACCCGTTGTGTATTGAACAAAACTTGGCTAACTGGAATCAAAAACATACTGCAAACATATCACTCCCACAATTTTCGCACATACTTCAACTGGCCTTTGCAACACATGATTTAGGAAATTTAACCAAAACGACCAAACTTTTTTTTACAGATGCCAAACCGTATTTACAGTACTCGGATCGCTTTCAACTCGAGGTAGGCCCAAGTGAACAAAGAAGTGCACAGTTAGCGATAGCTCTCATTGAGTATTTTGATACTGAAAAAGTTGTTTCACATTCAGTCAAAGATTTGGTCACACACCTCATTTTGCAAACAGTGTTTCACCCATCACAACAAAACTCTGATGAACCATTCTGGTTATTGATGCAGTGTATTGATCAAGTGGGTAGTTATTTTTTTTCTGAAGTCCCTGTTCATCATGCAACAGCTGGATATCTCAATGAGTTGTATACAAGTGGGGAAATATCTGAGCGAACACCACTCGACTTGCATCAGTTTCTGACCTTTTTACCAAACCGTTTTGAGCAATTGTTACCAAATCGCAATGATCAGCAAACTATTCTTGAGATTCTCGATCCCAAAAATACTCACTCAGATATATTTCACTTTTTTTCAAATATTCCAGATAGGAAAATTGACTATCAAACAGATGTTGAGGCAATTTATAAGGGAGTGTTCAATCGACAAAAAACACAGCATTCGAGAGAAAATATCCCGATCAATAAATAAGTTCTTTTGTTATAAAAATGTGAAAAATGGATCCCCGATGCTCGATGGCTTCACTCGGCTGTTAGCCGGGTTCATTCATCGGGTCGAGGATGACATACATTTTTCTGACGACTGAAGACTGAATACTAACAACTATTACTACTCCCCAAACTCTTGATACCACTCATCAAACTGCTGGATTTTCCGCTGAGAACTTGGAAATCGACGAAACCAATCATGAATTTGATCTATAGTATATGGTATCCAAATTTTTTCTGGATTTTTGCTGTGCCAAGTATCTGCATAACAAATAATTTTTTCTTCAATACTTAGCGGGACAAAATCACGATGAGGTAAAGGCAGTTTTTGATCGACAATTTCTTCCTTTGTTAATCCCACTCCAGTATGTCGTTCACTAACAAGAGCATGTGCTGCTAAACCCTCTTCCTCTAAAATTTTTCTCCCCAACACTCCATGTTGAATATACTGTGCAGTTCCGTGACATCCAATATCCGGCGCATGCACCTGGCTCACTCCAATATCATGTAACATTCCAGCTTCTTCAATAAACTGCAACTGGTCACCACTTAGGCGAAGTCGCCGCGCGATTCTCAACGCTCGAGCAGTGACTTGTACCACGTGATTGACGTAGGACTGATAACCAAGTGAATCAGGTGAAAAATACTTTTGAATGATTGGGTAATAATTGAGCATAGAAACCTTCGTCATCCTGAACAGTCAAGCGAGTTCACGAGCCTGACGGATTCAGGATCTGATCAAGTACAACGGATTTTGACTTTAGATCCCGATTTACATCGGGATGACGCGCGCAACAACTTAACAACGAACCACACAACAACTTTCTCATCACTGATAACTTATCACGGACCACTGACTACTGACTACTGACTACTGATAACTATTTTAAGCTTCGTTCGAATATACATTAACACGTCTGGCAATGCTGAAGCATAAAAATCTTGGTCTTTGGGATGTGTCAACAGTTGCGTTACTTTTGATGGTGAGATCCAAAGCGCTTGAGGATTTTTCGGATCAATCGGTGCTAACTCAAGCACATCAGTTTTAAACAAAAACATAAAAATAAGCTTTAACTCGGTTCTGTCCTCACTCAAACCATCGTCACTAATTCTCATGCGCTCATACATCGGATACTCTTTGAGTAACTCAAGCTGATCAACTCCTGACTCTTCCAAGATCTCCCGCTTTGCAGCCTGCAAAACTTCTTCACCTTCCTCGATATGTCCTTTGGGGAGTGACCACGAGTTACCATTCTGACTCACAACCAGCACTTTCCCTTCATTACTAATGACAATACCCCCTGCGCTGCGAGTGATTTTGGCATGACTGTGATCTTGCATAGTTGTTTAAGTCAAAATTAAAAGTAAAAAGTTAAAAGTACACAGCATTTTCTACTCTTTTATTTTAACCTTTTCCATCTAAAAAGTAATTTTATTCCGAGTCAACGTTTGACCTCACTTTTTACCTTTGCCTTTTGACTTTTTATTTTTGACTTTTTTCGACAAAGCTCTTCCCTGTCATTGCATCGGGAATGGGCAACCCCAATATAGTTAAAATCGTTGGAGCAACATCGATTAAACTACCAAAACTACGATTCATTTTTTTATACTGATCAGAAATTAAAATAAATGGAACTTGATTGAGCGTATGAGAGGTAATCGGCGCATCGGTCTCAATATCGCGTAACATATCAGCGTTTCCATGATCTGCGGTAATAATCACACTAAACCCATTTTTCTTCGCCACCGGAATGATTTCAGCCAGCGCTTGATCAATCGTTTCGACGGCTTTGATCGTGGCGGGAATATTTCCTGAGTGCCCCACCATATCAGCGTTACAAAGGTTAGTAAAAATTACTTGATGTAAACCCGCTTCAATATCAGCCACAATCGCTTTCGCAATGTCAGGCGCTCGCATCTGGGGTCGCTGATCATGCGTTTTGATATCAGAGTACGAATCAAACATCACCCGATCTTCACCTTCAAATGGCTCTTCTTTTTTGCAGTTAATAAAAAAAGTCATGTGGGCAAACTTTTCCGTTTCAGTAATGCGCAACTGTTTCACTCCAGCTTCTGACAACACTTGTCCCAGGGAGATTGGAATCGGCTGCGGTGCAAAAGCAACATCGACCGCATAGCTTGGCTCGTAGCGAGTCATGGTCACCAAACACATGTTCTTCGGCCCTTTTTCTAAAAACCGTTGCGTTAACTGGCGGGGTCGATCAATTCGGAAATTAGCAAAAATAAATGCATCGTGTTCTTGTACTGTTGTAATCTCACCAGGTCCACCAATCACTGCAGCTTCGATGAACTCATCGGTAATCTGTTTCTGATAGCTCGCCTCAATCGCTTTTTGGGCAGATGAAAACTGCTCACCACGTCCTTTGGTTATGAGTAAAAAGGCTTGGTCAGTCCGATCCCAGTTATGATCACGATCCATGGCAAAATAGCGACCAATCACACTCACAATCCGCCCTAAACCAATATCAACCAAAGCTTGTTCTAGCCGAGCTACACTGGTAATGGCACTCGTTGGCGGGGTATCCCGTCCGTCAGTCATCACATGGATCGCCACATTTTGCACACCGTGCTTCTTGGCCATTTTCACCAGAGCAATCATGTGATCTTCGTGAGCATGCACCCCACCTGCACTGATCAGTCCTGCTAGATGCAGAGTTGATTGGTTTTTTTTGACAAACTGACATGCTTTCACAAATGCACTCTTGTCAAAAAAAGAACCATCATCAATGGCTCTATTAATTCTCACAAGATCTTGAAACTCAACTCGCCCCGCTCCAATGGTAAAGTGATTCACTTCCGAAGTTCCCATTTGCCCCTCGGGCAGTCCTACACTTTGCGCACTGGCATCAAGTACCGCCGTTGGAGAGTTCTTCCAAAGCGAATCATAAAATGGTTTCTTCGCCAACTCAATCGCGTTCCCAGGATATGGCTTATAGAGCCCCCAACCATCAAGCACGATTAATAAAACTTTTTTATGAGAATCTGAAAGGCGTGTCATTGCTGTAACTCTCGTTCAATTTCCATTAAGCGATTATATTTCTCGACTCGCTCACCACGGGTTGGGCCAACTTTAATAAACTTCCCACCAACCGCAACCGCTAAATCAACCATAGCAGTATCATTGGTTTCCCCTCCACCTCGGTGTGAAGGGACACTCATCATGCCGTGATCACGAGCCAGTAAACAACACTGCACTGTTTCGCTTACCGTACCTATTTGATTCAATTTTATCAAAATAGCACTGATCGCATTCATATCAATCGCTTTTTGCAACCGTTCAATATTGGTAACAGTCAAATCATCACCGATGAGTGGGACATGATACTTATCTGAAACTTGTTTCAGCTTCACCCAATTCTCCCAATCGTCTTCGTGAAGCATATCTTCAATACTCACTATTGGGTAACGCTGCAGCCAACTTTCATAGTACGTGATTAAGGCTGCTGCATCGAGTGATGAGTTTTCGATACTTAACTGATACTTCCCATCTTTGTAAAACTCACTCGCCGCGGCATCGATCGAGATACCCAAGTCTTTCCCGGCTGTATATCCCGCTTCTTCAATTGCCTGCAAGATAAACTGAAACGGAGCCTCATTACTGACAATCCCATTGGGAGCAAACGCCCCTTCGTTGCCCACATTTGTCGATAGGTGATGCTGCTTGAGAACTTTCGCCAGTTGGTGGTAACTTTCCAAACACATTTGAACACATTTTGTACTCGATTCATCAGCAATGGCAGTGATACAGTACTCTTGTAAATCGGTGGTATGATCTGCGTGTTTGCCCCCTTCAATCACCACCACCATTGGTTTTGGCAGTACTGAAAAATCAACGCCTGTCTGAAATACTTCTGCGAGATGTCGATATAGCGGCTGTTTTTTGGCCATCGCACCCGCTCGAGCCACGGCCAGCGACACCGCAAGAATCGTATTCCCTCCAAAAATAGTTTTTTGTGGTGTGCCATCGGCATCAATCATCAACTGATCAATGTGTTTTTGCTCATTGGCATCTTGCCCCATCAGCATTGGTGCAATTTTCGTAAGCACATTATCAACCGCTTTAAGCATGCCCTTCCCATCGTATCGATGTGCATCTTCGTCAACCAAAACACTCGCTTCGTGCGATCCAGCGGATGCACCATATGGAACCGATGCCACTCCGACTTCACCAGTATCGAGCGTTACCTCAACCTCAAGCGTTGGATATCCTCCCGAGGCTAAAATTTCATGAGCACGTATACTAGTAATTTTCATTTGTCCTCCTAATCAAAAATCAGTTGTATATTTGAAATTTAAAAGCACTCCATACAAATAACACTTACACCTATTCGCTAGTCGCTATTGACTAGTCCCTAATTTCTACAAACTAATAATCGCTGGTTGAACCGATTGTAAAACGTCATTTGGAAACTCAGGACGAGGATCTTCATCAAGCACTAAATTTGAATCATTTAATTTCCCCGCAGTGGCCACAAACTCCAATTGCGTTATCGTGACAGCCTGGTCAATGACATCAAATGTGAGTGTCGCAATAGCAACTTCCTGATCAGCGTTGGTTTGCACGAGAGACTCACCACGAGATTTTTCACTAAACACTGAAAAGTCGATTTGATTTTCACTTATACTATTCGTATGCAATATTGCAAAAGCATTGGTCGATTGAACAGCATCTTCTGATATCGATAAAACTTTAGGATCAAACTGCACCACAACATCCGCACCAGTGAGTGCAAATCCATTGGTATTTGTTAACACTTCAACACTGATTTGCTTTTTCCCATCTTTCACTGATTGTGAAACCTTTTCAAAACGCAGATACGGTGGAGCAATTTCCACAGCAGTGCTAAGGTCCGCTTTGCTGTCAAACAAAGAAAACTGCCGAAATGCAATCATGCTTACCAAAATAGAGATTAAAATCCCAGATATGGCAAACAGCTGGAGGGTTATAAAGTTTTGTTTTCCCATAAAGTTGCGTAGACTACTAAACGTTTCGAGTAATTTTTTTCAAGTGGGTTCCACACTCCGTCACACGTTATCAAAATCAGTTTTTTATCGGGAAAGTTCCCGAAAAGTAAGTCGGTCGGAAAATTATTGACTGGTTCACTAAATAAATCAGTGACTTGAAATAACAATTCTTGGTTGTCTTCCATTTTGATGTAGATAATATCACCTGGTTTGAGCTTTCTGAGATTGTAAAATATTGCTGGTCGACCTGTGGTTGTATCGTAATGCGCTGTTAAAATCGCCCCACCAGTATCACCTGGCTTCGCCCCCAAGTTATACCACCCTACTTCGCTTGTGTCATGCGGCACTTCCATCACATTGTCTTTCGTCACACCAACCTGAACAACATTTGCATTCAAACTAATTGACGGAATCTCGATGTGATTGGGAGGGGTTGTTTTGACACGATCTTCAATGGGAACAATGGGTGTCGGAGCCGGAGTATTTTGGGCGATCTCAATTTTTTCGATTGCCTGTTGCGCCGTAGTGCTGGTCTCAAACGAGCTACGGTTATTTTGTAGCACCAGAATATCCAAACCAACCGCGATGATCAAAAACACCAATAACAAGTTAAATAAAATGAGAACTTTTTGTAAAGGTGTGCGCTTATTCATAATAACAATAACTTTTTCACAGATCATTTTATCTTAACGCGGATCGATGAGTAAAGGGAGATGGATTCATTGATTTATAGATTATGGATTATAGATTTGTGGATGTTGGAATGTGGACAGTCATCAATCTTCCCTCCTTCGCATAAAGCTACGGAAGGGCACAGCAGACGTCAGTCGTCAGTGAAACAATGAATTGTACCTCACATACTAAAGACTGTAGTCTATAGACTTAAGTCTTTAGTAAGAGTCGTTGATTAGTTACTTGGTTCGCTAACAAACAGAAGAAATTTTATAAACGTGTTGTTAAGTGGTTACGTTGTTAGGTTGTTGCAAGCTCTGAGGAACCCCAAACAACTCAACAACCAACAACATAACAACAATTCCCGTCGACACATGCCTCGCCATGAGTATCTTCTGACAAGTAGCGACACTTGCCTCGCCCGCCGTAGCTTCACTGTGTCCTCTCGTAGCCTTGGCGAAGTGGGAGCGAAGGAGGGACACCTGACACCTGACACCTGACACCTGACACCTGACACCTGACACCTGATGCATTGTATGCTATTCTCAGGCTCGTGAAATCAATCAACCTTTGGACCAACTTTTGTCCTACCAAGTTATACTGGGAGCTCAAACAACTCCCTGAGTTTTTTTCACTATCAGGTTCGTGGTGGGAATCTGCACAAATCATCGATAAACAACTCAGGCTTCTCAAAAAAGCCGGTATTACCGGACTTCGGCTCAATATTTTTAGCAGTGAAATCACTTCAGACGCCCAAACGCTGCACTGGCAACCGATTGAAGTCATGTTGGAACTGGCGCAAAAAAATGCACTCGATGTTCAGCTTTGCCTTGGTCCCTATCAATACCCGCTTTGGCCTGGGATTCGTTTACCAGATGTTTTTTTGCACGACAAGCAAGTGAATCAAGTGATTGATAGCAATAAAAAGTGGCAATCATTTGGCAAAGAGTTTCTCGAAACACAACTAAAACGATACGGCAAAGATCAGAGAATTTCTGGGTTTTATCTGGGAAACGAATGGCATACTGCACAAGCCATTGAGAATTTCCCCAAGAAAAAACAGCAATTTCGTGTTTCTGCAAAACAGATGGAAACGCTCACTCGAGTGTGTAAAAAGTGTACTAAAAAAAATATTATCTTTAACACTAATTTTCAACCCTTTCAGACAAAAAAAATTGAGTATACGTTTCTATCATTATTTAAAATCTTAAAAAACCAGGCTTCAATCGGATTTGACATTTACCCGTCGCAGGAAACATTTTCCAAAGCACCACGACTTTTTCTGCATCGGAAATTGCACTCTTTTTCCAAAGATATTGAACTGTTAAAAAAGCAATTCTCGCAGCGACTTACGATCAGCGAGTTTGAAGCTCAACCTTGGGGAAATGGTAAATCATGGTACGAACAACTCAAAATTCATACGCACACTGTTCCCAACTTTGCAAAAATCCTTATAGATACTTTTGAGCGTTATATTTCTCCATCGCAGTTTGATCAAGTTACTCTTTGGGGAGCTGAGTATTGGCTAGTTGCCTATCACATGGGACAGCCACAAATGTTGGACACAGTTGAACAATTAAAAAAGAAGTACTCAAACCAAAAAAAGCGCTAACGCACTACTCACCACCCCGACTACTATCCCTCCAGGAATGTCATATAAATAGTGTCGTTTCGTCAGGACCGTAGAGGCAGCGATAGTCACGCCAAAGAGCACAAATAGTACGGTTAACTGAGGAAAAAGCAAGCTGCTGTAGATGGTCAATATCGTGGCAATGTACACATGCATACTCGGAAATGCATTAAAGGGTTTATCGATCTTGAACAGAAACCGCACCAATTTATGTCTGACTCTTTTTTGCGTTGGATAAATTGAATCGACGTACGTCGGAAAAAAAAGGAAAAACGGATATGCGATAGCACTGGCAAGGGCAATGCTTGCTGTCAGTTGTTGAACAAATACTAACGGCTGGAAAAGAAAAATATACGCAATTAACAGTAGAAACCACGCCACATAACCAACCAAGTAGAAATAGACAAACACAGGCCAAAAAGGAACTTTATCGTCAAGCTTGTGTTTAAACTTCCGCCCTTGCTTGAGTGTGTTATTTAACACGTTGTACCCAGACATTGAGATAACAATGATGAACAATAAAACTGGGCGGGAGGAAAAAAGTGAGGTCATTTCGACTAACCTTGTACTTGTAAATGATCGCTAACCAACTGAGGATCAACACATAACGCGGTCACAGTTTGACTGTCAGGGTGATCTAATGTCGGGAGCAAAGAAAGATCAATCTCTCGAGAAAACTGACTCGACATCAAAATTCGCCGCAACGCTTTGGCTGAAAAATTCGGATAGTTTCTCAATATAACATCGGCTATCGTACTTACTATTGCAGTCGCATCAGAACTGTAAAGAACATCATAATCAAAATCACCTGCCCGAAGATAAAGGTCACAACCATCTGCTTCTGTTCGCTCATTCTCACCATTTCCATTGAGTGCTCCTACAAGTAATAAATTGTCTGGCCAACTTTCTCCTTGTTCAAAATACTCAGCCATTAGTTCCTGACGGACCCAATAAAAATTATTATTTTCGTTTCCACCTGCACAAATAAACAACTTATTGGAATATTTTCGACACAGCTCTACAAGTTGATGTAAATTACTTTTCGCAAACCGCTCATTGTACGCTTCAGTTTGAACAATTCTAGGAGGATTTACATCTGCAACACCTTCAGTATCTCCAGTATCGAGAAACGCCCTCAATGCTTGTGCACGAAAAGATTCTAGGGCTAAAGGAACTTCATCCTCAGATAGTAGTGTTAGGAGCCCTTCTTTACCATCAACCCATCTATACGGTACGAAACTTCCTGGATATTCAGATTTATCGGAAACGATAAAGCCATCAGGTTCACCAAAATAAAACATCTGAACGTCCTCCACTCCATTGTCAACAATAACATCACTTACGATCGGCTCATCTATTTCCCGAAGTTGGAACAATTCTTGAGCTATACCAACTTGAAAGCTCATGTTTACAATCTTTTGATCTGGATTTTGTCGAAAATATTGTCTTAGCAAACCCTCAAGTACAACCTCGCTCACGTTAAGTTGACCAATAGGGTTATGCAGTTCATCAAATAAAAGTTGAAACGTAATCGCCGATTCTAACGGTAATAAATCAGGGTTTCTTGGTTGATAACCCAAGTCTTCTGCTTCATCACCACTTACATCCAGCATTCGCTGTCCATGCCCTTGTCTACTTTCAAGCATCGCTTGCAATAGAGCTGTTTTAACAACATCGGGATCACCATCTACAAAGTATTCCGAACGATGTACTTTATACACATCTGTTCCCACTCCGATTTGTTCCGATCGATCATTTTCACCTAAAACTTGTGCTAGTACTTGACGCTCGTCAGTAAACGTCAAATCAATAATAACCTTATTCGCAGACTCTTGGTTTTCTTCAGATTCTACTGTTGCTCCTCCCTCATCAACTCTTTGTGCAAAATTCACCAATTTATCACTTGCCCATTTGGGGACGTTAGAGAGAAACAAAAAAGAACCCACAGCATCCCTGAATCGAGACAGGAAGGTACGACGACTTATCTCAGTTGCTGAACTACCTTCTGGGTGTGACCAACTCCCAAAGTCTTCTTGGTGTAATTTATCCTTTTGTGCGTCTTGGACCATGCAGTTATTATACCGCAAAAGACTGATGTTTTCTGATGAAGAGGAGGAACGAAAACTTCCAGAACTCGACTAACATCTGGAATCGTTACCTATTCCCAGGTACAATGATTTGGTGTTTATCTAGGGTTTTATAATATAACCTTGTTTTTCAGCGATAGGGTCGTTACTATAGCGGAGAGCAAAATAGTTACATATATTTCAATCAAAAAGCTTGTTACCAACAATAAAGGCTTGTTATGCTTCCAGGAGAAAATCTCATTCAAGAAGAGCCTGAGTCTAGTCCAGGCGAAGATCCAGTAAAGTACATTCCCTTGGCAACCGCTAACAATGAGTTCTTCAACAGTTTGTTGTCTGATCTTCAATCCGTCAAAAGTGAACAAGTAAAGACCAGCCTTAAAAAATTTATTGCAAAACTCTCCTTGTCTATTGGCACAACTACCTTTTTGGGGATCGCCGCCATGACCATTATTGAAGGTCTTCAAGGATCCGCTTCAGAAGTCTCCTTTGTTTCAGAAAATCCCATTCCATCAGCTATCTTGTTACTGGTAGGGATTTTTATTATTGGATTTGGCCTGAAACTTCATCCATCAAGTGAACAATCCCATGGTTTAGCAAACAGAAGACTGGAACTAGAAAAAGATATATTTGATTTAACAACTGAATACCCTGACGATTCGACACCACAAATCCTGAGCGACGATGGAGAACTTCTCGTTGAGTTGGTCGATCCCACCCCTATGTCAATCGATGAATTGCTCAATGGAAAAACTTAATTATTCAGTCCAGTTATATATCGAAACATATTATGTCCATAACACTCAGTTACCATAGTATTGAAACCGCGCTCAGGGTATTGGGATACTCATCTTCCCAGCTCTCTGAGTTTAAACAAAAATTCTTACAAACCATTGTACAGGGCATTGGTATCGAAGCACTATCGTCACTCAGTACATCTCAGCAACAAGAACTCTTCCATCTTTTAGAAGATCCTCAAGTATCACTTCAACAACTTATACAAGTATTGGGACAATTTATCCCAGAAAAAGAAAGCAAAGCTTTGAAAGAAACTGTCGTAAAAAAGTTACTAACAAAAACATTTGAGAATATCTTGAAAGACATTTCAGAGAAGCAAAAAAAAGAAATTTTCGAAGTTCTATCTAAGTCATAACGACCGTCACTCAAAATACGGTATCCCCCACCACCCGATCGGGTCGACAAACCGCTTATTTTTATTCAGCGCTGAGATGGCAGCAACCTCTTTTTTGGTGAGTTTGAGTTTTTGAGCCGCAAAATTTTGGGCGATGCGCTCTTTATTGGTACTTTTGGGAATGGGAATGGTTCCCCGACTCATGGCCCAGGCAATCAGCACTTGAGCGCTGGTCGCTTCATGCGCTTCGCCAATCTCTGCAATCACACTATCAGTCAGCAAATCAAGTCCACCATGACCCATCCAGTTTGGTCCCTTGGCAGATCCAAGTGGAGAGTATGCTGTTACAGTAATATCATTTGATTGGCAATATTTAATCAGTGATTCTTGAGTGTTGTATGGATGCAACTCGATTTGATCCATGACCGGTTTCACTTGCGCATAGGTCAGCAAATCAACAAGCATCATGGTCGTAAAGTTTGCCACCCCAATTGATTTCACTAAGCCTTTTTTGACCAGTCTTTCCATTGCTCGCCAAGTCTCTTGAATTGAGACTGGCTGAGTGATAGCTACTCCTAGTTTACTTAGTGGTTCCATCACTCGCCCGTGTTTAAACGCTACTCCCCAATGCATCAGGTATAAGTCAAGGTATTCAAGTTGAAGATCTTTGAGCGTTTTGCGACACGCTGCTTCCACATGATCGGGATGGTGGTCGGTATTCCAGAGTTTACTGGTGATGAAAACGTCTTCTCGTTTAACTTCACCAGAAAACACGCGATGAAATGCCTGTCCAATTTCTTTTTCATTGCCATAGATGCTGGCACAATCAATATGGCGATACCCAACTTCATTGATCGCGTACTCAACAGCTTCACCAACCTGCCCCTTCACACTACGCCATGTTCCCAATCCCATAGGAGCAATTTTGTGACGATTGTTGAGGGTGATGGGTTTGATCATGGCTTGATTGTACACCATGAATATCCCCTTTTTTCACTTCTACTCAGCACTCAATAACCACTGCCCTGCTTCTTTAATCACTCGCACCTTGCTCTCTTTTGCCATACGCGGATCGTCCATAAGTTGTCTAAACACCCCCCACTTGCCATTTTTTAAAGCTAGCAAGGCTAGGTCAGCCAACAAGAAAGGCAACTGCAGTTGGTAATTCGATGGAACCATTTCTCCAGGGTCACGAGTGGGCATCAAAACAACACCAGGTACATCATAGTAAAAATTCGCAGCCTTTTGGTCCAACACTGTGAATACTTCAAGCCAAGGTCGAAATTGGTAAAAACTAACCGAGGGAAAGACTTGTTTGAGAAACCACTTGAGCTGCTCTGCTACATACCCCTTATCACGTAACTCACTGAGTGACTGTACTGCTGCTTCTTGATCTGACTGAAACAAACAAAGAGCATACGCCACTCGCATTTGGTCTTGATGATCTGAAAACTTTACTTTTCCCCGTTGATAAAGATTTGGCAAATCCTCAACATCCCCTGATCTAGACACCAGCACCATCATTCGACTCCACAACTGAGGTTGAGAATGCACTCCAGCTGACATAATCAACTGGGCAAGACTTGGCAATGACTGCGTACCAATGATCAACTCTTGAGCCATTGGCTTCAATAAAGCAATGTTAAACATCCCCTCCAGTAAGTCAAACAATAACTCTACTGCGTCACTCTCTGTTGAATTACTCGCTGCAAGTATCGCTATTAACTGACTAAATGTCATTATGACAACTTCATCGTGTCGCTCACTAAATAATTGCCCAACAACAATACGTATGATACCAAACTGCTTCTCCAACATAAGCAAGTGCAACTGAGTTCGAGCTTCTAAATCGTTTTTTTTGGACAATGCTGTTTGTATTCTTGTTATGACCTCCAGTCCGTTTTGTACTGGCTCTACCTGACCAGCAAGCTCCAACCAGGCATTGTGCGCTTGCTCAATCTTTTGCCGCAAAAAGTTTTTTTTGATCTGACGAAATTGACTTTTCTTGTCACCATTACCATCTGCTAGTTTTTCGCTTTCAGTCTGCATTTGACCAATAAGCTGAAGTAACGCAACACTATTTGATTGTTGTTTATAGTAGCGAATTGTAGTATCCACAAATGAGCCTTGCAGATAGAGAGGAACTTTACTGAGTAACAAAAATGCGAGCTCCACCTGATCGTGATTAAACAGTTGATGCGCAATCCCAACCAGGCTGGAAAATTTATGTACTACTAACTGGTTTCTCAGTTGAGGATCAATATCCTTTGGCAAACTAGCTTGAAGTATCTGCGTTCCCACAGCAACGGCTACTTGGTGCTGCCCGGTCTCTACTAAGTATCTACTCCAATGTGACCGAAGTTCAAACATCATCCCTACGTCACTACTCAATTGCTGAGTCAGAGTGTTAAATACACTGATCACTTTATTTCGCCAAAAACCTGGTTCATGATTCAAGCGCATGGCTGATATAGTCAGTTCGAGTAGTGTTTGAAAGTCCAAAACTTTCCGATTATTTTCAGCTACCAGCTCATCTTGCGCTCTAAATTGTATCTCCTCTTGTAGACTATCAATCGCAGCAACCACAATACAATGAATGTTTTGCAACAATTTTTCATTGCCACGTTTAGACTCTATTGGCATAACAGCAGCTGTTTACAAATATGAAGAAGCAAATTATAGGATAAGTGGTTGACAAAAACAAGACCACCAGGTCACAATGAAGTAACCAGCTGAAACCGCGCTACTTTCTTCCCTTCCCACTCTGGAGTCTCTAACCAACTGCTCAGTGGTCGCACAAAAATCAGTTTTTCATCATACGTAGCTTGGTAGATAACACACACCTCACTAGTCGCCTCAAGGACTGCCAACTCAAGAACTTTGTAGGTATTCTTGGGATATTTGAAATGAGCATACACCCCACCTACTTTGACCAACTCATGAGCTTCTTCCAACTCATGATGCAATTGCTGATGGTTTTTGTGATTTTGGGAAAATTTGGCCATAAAAAAATAAACTCACACCAACAGTCATTAAACCCGCGGAGAATAGAAAATTATTCCCAATCAAATCACTCACTTTTCCCAACAACATCATTCAACCAACACGAAAACGCTTCATTGACTTTCTCAACCGCTAGTTGTCCGATAAAGTTATCATAGGTGATATGTTTTCGGATGACTGCTTCGATTTGGGAAAATTTTTCGCCCTTCGTTTTGATGATGAGCACCACTTCCGGCTCTTGAGTGATTTCTCCCTTATACTTATACATACAGGTGATGGGAAAAAAATTGACACAGTTTGCGCAGTTATTTTCAAGTAGTTCTCTTCCAATTGCTTGCGCTTCTTTGGTGGTGTTGAGAGTGACGTAAAGGAGTTTCATAGCTGTATTGTACACAAGTCTTTTTTCGAAAAGAGAGAAAGTGGCAAACCGACCAACTGACTAACTGACAGATTTCGGACATGTTCTATACAAATATAGATAGTAAATGTAATCTTCAAGATTTTCACTTTGTTTAATGCTCTGGTAAAGCTCGTCATCCCGTTGAAAAACGGGATCCATTTCCAAAATTAATGTACAATGATCGCAAATTCTTATAAAAATAAGTAGTTTGTGTTTGATACTTGTTAAGCAAACCACTCTGGTTGTGACTTACTATGATGGATCCCGACCTGCGCCGGGATGACGAACATTATCCGGCTGATAAACTCAACTAAAATAAAGTACCTGATTCTACAAAATACCCGAAATCTGTCTGTGGGTCAGCCCAACCAAGCTCGATCAAACACATTCCAGCCTTTGGTTGAAACTATGAAAACAAATCTACCAATTACTCAAATATCTGTTTCGCAAATTTTTCCAACTCATGCACCACCGGTCGAATTTTCTTTCCAGTTGCTGTCAGCTCGTACTGCGGCTTGAGTTCCGAATCAAAAGTTTTGGTCACAAAACCCGCTTCAATCAACACTTTGAGCTTATTCACCAGCGTCACCTTATTAATCGAACAAATTTCTGTTTGAATTTCGCTAAACTTCTTCGGACCGGTTAGAAGGGTGCGTAAAATCCACATGTTCCAGAAGTCCGCGATAAATTTACTCGCCTCAACGATCGGACAGTGGTGCTGATTCACAAGTCGATTATGAATTTTGTAGGTTGACATACACCCATATAAGTATAAAATTTATACTCCAGTCTATATATTGTACCACAAATTGAAAGGATTTGGTATGACAAGCACTGCAAATAGTTCAACAATGGATCGTCTCAACTGGCGCGCCGCAATCAAGAAGTATGACGCCAACAAGAAACTGAGTGATGAACAAGTCGAGTTACTCGTTGAAACTGCTCGAATGGCTCCCACCTCCTATGGGCTTCAGCTGGTAAAACTCTACGTTGTCTCCAATGATTCGGTGAAAAAGCAGTTGATGGAAGCAGGATACCATCAACCACAGTTTGTTGATGCGTCACATACATTCGTCCTTGCTGTGCGAGACACCGTTACCCCAGAAGATATCCAAGAGTATGTTGACCGCATCGCCAAACAACGATCAGTCCCTGCAGAGAGTATCGATGGACTCAAAGGAATGATGATGGGCAGCATTAAAGATCGCTCGCCACAAGAATTATTTGCCTGGAATAGTCGTCAAGCGTATATTTTGTTGGGAATGATGATGGCAGTGGCTGCAGATCAGAATATTGATACCACTCCCATTGAAGGTTTCGTTCCTGAAAAATTCGACGAAATCTTGGGAATTAACAAGGATGGCTACAAAAGTGTTGTGGTCATGCCAGCAGGCTTTCGAGCGGAAGATGATAAGTATGCGACTATGCCAAAAGTGAGAAAGACTAAGGAAGAGTTTGTGAAGTATGTGAAGTAAGTGGTGTTAGCTGAACAAATTTGCATGTTAAAAAGGACGCCAAAAGCGTCCTTTTTTGTGGAATTTGTATAACTTAAAAAACATGCAGTACAATACACGTCGTCCAAGTTACAGCTTGGAAAATAAAGTCGTTAAAGAAACATTTTTTGTATTGCAAACAATGTTAAGACAATTTAAAAATGATTTTTGAGATCGTGCTCACGACAATTTTGTTGACTCGCAAACCAATTCTGTCGCAACAACTCACTTATTTAGCCGGTGAAATAACTGACCTGCTAACCAAGAAATCGGCAGTGAGATCACAACAAGAGTCCACGCATACCACGCCGGTCCTAAATTCATGTTAGCACTTGCAATCGCTCCCAACATACTAAGCAGTGTGCCAATAAACCCAAGTGCCAGCGCGTGCCTCATCGGATGATGTGGAGCAAGTCGAGCTGAAAGATAACAGCCGATCAGACTAAATATAGCCCGATAGCCAATCACAAAGAGGATCAATCCAGTGCTGACGAATAGATTTCCTTGTGGCAATACTCCAATCGATTCAAGAATTTTATCTGTGCCCGTATGAGTAATACCGATGAACAGAAAACCAGCTATGATTGCACCGACACTTTTGAGTATATTTTTGAACATTTTGTTCTTTCTCTTTTAAAAAGGAAATGTATCACCTTTTTGAATACCAATTTCTCATCAATATTACTTCAAAATAGCTGGACTCAAAAAGTCCCTGTTTCGACTCCTCCAGCGCGTTGGTAATTGGCGATGATCACTCCTTTTGGAGTAACAACACTCTTGGTAAGCGTAAATGCGGCTGGAATGGTACCTTTCGCAAAGAGCCGCTTTCCAGAACCGAGCGTCAATGGAAATATTTTGAGCCAAAACTCATCTATCAAATCATGTTTTAAGAGTGTTTGGATAAGGTCCCCACTCCCATGCACGTATAGATCAGGACCATTCTGCTCTTTGAGTTTTTGTAGTTTTTCAACAACAGGACCAGAAATGACCACAGAATTTTCCCATTTCGGATCCTTCAGCGTGTTTGATACGACATACTTTCTCATTGTATTGACACCTGGCCATCCATCACCATGAGTTGGCCAGTAGGATGCAAAAATATCAAACGTTTTTCTTCCTAAGAGCAGTTCCGAGGGGCGGTTCATCTGCTCACCCATGATCTTGCCAGCAAACTCATCGAAGTACGGGACCGTCCAGCCCCCATATTTGAAACCACCCGATGTATCTTCTTCTGGTCCACCTGGTGCCTGCATGACACCATCGAGCGTAATAAATGATAAGACAATAATTTTTCTCATATACTCCATTTAATTTTTTTTGCAATTTTTTGTATAGTCATTTTTTCATCAAACTATTTTAAATACTGACTGATGATAATTTTCTTTTGCCCGATCATCACATCCCACGCTTCTGGGCTACTGAGTAATTTATCTAAATTCTTGGGGATCACTTGCCAACGAAGTCCATACTTATCAATACACCAACCGCACTGCACTTCGCTACCCTCTTTTGTGAAATAATTCCAGTATTTGTCAATCTCAGCCTGATCATCGCACTGAATTGTTAATGCAAACGCATCATTGAAATCGGCATGAGCATTTTGGGTACTCATCAGTGAATACTTCTGACCAAAAATTGTTACCTGACATATCTGTGTTTTTCCGCTTGGAGTATCTCCCATATTTGTGATCTCACCAGCTTCAAAAACATCGCCAAAAATGGTTTTGTAGTACTTCACAATAGTCGAGATATTTCCACCAGTTTTTGCAAACCAGAGGCTCGGGATGATTTTATTTTGCATTTGATCCTTTCAGTTTTGTGTAATGCTTTTCAACTACAATGACAAAATCGTCCCCATCACAGTAAAGCAAATCAAGGAAACAATACACTCAAATAACCACAGTGATACTTTCCGTCCCATCCAGATCACTTCGATCGATGACGACGTGACTATAAATCCAAGCCATGTCCCAACTGCAACAAGTATTCCAATACCAACTGATCGTTCGCCCAGTGCCATAAATGAAATGTTTATCATCACTGCCAGCATAAAAGCTGTCACAAAGTTCGCAAGCAAGTTCCACAACATTTGTGGAATCATCTCAGAGAACTTTTCATTACTTGTGGGATGAATATTGGCAAGACTCATCCACAGTTTTCCTGTCACTGGACCATGAGCGAGAAACCCGATCATAAATGTTGATAGACTCGCTGCGATGACTAAAAAGATGTTCATACTATTTCCCTCATCATAGACATAATTTAACTTGCATTTTGCAAGTAAATATATTATACTATTTGCATCACATGCATGTCAACCAAACCAAACATGTCAAATAAAGCCATGCGTTCCCACTGTCCCATCAACTTCGCTCTGGAGTCATTTGGCGATATGTGGTCTCTACTCATATTGCGCGATATCGTCTTTTGGGGCAAACATTCATTCAAAGAGTTTCAAGAGTCGAAAGAAGGTATTGCTACAAATATCTTAACCGACCGTCTTTCAAAACTGGTTGCTAGTGAAATTTTGGTGAAATCTGCGGATAAAAAAGATGGGAGACGCAGTATCTATACGTTAAGCGAAAAGGGACTAGACCTCATTCCGATGCTGTGTGAAATCTCAGGTTGGTCAAGTATCTATGATGATAAAACAACTGCTCCAAAAGAATTTGTTCAGAAAGTCCGAGAAAATCGGACTGCGATGTATAGTCTGATGCGACATGTCGTTGGCAACGGCGGCTCGTTTTTTGCTGGAGAAGGATCAGTTGTCGAAAAAATGCAATGCATTAGCTCAAGTGACGTATCAATCAGTTAATCGTAAATGGGTAGAAGATAATTGGATTTTTCGCAAGAGAAGCATTGTTGCTCATCGAAATAAAAACTATGTATAGAACAAAGTGAACAAGAAAAACTGCAGACTCGAATTGCTATGCGCTATATACAACTAGACTCTTATCATCATCTACTATTTCTGATTCAGCAAATATCTTTATTATTTCTGCTTCTAACTCCTTATCGCTTAATCCACGAGTGAAAAGTTCGAGAATTCTTCTAAATTTTCCTGTACCATGACCTAGTCCATCTGAACTGAGCAAAAGATGATCTCCTTTACTTAAAGTAATTCCCTTGCCATCTGTAATATCCTCTATGGACAAAGTCTTTGTCTCCCCATCTGGTTGTGTTTGTACCACATCCTTATGGGATCCAAACTCGTACAGCTCGAT
>CAZOWX010000014.1:0-13767 GCA_964583795.1 uncultured Pseudomonadales bacterium | reverse complement strand
CATTTTGTCTGACAACACCCAAAAGCCCATCACCACGAAGAGCTCCTGCCACTCTGCCATCTACACCAACGACTACTTTATTGACAGTACTTGCAGATCCGGTCTTTTTCAACGTGTCCTTAAGGGCCTGTTTAACCAATGGCGGAACATCCTTGAAGGTATCATGTAGCAACAACTCATGATACTGCTGAGCAAATTTATCAAGACTTAATTGCCTCCTACCAGGCGCTTGAATTAGATATCGTACCAAGATTCTTGCTAACCCTTCACTTCTGTATGCTTGACCAACACCATCTGTTTGAATTAATTGATACCCTGTAACTTTTCCCTGGGCATCTGATAACTCAAGTGCGCCTGCAGCATCTTGCCCATGGCCAGATTCTTGATTGTGCAAGGTAAAGGATTCTTTGGATGCCGCCACAAAAATTTTAACATTTCCCACTTCACCAACTTCTACGTCTGGCCCTCCATCCACATGGACTTGCCTTATCAAAGTGGGAGTTTCTTTCTTTGCTCGAAGATGAACATACCCGTATTTGCTACTAACTGTCGGAAACTTTCTTTCATTCAAATCCATTTTCCTCTGATACATGTCCAATATGAGCCTATTAATGCGATCCAAAAAGGTTGTGGGATTATTTATTGGTGCAGAAAAGACTTTAGCCGCACGATCATGCAGTAGCATTGCTGTCTGAATATACGTGTGTCCTGTTGTAGGGTTTACCTGAGTCGGGTCAAAATCCTCAGACTCTGCCAAGTGATTCCGGACAGTTTTATCAAACGCGCTGATCAATCCTAAAGTCTCGCTTGCATTAACTAATTGTCTTCGCCGCTTACCATCTTGATTCTGTAGGGTTGTTATAGTGATGTCGGCTGCTGCAACCTCAAAGGAGACTCCTACCATAGACCCTCATTTGCTAAACATACAACATTAATAGATAATGAGTTTCAACAAAATTAAAGTGCACACCATAGACTATCGGCACCAATTTTTTTATTCCTTCACAGCGACATCATACTATGCTTGGCGGAGAGGGAGGGATTCGAACCCTCGATCCTTTCGGATGTCGGTTTTCAAGACCGATGCACTAGACCACTATGCGACCTCTCCCTGAGATAAACAGTCCGATTATTCTACCAAAAAAACTGCTATTTGTATCGAGAAGATAGCGAGTGATAAATAAACGCCTGGATGAGGGCGGCATCAACGGTCAACTGAATGATTGGCAAGATAAAAAATGCCCAGGGGTACTTTAACATTCTGATATGTTTTCCCACACTTCCCAACCAATACAGGGCCAATAGCGATCCTCCCATGATCCGCATGACTGATTGCCCTACCAATGCTGCAGGGACCGCAAATCCTAACAAAACCACTGCTCGCCATACTGCAGAGTGGATTTTGTGAACATGCCGTTCGTACTTCGCCTGCAAATCACCCAACGCGTACTGATAAATCTTGTGACTCAGCTCAGATAAGGTTTTTGGTTGTTGCCAAATGACTTGGGCTTCATTTACTACCATCCAGTGTCCTGATTGCTCCTTGAGCTTCGTCGCAAACACTAAATCCTCACACGTCTCTAGCTCTTCTGGATACTTACCAACTTTTTCCCAAATTTCCTTCGTAAAAGCAATCGATCGCGATGATGGTAAAAAGGAGTTTTCTTTAAAATTCCAACTGCGAGTCGAAGTGTACTCAGCCAAGATATCTTCCCACCAATTTTGAGGGTTGGGATCGTAAAACCCAGCAACCACTTGAGTTTTGGGATCGCTGATAAATGGCTTGATAAGCAGTTCAAGCCAATCTGGTTTTGGGATACATCCAGCATCAGTCAGGGCAACAATTTCAGAAGTTGATTTTTCAATACCCAAATTACGTGACACTGATCGATTGGCTTTTTTTTGCACAATAACAATTAATTGAAATGGTAACTTTTTGTCTTGCCAATGCTTCAGTTTTTCAAGAGTTGTATCGGTTGAACCACCATCAACGAGAATCACTTGCGTTGGAGAAACTGTTTGTTTTTCAAGTCCGTGTAACAAGCTATCGATGCTCAACTCTTCGTTGAGGGTGGGAATGATAACAGAGATAGCATTTAAGCGGTTTTCTTTTCCCATAACTGTTCATACTCCTTCGCCACTTCTTTCCAAGACTGTTGTTTTGCCCACTCTGAAGCAATTTGAGTCATTGCTTTCAGTCGCTTTGGATCATCGGAGAGTTGCTGCAGTTCATCAAATGCGGCTTGCGCATTGTCAGCGATAATCATATTACGTGCCTGAGGATAGAGCGTTAAATAATCTTTTTTCAGTGGATTAGAATAAAACGACACCACCAGTTTCCCCAGCGATTGCGCTTCCATAATCGCCAAATACGAGTTGGCACACACCATTTTTGCCTCTGACATCAGCTCCATCACGTTATCGACTTCACCTTTAACCTCCCCAATTGCGTCGCAGTACGCCGCAAACGCACCATCACCAGCAAAAGCTACTTTCACTTTTGAGTTTTGTTCTTGCAGCAAGGAAAAGAACTCGCCCACTGTTTTGATATCATTGTCATTTGAAAGTCTGCCCACAAACAACGCGTCATAGGTATATTTTCCCGTAGCCAAAAAAGTTCCTTGCTTGGCTGCAGCAATGACTTTTTTTAACACACCTTTTACCGGAGGATGCTTAACCGTTGTGGCCTGAACCCCACCATAGACTACAGCTTTTGGTGTTACTCCATACCATTTCTCGATATACTCTCCGACATGAATAATGCCTTGTGACAGTTTGGCGGCTGCTTTGCGCTGAATGACTGCAGATCGCGTGGGAGGGAATTTGCCTTCCCAACCATGAAAGGTCACGTAGAGTTTTGGACTCACTAAAGAAATCACTGGGATCATCCACCAAAACACATCATGCACATGAACGATGTCCGCCGCTCGAAAGAGCTTGCGATGTGACCAAATCCATTTCCACAAACTCGCCTTTGTTTGAGTGGTTTGATTGGGAATACGATAAATCTCAATCCCTTTTGACAACTCATACTCATTGAGTAACTCGTCATGCTGCGTGGTAATGATAGTCATTTGATATCCTCGTTTTTGCAGCTCATGCGAAATGGCAGCCACATGCTTTTCAACACCCCCAATGTGTGGCGTATAGAGCCGAGTCACAAAGACAACTTTTTTCATAGTTTCCTTCCGATCACCACCAGGTCACTTTCACCCAAAAGCGTGACAAATAACTGATCAGCGATGTGAAAAATGGGGACCAAAGGACCACGGATGAATTTGATCAAGTACCCCAGAATGCTGAAAGTATACAACATATTGCGCAAAATACTTTCCGTTTTTGCTGACGTAACAATTTCAAATCCCGAGCTACTCACTAACTCTCTAAGAGAATCAGTCGTGTAGCGCCGTAAGTGACCCACTCGTCGATCGAAGTTTTTTAACAATCCAAGCCGATACAAAGGCGCTTTTTGCGATGGAGTTGTTAGTAACAACATTCCGCCATCGTTAAGCAACGTGTGCATTTTTGCCAAAAGTCCGTCATCATCTTCAACATGTTCAATCACCTCAGAGCAGATGATCAGGTCAAACTTGCGATGAATCGGGACGTTAGCAATGTCGGCACAGATAAAGTTGGTGTTATCAAATTCGAGCTGTTTCTGAGCGGTCTTGCAAATGTTGATAGCATCGGGTGAGACGTCCACTCCAGTTACGTGGTGTCCCATCTTCGCCAAATAAAAATCGATCGTTCCTACCCCACATCCCAAATCGAGAATATTGAGCTGTCTGAGTCCAAACTCACTGAGCACTTTTTTAAGGTACTTTAGTGTGTAGAAGTAGGTAAAATTGGGCTCCGTGATAACGCTATAATATTGACCATTTCGGTTTTTCTTATGGTAAATGTCGTAAAAGGTCTTTTTTTTGCCAAGCATATTCATTCATTCCTATCTGGAACTAGAGTTGTATTTTCCCATATTTTGGGGAAAAAGGCAGCAGTTAAGAGGGCTCCTTTCTTATCTGGGAAACTCCTCACTTGCCTGAAAATTTTATCGGACTTTTCAGGCGTTCTCTCCGTGAAACGGAGAGAAAAACACTCCCAAAGGTTACCTGCATTCAAGCAGAACATCCCCTATCCCTGACACCTGACACCTGACACCTGACACCTGACACCTGACACCTGACACCTAATATATTGTATAATTCCCAGATGCCAAATTTCTGGTCTACACTTCCAAAAGGTTTTGTCGGTCTCTCCCCCATGGACGGGATCACTGATCAACCATGTCGCCACATCCAAAAAAAGTATGGCAACCCCGATGTGATGTACACCGAATTTACGTGTGTTGAGGGTATCACCCATGGCGCTACGAGACTACTCAAAGATTTATTATTTGACGAAACACAGCGACCAATCGTCGCTCAAATTTACGGCCACACTCCTGAAGATTTTCGCACTGTGGCGCTGATCGTCTGTCAGTTGGGTTTTGATGGCGTTGATATCAACATGGGGTGTCCGGCAAAAAACGTGACTCACCTGGGCAGTGGTGCAGCACTCATCAAGTCACCAAAACTGGCTCAAGAGATCGTTCGCAATGTAAAAGCTGGAGTTGAGGATTGGTACAACGGTAAATCTGTTGATGACACTAACTTGAGCGATGAAATAAAGGCAGAAGTTAACTCCCGCTCTCCAATACAAGAAGGTCAAAAACGAGACACACTTCCGGTGAGCATCAAAACCAGAACTGGATACGAAAAAGCCGTTACTCGTAACTGGATCAGCACACTCCTGGAAACACAACCTACTGCCATTGCGCTTCATGGTCGCACGCTCAACCAAAAGTATACCGGTGACGCTAACTGGGGCGAAATTGCACAGGCAGCAGAACTAGCGCATCAGTCCGGAGTCTTATTGATTGGCAACGGCGATGTGCGATCAATGGCTGAAGCGAAACAAAAGGTCCAGCAGTATGGTGTCGATGGTGTATTGATCGGGAAAGCCAGCTGGGGAAATCCATGGGTGTTCTCCGATCACGAACCAACGCAAGAAGATCGGTTCAACGTAGCGGTAGAACATGCCAAATTGTATGAAACAACATTCTCTCACACTCCCAAATACAACTTTCTCCCCATGCGCAAACACCTCGCCTGGTACTTTTCCCACTTTCCAGGCGCAACGCAGTTGCGAATTAAGGCTTTGCAGACAAATTCGTGTGAAGAGGTGGAGAGACTACTCATCGCTTAAAACGTTTACTCAAACGAAAAAGACTCAGGAATAGAATTGGATGTTATTTTGTAGTCGAAAATAAAATTCCGTGTCCATAGTGTTGAACAAACCGATCGGAATTATCACGATCACTTTTAGCCCCATTAACATCAAACCAAGCGTCACCAATTTTAATAGGGAAAGTTAAACCATTCTGTCGTAACTGCAGAACTATTGAGTCGAGAATTCGCTTAAACTGATTGTTATCAGACTCAGTAAGTCCACCCAATCTTCTATCCACGTCAGTTTGCGCTCCAGTGTCATCCCCCAAGAGCGCTGGACCCACAACAACTAATCTGTCATATCCTATCTGAACAACAAAATCTGACATCTTTAACAAAGCAAGAATTCCCAAAAGTTTTGACCGTAAATTCTCGTCAGTAAACATCTGAAGCAATTTTTCTCTGCGCCCCTCAGCCTGCTGCAACTGATATAAATACCCATCCCCCTCAATACGAGCACTTGCAGCAAGTGCTCTAGTTTCTTCTGAGATTCTTTCAGCAAAATTTGATGTTACTTCATTTGTCATCACACCCTCCACTAGTGCTCAAAATATGAACAAATAATAGCACTGTATAGCAAAAAATTCTAGATTTTGCCACCTTCAATTAAACATCGAGGAAAAACAGTACAAACAAGGTAAGAAGAGATTTTCCACTAACTACTACTCCAGTGGCCGTTTAGGGACTCGAACCCCAGACCTCTCGAATGTGAATCGAACGCTCTAACCAGCTGAGCTAAACGGCCTTTTTTAGGTTTCAGGTGTCAGGTTTCAGGCAGTAGACTTCAAAACATTTGATCCATTAACACCTAATAACTGGTGTAGTATATCAGAGTTAAAAGTTCTTGTCTGAAGAGAACTTTGTAAACATCGCTGTCATTCAGGGAAAAAGCGAGGAAACTGCATTGAAACCCTAAGACTGGCTCTATTCATATTTTGACATCGGTACCCTCGTAGCTCTAATCTCTCCAAAAAAGAATCGTAAGCAGCCCGTACTTGATTAATCCGAGCTCGTTTGTCAGCTAATGCCTCCAGTTCACTTGTTGATAAATTGGGAACCACTCCCCTAAAGTCTCCTAAGTTAATTCTACTATCACTGCTAACCACACTTTGCGAATGAAGTCTCTGATCAAGATGTTCTTGATGTGCAAACAAATCAAGCAACACTCGCTTTTCCTGTTCAGATATTTCTACAACAACAAAGTCATACCCACTTACTTGCCAAATTACCAACAAATAAGGGTTTTTCTTAAAAATGCTAAACGGTAAAGATCCATCAGCTCGTTCACTGCTGACTTTTGCTATGTCTAGTATCTGAAACATTGTGTTGATATCAGCGAGATGAATAACAGGTGAAATCAATGCATGTGTTAACCACTCAAGCACATTCCATGCTTCTTTATTGAAAGTAACATACCGAGAAATAAAAGTTTTCATTGACTCAACTCTTGTTCTTGGATCACCGAACAACCCCGATCCCACTGTGACGGGTAGGTTATCAATTAAGTTAGTTTTTCCACCTCCAGCTTGAAAGGCATCGTTTACATTCTTAATTAGATGAGCAAAAGTATTGCTTTTCGCAGGTCCTCTACTGCCATTCACTTGCCCCCAAATCGTTTCGTCAATATATCCCTGATTAGATATCGTACACTTTAACAAATTAATCGCTTCTATTGACCTGAAAAACATCACCTGATACTCAAAAGAATCTTCAGAGACTTTCGTCGCAACTATAGCTACTAAAGGAGCGGGTAGATTACCGAGATCAATAGACGGAAATAGAAAAAAATGATTGCCATGTTGCTGCCAGTCATTACCAAAATACCCTTCAAGCATCAGATCAATAATTTTCGCTTCACATCGATTTTTTACTTTTTCATCCAACTCTCTTTGCTTGGATTCGTCATCACCGTTCGTTACACCCAAGCCCAGTGGGAAAACACCAAAATTGTGACGCAGTAAGTGAAACCCTCTACTTTTCAAAATTTCTTTTATTCCACCAAAGTATGGTGGAGTTGCAATGTTTACTAATGCAGCCCATTTTGGATTTAGCTCAGCGAGTTCGATGTAGGTTAGTGACAGATCTGGTTGTTCAAGTAACGTTCTTATTAGTTGTTGCTGCAGTGGTGACAACTTTGAGGCACTTAATTCACCAAGCACACTCGATACTGGTTTTTCTACAGTTATAAACGGCAACTCAGCTGTGTTAGAAGTATCAGAGAATTCAATGCAAATTAAGGGAACATCACTTTGTGCAAAAACGGCTAATAAGCGTTCAGTCAAAGTAGGTATCTCATTTTGCTCAGAAAAGACACCAATACCGTAAGAAAGCCCATTTACCTCTTGGTGTATCCACAAGTCATAGTGGTACTTTTGCAAAAGCTGACGAATTGAAACTAGATCGTTGTGTGAAAGTGCATTTACTCCCAGTTGCAGTAACTGAGCATAACTGACTACGTGACTTTCAGTGTCAAACAGAAGATTCATTATAAGCAACGCAGCACCTTGAAGTCTACTTTTCGCCTCAATTCTTAAAAGGCGGTGTGATGCAGTAGAGACATCAGTACGATATACAGGCGGCTCCCAGTAAGCACCATCATGTTCACCCCATCCACTAGTGTTTTTCCCGGTTTCTCTTGACATAGAAACCGGGAATTATAGCCTATTGATAGGCGTATTTCCAGCAAAAATAGTTTTTGAACCCGCTAAACAACCAAATGGGGGAAATGCAAAAACACAGTAAACTGACGTGTCTGAAGCTCACCTTGCCAACGATAACCACGCAACTCTATTTTTCTCACAAGAGCCCTCATACCATTGTCCACTCTGATCTCACTCATTAATTGCTTCTTTGCTGCAGCTGCATGAGCGATTTCAGGAGAAGGACTGTGTGATACTGCCCCAGAAAAATCCCCAAAACGTTGTATCGCTTGCCCATCGTTAAATAACTGCAACATCTTACTTTCCTCGGTTGATATTTCTATAATTGTAAAAACTCCGGATGAGGCATTTCTAACTACCAAAATAAAGGGGTTGTCAGCTGACACAGCCCAAGGAAGTTCACCTTTTGCTGCATCCGAATACCACGATTTCAAATCATAAACTGCAAACTCCAGTCCGTAGTCGTCAATGGTTCCTTTATGCAATGGTAAAAATTTCCCCAATGTACTCCAAAATCTCTCAGTGTCTGGAATTTGTCTTTGAATCCAATTACAAATATATTGCACTCGATTTTGAGGCTCACAAAACACAGTATATCCAGCATAACCAGCACAACGCTCAAGACTTTGCAAAATTGGTTCTCCCGGAAAGTAGCGCAACCATTTATCATTGATGGACTTAATTATTAAGGGGAAAGGGGTTTTAAAAGTTTCTTGCCCTTCTTTATTTGCTTGCTCTCTCACTACAGCCTCATCAACATAACCTCCATTTAAAAATGCAGTTCGCAGCACAAACCAGTCTCTGGGAGTTAATTGAATGACCACTTGTTCATAGTTTTTCTCTCCTTCAGAGACATCTCTACTTTCAGTTGGTTTGACAACCAGTATAACGTTAGGCTTCGGTCGTTCTCCTAAATCAATGTCTGGGAAGGCAATGTCATATTCTCCAGCTTGGAACCACCTTAAATGATTTGCCCCATTTTCACTTTCAACTCCATAATCAACAATGACTCGTTGAACAAATCGGTCATACAATGCATCTTTCATCCTTTGAAATTGTTCCTTACTTTGATTCACCGAAGCAACTCCTACACCCAAGAAAAACTTATCATTTGGAGCTGTTACTATCGCTAAACCATACTTTTCTAAAAATAACTTAAGTTTCCCAAAGGCATGCCACTCCCACAAGTCTTCATTTTTTCTCCAATACTGGTCCAGTTGAACAAAACCGTAGAACGTAATCACATGATCTGGGTCCTTCAACAATGCGATTAGTAATTGTTTTTGCTTCTCATTAAGATGTGCCCGTTTAATTAGTTCTTCGTTCAACAATTCTGAAACAAAATCAAATCGAGCAAAATTAATACTCCAGTTTGGTTTTAAAAATAAATCAATTGAAGTTGCTATTACAGGTTCGTCGTGTCTTTCTCTTTGTGGTAATAATTTCCTCTTCACTTTCAACCTAACTTTTCCACTTTCTGTTTCTTGTTGGAATGGAATCTCCTCATCATCATAACTCGAGGGATCCATTACCTCGTAACAAATCCCTTGGGCATTCCCCCCCGTATCTGCAAGGATAAATAATTCAAGCGAAAAAATTTGCAATGTTTTTCTGAGTAGTTCTAGATCACGTTCTGTAATCACATCAAAACCGCGTGAGACCACTTCGTTAAAAGTTACGAGTTGTCTGTCACTGTTAATTAAGGCATGAAACAAAACCGCTGGTAATGAATTTTCAATTTTTTTCCCCATAAGGGGCGCATTTTATCAAAAAAACCAATCACTTTCCAGTTTTCTTGGCTAAACTGACTGCTTGGAAATCTCCCCTCCCCCATGTCACTTTCTTGTCATAATCTCCTGCCATACTCCTCCCATGGTCTTTGGATTCTTTCTTGATCTTATCTTCCCTCCCGCTTGTGTCACCTGTGACGATATTGGCGGATACATCTGTGAGCGCTGCTACAGAGCAATGCAGTTTCACTCTCACCCAATTGTGATTGATCTGCCAAAACCCTCACTTGATCAGCTCTGGGCTTGCACCACCTTCACCAGTACCGGCAGAGATTTTATTCACACATACAAATTTGGTGAAGCGTTTGCGCTGGCGCCAATCATTGGAAAACTGATGGCAAAGCATGTACCACAAATCAACGCTAACTTTCTCTCTTGCGTGCCACTGCACAAATCTCGTCAACGCGATAGAGGCTTTAACCAAGCTCAACTACTTGCCAAACAAATATCAAAACATTGGCAGGTACCATATCTTGACACTCTCGTTCGCACCAAAGCCACCACTCCCCAGGCACAACTTGACAGGAAACAACGACTACAACATCTCAAAAACGCGTTTACATTTCGCTCATCACAAAAAATAAGTGGAAAAACAGTATTGTTAGTTGATGACGTGGCTACCACCGCCACCACCCTCAATGAATGCGCCAAAGTACTCAAGCAACAGGGAGCAAAAACAGTGATCGGTCTGGTCTTTGCACATGGCGAGTAACGCCGTACAATACTAGAAATGGAAGTGAATGAAATCGCGCCAGAACCAATAGTGCAAACCAATAGTATGGCTACCTCAAAACGCAAGTACATTTTTATCCTGATTCTCATTGTGTTCCTGCTCGCTGTGGTCGGTGGGATCGGAGCGCTCTTTGTTCGACAGTCATTGACCAAAACTGAGAGCTCCGTCATTCCCACACCCACTATTCCACTGCTCAAACCATCAATGCTGCATGTCATCACCGGAACCGTAACAATGAAAAACATTAACACAGGCGAGCAGCGCACCGCTCAAAAGGAGCAAGATTTTGCTATTCACGAAGGTGACTTGGTTGAAACTGACACCAATAGCGTTGCCACTATTGATTACCATGACGGGACTGTCGTTCGACTCGGACCAGAAAGTTCAATTCTGTATGGCAAAAAAAACACTACCATGCATTTCCAACAAATCATTGGCAATGTGTATTACCGGTTCAAAAAATCAATCGGATTTCGCGATGAACTCGAAATTGAGACCAGTGGTGCATTGGCTGCTGTGCGCGGGACAACATTAGCGATCTTTCATCATGAAACCACCAAACTAGTCGTCACTTCAAACACAGTTGATTTTTATAAAAAAGATGAACACGGCAAAGTAATTGAGTCATCAAAAGTCAGCGTCACCCAAAACATGCAGTCCGAAACTGCCAGTGGTAGCGCCACCATTCCGCTTTCAGTGAGTGAAGCGACTGCCTCAGCGCAAGAACAAGAGTGGCTTGATTTTAACGTTCTGGCAGATCAGCTGTATGACCGCGATGATGGTTTACCTTCGCAAACCAGTACCCAACTTTTGGAAGAGCAAACACTTACATTTTTGAAAAAACTTGAAGTGCTTTTGACCCCATCACCCACCCCAACACCAACGCCGACACTCACTCCAGCTCAATCACCAACCCCCACAACACTTCCCGTTCAAAAGCTCAACGAAATGCCAGGAACTGGGTATCACACTGGCAGCGTGCAAACTGACGCAGGCACCTTTTCGCTCAGCTGCATTGGGGCGAATAAAAACAGTACTAAAGTGATTACTGACAGTGCCAACGAGAATGACTGTACAAATGATTGCCCGGTGAAACCACTAGCAGAGTACGTCTCCGCTAATGGTGGCTTTGCTGGCATGAACGGAATGTACTTCTGTCCTCCCGATTATGCAGCATGTGCCGACAAAAAAAACTCGTTTGACACACTCTTATTCAACTCGCGAGTCAAGCGCTATATTAACTCTGATAATAATGTCTACAGCGTGATTCCGTTCCTGGTGGTTGATGGTGGAGGTAATCCCAAATTTATCGCCCACTCTCAAGAATGGGGCAGAGACACTGGCATTCAGGCCGGCATTGCAGGCAATCCGCTACTGATTCATGGTGGCAGCAATGTGGTTGGGAACTACTCCCTCGACTCTAAACAAAACACTGTCAAATCAAACCGTGGCGCATTTGTCCAACAAGGAGAAAACATTTATCTGTGTGTCACCAAGGGTGCCACGGTTCCCGATAGCGCCAAGGTGTACGAAAGATTGCATGTTGATAACGCTATCAACATCGACGGGGGCGGCTCCACTGCCATGTACGTCAACGGTGGTTACAAATTCGGCCCCGGCCGTGCTCTCCCCAACGCAATAATTTTTGCAAATCGCTAAACGCTACTCTATATGCTTTTGTCTCTTTGACATGCGAAGTTGTATTAAAATAAGGTTGTTCGCTAATTCCAATTCAATCAATATCCCTTTTGCAATTTCTCTCGTTTTTAGCGAATTTTCACATACATACGAAAATAAATTTGCCAAACATTGAAGAAGAATAAAAGATAATCCCGTAAACTTTTTCGCGGACACGTTTTTCAATGCTGTTGCATACTTCTCTTCAAAAGCTAAAAGTAACTCATCATTATCGAGGTTTGCTATTTCTCTTTTTAATGACTGTGCGTAAAGTACGAGTGTTTCAAAACACTCTGATGAGTCTAGGATGTCTTTCTGACGCTCAGTTTCAATTTCATACCATTCATCAATATTCCGAGGAGTGTTAACACAAACAGTAGCCAACATTGCTAGGTCATTCATAAGATAATTACAGACTACAAACAATGTTTCTGCCTCACCAATTTTCCCTAACTCTCGAATAAGAGACCCAATTGGCCAGGGAAATACATTTTCCAACATAGGGCGAATTTTATCACACTTGAGGTGAAAGTTGATTTTCCAGGCAAAATGTGGTATGATACAGACCTCGTCGGGGATGTATTGACTTGACGTTTAGGCACATTAACATCTGCAGATCTTCCTTGATCAATGGAAGTCAAACAAGATCAAAAACATAACTGTCAAATCATTTGCCAGACAAGCAATTGCTGCCATCTCTAATGGTGTAAACCGCGGCCTCAACGCCGTCGATAGCGCAATCGCTTCTATCATGCCAGTAAAAGCTTTAGCTTATACTGCTTAAATAGACATCTCACGGTTTGCTCTCACGAGCGGCAACCATGAGGTGAAAACTCAGTTCGTGTGACCCTCACCCCTTACTGTTTAGGAAGTGAGATAAGATTTTAAACAGCAGGAGAATAACGGTTGGTTCCCTCACCGAGTTCTCTTTAATGAAAAGTGAACTATATCTGTAGATGATGCTAGTCTGTTTTAGACGGACAGGGGCTCGCAGCCCCTCATCTCCACATGTGGGACTTTGCCATCGGCAGAATCCCTTAAAAGATTGATGCCATCGCTAAAATTGGCGGTTCCAAATCCTTCTTTATATCTATAATCCAAGCCATTCTCAAAAAACATATAGAGAACCGTGCGTTTGTCTTCTAAATTATCACTGTTCCAGAGGGAAATGGGATTTTCTAATGCATTATAAACTTTGTTTAGGGCGGTTCCAAACTGTGCCTCTGTATATTTAGGTGTTTTTAGAACTTCATCAATTTCTGTCTTTCTATTGGAAAGTTTTGTGACCTTTTCTTCATACGTTGAAATAAGCGTTTCATTACTTGCTGATGAAATTCTCTCAACAAGCGTATCTATTTTTTCATCGATCAAACTAAGTTCTTGTTGTAGACTTTGCCCATATTGATTATCTTGACTTGCTAGACTATTCCAAGCATCCATAAAGATGGCTCTAGAGAGTGCAATTTTGCCTTCTTCAAGCCTTGCAGTGGATAAGATAGCCTCAAATTCTCCGTGTACTGATTTCCGTTTAGTCACTTTATAACGATATTGACAATCTTTTGTCTGACACCAGTAATTTGGGTATTTTTGTGATCTACCAGAGTTCCAACTTGCCCTAAGTGGTTTACCGCATTCACTGCACT
>CAZOWX010000013.1:0-45633 GCA_964583795.1 uncultured Pseudomonadales bacterium | reverse complement strand
GAAGTAAACAAGGTGTATGACCCAGCATGTGGCTCGGGGTCACTGCTTTTAAAATTTGCAAAAGTATTGGGAAAAGAACATGTTCGACAAGGATTTTTTGGTCAAGAGATCAATCTGACTACCTATAATCTCTGTCGTATCAACATGTTCTTACACGACATTAACTACAATAATTTTGACATCGCACTTGGAGACACACTGACTGATCCCAAGCACTGGGATGACGAACCATTTGATGCGATTGTTTCCAACCCTCCATATTCGATCAGATGGGAAGGAGATGCCAATCCGATTCTGATCAACGATCCTCGTTTCTCACCCGCCGGTGTGTTGGCACCAAAAAGCAAAGCAGATCTAGCCTTTACTATGCACATGCTGTCCTGGCTTTCAACTAGTGGAACAGCAGCCATTGTTGAATTTCCAGGAGTGCTCTATCGAGGCGGGGCTGAACAAAAGATTAGAAAATATCTTGTCGATAATAACTATGTAGATACAGTCATCCAATTACCACCTGATTTATTCTTCGGTACGACCATTGCTACCTGCATTATCATTCTGAAAAAAAGTAAGACAGACAATAAAACATTGTTCATCGATGCATCGAAAGAATTTGTGAGAAATGGGAATAAAAATAAGTTATCAGAAACTAATCGTAAAAAAATTCTTGATGCGTTCATTAAAAGAGAGAGCATTCAGTATTTTTCTCAATTGGTTGACAATAGCGCTATTGCCGATAACGAGTACAACATCGCTGTCTCCAGTTACGTCACACCTGAAGATACTCGTGAAGTCATCAATATCACGCAGTTAAACGCAAAGATTGAACAGATCGTATCTCGACAAAGTGAACTGCGAAAAGCAATTGATGAGATTGTGAGGGATATAGAGGGAGAAAAATAAAATGACAACACAATTCACAACACATGACCAAATTATCATCTATCAAGGAGAAGAGGGTCATCCAAGGATTGAGGTTCGTGTAGAAAGTGAAACGGTATGGTTGACTCAACAACAGATCGCAGAACTTTTTGATAAAGGCCGATCAACAATATCTGAACATATAAAAAATGTCTTTGTTGAGGGTGAATTGCAAGAGAAAGTGGTATGTCAGAATTTCCGACAAACCACTCTTCATGGGGCTATTCCTGAAAAGACTCAAAATAAATTCGTATCAAACAGTCTCATCTGTTGAAAAAGCGTATTTGGAGAATATGAAGCGGGTTGAGAAAAAGATAAAGGGGAAAGTGAAAAATAATTGAAGGAGAGAATATGGCAACTGAACCAGAACAACAAAATAAAATTGCTCACTTGCAAATGATTCAGGGAATTATTGATCGGATGGGTGGGAATTTGTTTTACCTTCGAGGGTGGTCCATTACTCTTCTGGCAGGGTTATTCGCTATCTCAACTTCAGAAATATTGAAAATCGCGAGTTGGGCATCTTGGTTATTTTTTGTTCTTCTTATTTTATTTTGGTTTTATGATGCTTATTTTTTATCCCTAGAACGCAAGTATAGAGGATTGTATGACAAAGTTCGTCAAATACCTGAAACAAAAATTGACTTTTCCATGGATATAAGTGACTTTAAAACTCACGCTGACAAAACTCTTTTTTCGGCACTTTTTTATCCCACACTTTTTGGATTTTATCTCATCCTTTGTATGGCAATGATATTTATTCTCATAGTTGGCATCACAAAATAAACATATGGCAAAGATATTTATTAGTTACAAATATGCAGATAAACACGTAAAGCAAAATCAAACATGTGATTGGAATGCTTGGCATTTAGAAGTTGACAATGGAAACTATCTTACTTGTCGAGACTATGTTACTCACTTGATGGAAAAAGTTTTAGTTGACCACATAAATAAAGCTGAAAAAGATGATGAAGATCTGAGTCATCTCACTGAAGAAGTTATTCAACAAAAACTTTTCGACAGGATATATGACAGCACCATCACCATCATTTTGATGTCTAAAAACATGAAAGAGTCAACAAAAGAGAAACATCAATGGATTCCTAGAGAAGTCGCATATTCTTTAAGAGAACAATCCCGAGATGATCGAACTAGTCACACCAACGGAATGCTTGCAGTTTTTTTGCCTGACGAAAATAATAGCTATGAGTATGCTGTTACAAACAAATCATGTGGAGTAAGAAGCTGGAATACTCCCGAATTTTTTAGAATAGTAAATAAGAACATGTTTAATAGGTTGGATAAAAAAGGCTCTTTCTGTAATATTTGTCTTAGTCATCATCACAGCGGAAATGATCACTCATACATACATCCTGTAAAATGGACTGATTTTATTCAAAACCATAACGAATATATTGAACATGTGTTGGACCTTAAAGAAAGACTTGAAGAGTTTGATATTTCAAAAAGCCTCGACTAACTATGTCCTCACATAAATCACGCCTTGACTCACTAATTTCTAAACTCTGTCCAAGAGGAGTAGAATTTTTAGAATTGGAAAAGGTTATGCGTCGACATAAAGGAACGAAAATAACTGCAACTCAAATGAAAGTACTTCATAAAAATGGTGCATCTGTAAAAATTTTTGCTGGGGGAAAAACATATGCTCAGGTTGATTTCTCTGATATTCCGAAAAATAATATTTATCAAATCCCATCAGTAATTGTCAAATCTCGTGGTGTTATAGAGTTTGAATATTATGATAAACCGTTCACTCATAAAAATGAGTTTTGGTCATATTTTAGTGATAATGACAATATTAATATTAAATTTGTTTTTTATTACTTAAAAGAAAAAGAACCCTATTTTCAAAAACTTGCAAGTAAAATGCAAATGCCACAAATTTCATTACCTGACACCCAAAAGTTTAAAATCCCCCTCCCTCCTCTCCCCATTCAACAAGAAATCGTCAGAATATTGGATACTTTTACAAATTTAGAGGCAGAGTTGGAGGCAGAGTTGGAGGCGAGGAAAAAGCAGTACGAGTATTATAGAAGAAACTTGTTAGCTTCAGATAAATCTGGTCGGTTAAAAGCTTTGGGAGAAATTGCGTTACACGTTTCTTCAGGAGGAACTCCATTGGCAAACAAGCCGGATTATTATGAAAATGGCAATATTCCTTGGTTACGTACCCAAGAAGTTAAATTTACAGATATTTGGAAGACAGAAAATTATATCACTGAAAAAGCTATTAAAGAGTCCTCAGCAAAGTGGATTCCAGAAAATTGTGTGATTATTGCCATATCTGGTGCGACTGCAGGACGATCTGCAATTAATAAAATCCCACTTACAACCAATCAACACTGTTGTAATTTCCAAATTGACCCAAAACTGGCCAATTATAGATATGTATTCCATTGGGTAAGTTCTCTTTACAGTGAAATTAAGTCGATGGGACAGGGGGCTAGATCTGATCTAAATGCATCACTAATCAAGAGTGTTAAGATTGTAATTCCCTCACTTCGGGAGCAGGAAAAAATTGTGTCAATTTTGGACAAATTCGATGCACTGGTAAATGACATTTCAATTGGGTTACCAGCAGAGCTGGCAGCACGAAGACAACAGTATGAGTATTACCGAGACACATTGTTGACTTTCAAAGAGAGGACTACACCACTCCCTTAGAGTATACTTTTTCACAGTCTGTGCCCTACAGGCAAAGCCTTACCCGTAGGATACAGATTGACACAAAACGTATTCTACGGGTAAAATACGTTATGAAGGTATTTCTGTCAAATCAGGGGAACTTACGGAATTTTAAGAATTTCCTAGAAAATCTTGATTTCTCGAGACCAAAAGAGTTAACAATATCGACTCATGACAAATGGATTACAGTTCACCCGGCAAATCTAGTGATCACTGCCGCCCTTGCGATTCAAGTAGGGAAAAAGAGAACTAAAATAATTGGGACTGTTCCTCAAACTGGTCAATATCTCGACAGAATGGGTCTTTATGACCTGATAGAGACACCCTCCCCATTTACTTATCACAAAAAAGAAGAGGCTGGACGGTTTGTCCCCATTACAGTCATTAATACTGCAGAAGATCAATCGCGATTTATTGCGGATATGGTTCCACTGCTTCATTTGACTGAGGCAAATGCGACTATCGTTAAATATATTATTGGAGAATTGGTTCGCAATGTACTTGAGCATTCATTTGCCAAAGCTGGGGCTATTGTTGCTGCTCAATATTATAAAAAAACAAACAGGGTAAGCATTGGAATTTGTGACTGTGGGATCGGTATTTGGAAAAGCTTGAATACATATTGGCATCCCAAAAATGATATCGATGCAATTAAACTAGCTTTGACTCCAGGAATAACTGGTACAACTCGCAAAGAAGGTGGCACAGCAGAAAATGCTGGTGCGGGCCTATTTTTTATCAAATCCATTGCCAAAACTACACGCAATTACTTCACAATATATAGTGGTAAAGCTGAGTACACATTGTTAAAACATAGAACTGACATAAAAGGACTTCCCAAATTACATGCTGATCCCAATAGTGATTCCCACAGAGAAACAAATGAACTGCCCTCATTTCAAGGAACCTTAGTCGCGGTGGATATTTCACTGAATGAGACACTTGAATTTAATGAATTGTTGGCAAGTATTGGTGAAGTGTACGACAAAGCTATTCGTGAACGGAAACGCGAAAGGTACAGAAAACCGAAATTTATATGAAAAAAACTATTAAACTAATGGCAATCGCTGGTGAATTTGCAGAAAATAAAGATATAGCCAAAAAGTTAAGAGTAGAACAAATTATGCCCACTTTATCAAAAGGGGGTGAGGTAATCTTTGATTTTGATGGGATTACCGGGGCGACACAGTCATTTATCCATGCACTCATTAGTGATCCAATCCGAGAGTTCAAAGCGGTTGCTTTTGACAATTTGGCTTATAGAAATGCTAATAATGATATCAAGGAAATTATCTCAATTGTCTATCGATATATGCAAGAGAGTCTTGATGGAAACACTGTCAACGAGTAGCGACATACTATTTCTGTTCAATTGAGGGTATTGGATATGACCGATCAACCAATATTTTACAATGTTGTCTCTCAAAACTCAGAAAGTACAGTCGTTTCGCAGTACATTCGTGAAGCCAACACTGTGCGCGATGTGGCATATCAAAGTGAAGCTCAGCTTGAACTAGAATTTATCCAACAACTCCAATCACAAGCCTACGAGTACCTCGCAATCAAATCTGAGGAAGACTTGATCACTAATTTGAGAAAACAACTCGAAAAGCTCAATAACATTCGCTTTACGAACAACGAGTGGGAACAGTTCTTTCAAACCCAACTCGCCAATCCCAACCAAAGCATCGTGGAAAAAACAACCACCATACAAGAAGATTACATCAAAAATCTCAAACGGGAAGATGGCTCCGTCAAAAATATCTACCTTCTGAAAAAAGAGAATATTCATGATAACAATCTGCAAGTTATCAACCAATACGCCACCGAAGATGGACAGAGAGCCAATCGCTATGATGTGACTATTTTAGTAAATGGTCTACCACTTGTTCATATTGAATTGAAACGACGCGGAGTCGCCATTCAAGAAGCCTTCAACCAGATCAATCGCTACAACAAAGAAAGCTTTTGGGCAGCATCTGGCCTGTTTGAATACGTGCAAATCTTCGTCATTTCCAACGGGACCCACACCAAGTACTACAGTAATACCACTCGCTCTCAACACGTCAGAGAAACCAGTCAAAATTCTGCCAAAAAAAGCAAACGTACCAGTAATAGTTTTGAGTTCACCAGCTGGTGGGCAGATGCCACCAATCAACCAATTACTGACATCATGGACTTTGCCAAAACCTTTTTTGCCAAACATACCATCTTAAACATCTTAACCCGATACTGTATTTTCACATCTGACCAATTGTTGCTTGTCATGCGCCCCTATCAGATCGTGGCAACTGAGCGCATTCTGAATCGAATTGAAATCAGCACCAACTACAAACAATTCGGGACAGTCAAAGCAGGTGGATATATTTGGCACACCACCGGTTCGGGTAAAACACTGACAAGTTTCAAAACTGCACAACTCGC
This sequence comes from uncultured Pseudomonadales bacterium, assembly GCA_964583795.1. GTDB lineage: Bacteria > Patescibacteriota > Microgenomatia > UBA1400 > PJMF01 > JBDTME01. The sequence continues at coordinate 39,582 of CAZOWX010000013.1, read as the reverse complement.
AAGTAAACTGCCGCACGTAGAAAAAGTGTTGTTTGTAGTCGATCGAAAAGATCTCGACTATCAAACAATGATTGAGTATGACAAATTCAAAAAAGGAGCTGCCAATAGCAACACCAGCACAGCAATTTTAGCAAAACAACTGAGTGATCCTGAAGCAAACATCATCGTGACAACAATTCAGAAACTTGATCGATTCATTAGTCGGAATGCTGGGCATACCATTTTTTCCGGACATATCGTATTGATCTTTGACGAGTGTCATCGCTCTCAGTTTGGTAACATGCACGCAGCAATTACCAAAGCGTTTAAGAAATACCATATCTTTGGTTTCACTGGCACTCCAATTTTTGCTGTCAATGCTTCATCAGGTGGACGACCAGATTTTAAAACCACACAACAAGCGTTTGGCGACAAACTTCACACCTATACCATTGTTGACGCAATTGCAGATAAAAACGTTTTGCCTTTCAAAGTCGATTATGTCTCAACCATTCGGGAAGCAGAAAATATTGAAGATAAAAAAGTGAGCGATATTGACCGCGAAGCAATCCTTGCAGCACCACAACGAATTGCGAATATCGTTCAGTATATTCGCGAACACTTTGATCAAAAAACCAAGAGAAACAATTTTTATACCCTTAAGGAACGTCGATTAGCAGGGTTTAACTCTATTTTTGCCATTTCATCAATTGAAGTCGCAAAAAAGTACTACACCGAATTCAAAAAACAATTGAAAGATCTCCCAAGCGATAAACAGTTAAAAATAGCCACAATTTTTAGCTTCGGGGTGAATGATGAAGATTTGGATGGGATGATCGATGAAAATTCAGAAGACACTTCAGGTCTTGATGTAAGCTCTCGAGATTTCTTGGAACAGGCTATTCGTGACTATAACGAAATGTTTGGCACCTCGTTTGATACCTCATCAGATAAATTTCAAAACTACTACAAAGACATTAGTGCTCGCGTGAAAAATCGCGAGGTGGACATTTTAATCGTCGTTAATATGTTTTTGACTGGGTTTGATGCTACAACACTCAACACACTGTGGGTCGATAAAAATCTTCGATTGCATGGTTTACTTCAAGCGTACTCACGAACAAATCGAATTCTCAACACCGTTAAAACTTTTGGAAATATTGTCTGTTTTCGCAATTTGGAAAAAGCTACGAACGATTCAATTAGCTTATTTGGTGATAAAGAAGCCAGTGGCATTGTACTGCTGAAAGCGTATGGCGATTATTACCATGGATATCAAGATGGTAATAAAGAGGTTCGGGGATACGAAAGTCTGATACAAGAGTTGAGAGAGCGATTTCCAGTTGGTGACAGAATCATCGGAGAACAGAACCAAAAAGACTTTGTAAAACTGTATGGAGCAATTTTACGCATACGAAATATCTTAACAACCTTTGATGAGTTTGCAGAGAACCAGCTCTTATCCGATCGCGATATCCAAGATTATCACAGTGCTTACATCGACATTTACAATGAATTTCGAAGTGAGATCACGGAGGAAAAAGAAAACGTCAATGATGATGTTGTTTTCGAAATGGAACTTATCAAGCAGGTCGACATTAATATCGATTACATTCTAAGTTTAATTACACTGTACCATGAGGATCATACGAAAAACCGTGAAGTACTCGTTGATATTAACAAAGCAATTGACTCAAGTGTCGAATTGAGAAACAAAAAAGACTTGATTAATCAATTCATTTCTTCACTCGACATTCATTCAGTCGTTGATAAAGATTGGCACACATTTGTTGAAAAAAAGAAGGTTGAAGAGCTTGAAAAAATCATTCAAACAGAAAACCTCGATCATGATGCAACATTTGCATTTATCCAAAGTGCCTTTCGGAGTGGTAGTGTAACCACAACAGGGACAGCACTAAGCAAATTACTCCCACCAATCTCACGTTTTTCTCCATCTGGTGAGCGAACGAAAAAACGTGAAAGTGTGATCGATAAACTGATCCAGTTCTTCAATCGATTTTTCCAGATTTAGAATGTTTTCTATAAAATATGTTTCTATGAACACCTTCCTCCACTCAGCACAAAAAGTCCTCTCAAAAAGCGCTGTCCCACTACATTACCGAGAAATCACTAGTAGGGCACTTCAACTCGGTATACTACAAACTTCAGGACTGACACCATGGGCATCAATGAACGCTCAACTCTCCATTGATATTCGCAACGAAAATTCGCTCTTCTATCGGTCAGAACCAGGTTTCTATGGATTAAAAAAATCAGAAAGTGTTAACACACGCGAAACGCTCAAGTCACCAATTCCTAATGCCATCATCAATAAAGAGCTCAACTCCAAGCAAAAAGGTGATATTGGAGAAGCTCGAATCGCTGAGTTAATCACTCTCTATGGCAGCGAAGGATTAAGTTGCTATAAGCCGATTAGTGATGATGAAGGCATTGATATCATCGCAAAACGTCGAGGGAAACTCGACGTGGTATACATTCAAGTGAAAACCTCGTACGGGTACAAGGAACGCGGGTTTGTAGCTACTGTTAAAGAGAAAAATATTTTAAATAAATCAAGAATGTTACTTGTTTTTGCTTATTTTGATTTATCAGAAGGGGATTTGTTTGACCAAGTGTTTTGCATTCCAGCCCCAGATTTTTTGAAACTAACCCAAAATGATAAAAAAGTAACATCAGACCGAGTGTTCACCGTTGGGTTATCAAATCCTGACAAATCAAAGTACAGCGCGTATATGATTGAAAAAAGAGAGTTAGCGAACCGAATTGTTGAAATCATGGACCGGCTGTAGTTTCACTAAACTCCCCTTTTGTCTTCACACTAATTAGCGCTGATAACACAACATCACTTTTCTATTTTTCTGAAGTTATTTGCAAATTTCTTTGTTCTTTTTTCATTCTCGTTTTTGCTTTGTTAATGTTTTCTACAGTCGGTAATTGCTCAGGCATTGTTCCACCAAGCTCTACAATCGTTTTTCTGACTTTTTTTCCCACCTCAAAATGCGCTTGATTTGCTCTCGCCTCTCCACGAATATGCTCTCGCCGCAACTTTGCGTCAGCTTGGGTCGCTCGAAAGAGATTGGCCGCAAGTTCTTCGCTACCCATATGATCTAGAATCTGTTGAGATGGTTTAAGCTTCTTTTTTTGATGAATTTGCTTCGAGTCCAAACCGCCATAGAGTCCTTTATAGCCATAGTTTGTAAACGAACCATAGTTTCTCACACCTGCTTTACTGGCTGTTTGAGCAAGGTGTTTATTATGTGTCGTCATTTCAGTTCTGAGAAATATTCTGTTACGATCTTCGATGCTTTGATCTTGAATCTCTTGTTTTCTCGTTTGAATGGCAAAATATGTTTGACCAAGTGCCACAATCTCCTTTGAAGGATCAGCATTTTGCATGATTAGATAACAAGCATATCGAGACAAATGAGTATCTGTGATCTGTCTTGATGCATTACTACCGAGTTTGACCATTTCGGTGACATCAACGAAATGGTTTTTAATTGATTGATCACTGTTTACACAGGCTTCTTTCGCTTTTTCTATGACTGTTTGAAAATTACGAAAATCAGTATACTCGAGTTTTTGTGCCAGTTTCCTGGCTGACCAAAAATCAAGGTGATTTTCATTCGTTTGTTTAATTTCATCGAAGATTGACAGAACTCTATTCATAAATATCTCCTCTAAAATTCCGAATAATACCCATAAATGTAACACTGTGGAAAGAGTGCGACAACACTGGTTTCTAAGAGCCTGTCCAAAAAGTCCCTCTCGTGACGAAAGGCTGTAGGTTTGAGCAAAAAAATGCTTACTTTTCGCCGATAGTAGCCTATGCTACTTGAGAAGAAAATAAGCGTCTTTTTGCCAAACCCTACTGACTTGCAGTAGAGTGCGACTTTTCGGATAGGCTCTCAGTTCTTGCTGCCAAAAAAATGTTACTGAATGAAACTACAGCGATCGAGACCACCAATACGGAGAATCAATTTTTTTTGCATGACTACATTAAACAATACAATTGTGACAAGAAAGTGACATCAGTATGAGGACTTTTATTGAGTCAGATCCCTATTGACCGTCTAGACATGTGTATTCATCCAGTCAAGACTGCTTGCCAGCAAAAGCAAGAATGACGTGCAACTTTTTCCAAATCTCCACCATCGCCAACGTATCCAACTCACAATACTTTAGTAAAGCCCATGCAATTGATTGCTTTTTTATTCCAAAGTTTTTGTTCTTAGTACCCTCTCCATTCACCATCTCCCACCACTTCGTCATAGCAGTAGCACCCTCGCCAATCTCCATTCCGGAGTATGATAAATCAGGCACCAAAATCGGCAGGACTTTTTTGATTGAAGCGCTGCCGTGAAAACGACAATCAACATACAACCCATCCATAAAAATATCCATCAGATCAAACACCCGCTCATTGATCGAAAGTAACTCATCAGCATACATCGGTTGAAGCACCGCCAACTCTTCGTTGCGTTTGCACTCAAAGTTCTTATTCCAGACAATCACACTACCAGTACTGCCAATCACTTGTAGTAAAGCACTCACCAGTTGTTCACTGGGCTCGGTTTTCTCAGTCATTAAAAACTCAAAATGTTGCAACTGTGTTGCGTTTTTATCCGCCATCACATGCAATGAGTACTGAAACACAATGTGCTGATACGGCTTGTACCCATCAAACACCGGAATCGCCGGACCAAACGTTTCATAGTCCAAAAAGTAAAGCGGAAACACCAGATTACCCAGCTCTCGCTGGATTCCTATTTGATCAATGATTGGCTGACCAGTTTTGATAGAGCGAATCTGTAGAATTTGCTTAGGATTGAGCTCCTCTGTCTCAGGAATCTCATTCAAGTTGTGATACCCATTGGCCACTAATTTTTCGTACTGCCCCACCTTCCACCAACTTAGATCATACACGGGATATTGCGAAATATTGGGATGACACAACTGCTGGCACGGACAGGTTTTGGGTTTGGAGCAGTGAACATCGAGTGGTGGTTCAGTCAGGTTCATCACTTCCAATGCTTGCGCTCTGAGTCGAAACACCTCGTCTTCCAGCTTGCTCACGATCTCACTCATATCATTCACACTAAAAAATTCATCAAGATCAATCTCCCCGTCTTTGACATACTCACTGTTCACATGCACCACAAAAGTGGTATGGACTGGTAGGGCTGACTTGGCAATCAGATGCTGGAACGTGGCATCATATTTATGCTGTTTATCAAGCTTGGTGCTACTCTTGATCTCGTACAGATCATAGGTGTCATTTTGTACATCATGGACCAGCGCATCGATCTTCGCTTGGTAATTTCCATCGATCAGCTGATATTGAAATGAAACAGTACTCCCCGCCGGGTACTCTCGCCGTACCTTTTGCTCAAGAAACTGTTTGGCCAGTGCTTCAACCTCATACCCTTGCTTGGCAATCAGCTGATCATAAACAGAAAATTTTCTATCATCCAGTTTGCCATGCACATCAGCCCAAAGATGCAGTGGAGAATCCAGAAAAGTGAGAAACTGCGATTTTGTCAGGGGCATGCAGGTATTATAGTACGAACAACTCATCCAATCTAAGCACTTATATGAGAACGATCGAAGCATAATTCATCTCATAGTGTTTTTGTCAAATATATGATATAATCACCTCAAGTGAAGTGTCGAGTTAATGAGGCTCAACGGCCCCAAACCAAAGCTCTTCTCACTAAAAAAAAAAGAACCACACGGTTCTTTTTCTGTTTTATTGTAAAGTTCCTCGCTTATAGTCGAGTAAAAAATGTGTGGTAGTTACTGTAACATTTCCACAATCAAAAAAACTGTTTATCTTGCTTGCATCGCAACATGAGGACTTCACTTTCTGATTTTACTGAATCATATGCTCATAGAACATCAACCAAATTATGACAGGCTCAAAGATATCTTTCTTCACAGCCCAGAAGAGCTACTCTTTCGCCATATTCGAGAGCCATGGCACGATGATAAAGCTGATCTTCGAGAACTCTTGATTGCTACCACAGCAATGCTTGTGGCACACGATACGCAAACTGACAAGGGAACGAAATTCTCCGAATGCATGGATGCTATCAGAACACTGTTCGTTGATTTAGAGCAAAGCGGGAGTGTGGTTATTTTTGAAGTTCCATACCCAAACCCAAATCAAACAACCATGGCTAAAGCTCCACCTGAAGATGTCTCTTCTGAAGTACCAGACCCAAATCGAATGGCCATGATCATAGCTCCACCTGAAGATGTCCCTGCTGTGGAAAAAGTTATCAGAATGTTTGAGGGAAATAACACAAACGAACCTATTGAAATCAATAACACGATTATTCACTTTCACATTGACACTTTCCCTATATCTCCAAATCCAAAAGCCTTGGCAACAACAATAGCTAGTTTTGACCCAACAACAGAACTCTTGTACGGCAACGGCACAAGTGACGTAAAAGGCCACGCCTCACTCGCATCGATGTTATCAAGACTTTGTCAGATGAACGAAATAAAGAGTCCAGTCTTTGTAATTACCTCAGACGAAGAAAAAGGTGGAAATCTTGGGGGTCTCCAACTTCTACGATCAATGAAAAGTAGAAAAATGATTATTGATTGGGAACCTTGTGATCCGGGCACCTATTCCGACGGGATATTACCAAGCATCCCTGTTGGATTACTTGCATTAAGTGAACTAAGTTACCCAATGCTTCAGACACTGCAACACTTACTACTGAATTCCTTCACAAAAAATGATTGTGATCCAACTGTGTCAGTTCGTGACGATCAAGTTCTTCTTAACCTCAGTACTCACCATCTCTTTTATCCTGGAAGTCCTCATACTCCAGAAAAACTTGCACATGCACTGCTCGAAATTGCATACAATGCAGGAATACCTTTCAACGAAGAAAACTGCACATATTGGCTATCCGACCCCTGTTCATCAACAATTTCTAGTAAAAAAAGAAAGCTCATCTCGGGAGCATTGCGAAAGCATTTCCCTTGTCAACCATCTAAACAAACTTTATCCCATAGGAGTTCCAGTAAAGGTGGACACTTTGTTTGGTGGGATCGTCAAACAACATACACTGGTGACATTAGCACCCTGGCGTTTTGCGCCCACCCAAACTGCTATGACGTCATTGCATTAGGTGCTGATGAATCTGGAAGTGGTCGGCACACAAAGAATGAAGCTGTTAATGTAAACCAGCTCGATTCGCTCTTGTATACCACCTTTGATATACACAAAGGACTCATACTCAATTGCTAGGTGTTTACACGTGATTTTTCAAGAATAGTTTGGTGACTAAAAACAAGAAGCATAAATGGGTAATACTGAACCGCACAAAAGTGTAATTATTCCACCCTCAGCTCATATCGGAATACCTTTTCATCTCCAGCCTTCAGTCTCGGTGCTTTACTCATAAACTCAGAGGGTTCCAGTGGTAAAACCTGGATCGGTTCCACACACACAAATGAAGCTTCAGGTTGTGACCACTGGGCAAAGGCACTGTAGCCATCAACGCTCATAACCATGACTGGTAAGTTGGGAATCTCAATCCGAAGTTCATTACCTCCAATCGGCAAGTATTTCGCATTGGCACTTAGTGCCTGCTCATCAAACAATACTCCATTCACTTTCACATTGCTTCTTTGTTCACTCTGACAGCGAAAGTAGTTGTGCTCGGCAATATTGATCGGTAAATCTTGATTTGAGTGGTTCGTAATCTTGGTCGTAACTGTCAGCGAGTCATCCTTCATCTCAAATGTTCGAGTCGCTTCAATCCCAGCCGGATATACTCCTTCAATCACCCCCATTGACCAGGAAAAACTCTTTTCACTCACCGCTTTCCACTCTTCTTTGCGCGCCGGACCATGATTCGGTAAGCCATCAGCAATGTTAAAGTTGGGAATGCAAGGGTGTGTAATCCCTTTCCCTCCATCTGGTCGAGTTCCAGACCAAATAAGCTCAACACCTTTGAGTTTCAATCGACTGATACTAGCGCCAACAGAATCAATCTCAATAACTGAATTTGATGACTTGTTACTCGAATGGATGGAAATAAGTGGCATAAAAATCCTGTGTATGCTCTTATTATACGACAAGTAAAAACTCTTCTAGCAAAATGTTCTGTTATGAAATCAAATCAGCAATTTTTCCGATACAATCAGATCTATCGTCAAACCGTACACCAAGGAAAACTCATCATCGAAGAAAAAGTCATCACCAACTTTGCTCCCGTGTTATACTCAGTGGACGAAGATTCTTTGAAAAAAAATGGGACCGTAATTATCAGTCAATAAGCAACATGTTTATCGAAACCAAATTGCTTCAGAACAACCTATCAATAGGTGGTTTAGTAGAATCAGAGTTCACCCTCCTATACAATTAATTTTAGCAACAATTCAAGGTAAAATTACGAACAGTTGGGCTGTTAGCATTATTGAAAAAATTGGTGAAGATAATCTCCCGAGGGAAAGAACGATAACAGCATCCTATCAACCAGCGGTTGGAGGTTACGGGGAAAATACTGTCGCCCTTTCTTGCGGAAAAGAGCCTGGTGTTATGGTAATTAAAATGATGAGAGAGGAACGACAAAGAATTCAGGTTTTAAAGAAACAAAGGAAACATAGAGATGTACTTTTACCGCAAAAAATAAAACCAAGAAATCGGTTTGTCGGTGTTTTGCACGACTCTATACAACAACCTTTATGCCAACAATATGATTCAATCGGTTTTTTTACGGTGACTGATTTCTTCATCCGCAATACTGAACCAGTTGAATCAACTATTCAATACTTCCTACAAACATATCGTGCTATTGAACCAACTAACCACTTGTTGCCCAAGCAAGTAAGAAATCGGTACTCGCTTGTTCTGCACGATTAGATTCTCAATCAACAACTATGTACACCACCATTTTTGTTCTTTTCACCCTTGTTAGTATTTTCTTCACCTACTGTATTTATTTCAAAATCATCTCTATTCATTACAGCTATATTGGTTTATTCGCTCTAGTAATTACTGCAGCAATACTCAGCACAAGTACTTTGAGTTCTGTTACTGAGCTTGGTATTGCTATCCCCACCTTCTTTGAAACTTTGCTGTATTTCATCGTGACAATATTGTCCTGCATAGTGTTGGGGATTTTGGCCAAATGGATTTTAAAACTCAAACCAAACTCCATGAATATTCACAAAAAATGGGTGGAACATATGTTGTTTTACATTATTGTTTCCTCACCAATTTAGGAGTTTTTGTTTCGCAGTTTTGTGTACTTTTCATTAATGATAATGCATGTACTTCATTTGCTCACAATGGTCGTTATTTCGAGCGTTTTGTTTACTATTGCTCACATTATTTTCAAAGATCGTTTGTTTTTAGTAGGGGCACTAACAACTGGGGTCATTTGGTCAGTCCTTTATTTCTATTATCCCAATCTGCTGCTCGTCTCATTGTCACACGCAGTTATTGGTATTTGCGCATTTTGGCTTGGCTTCATCAAAAAGGAAACGTTCACAATTCGCATTCTTCCACATAAAGTTGTAGGTGTATAATATCAGCACTATTCCCAAGTAGATTAGTATGCTTCTCAAGATTTTGGCTTTTGCCAAACCATTCTGGCAGATGTTGTTAGTGATCACACTACTGATCGCTGTGATGGCGGGTTTGAATCAAGCCGAACCATTCATCACCAAAAACATTACCGACATTCTCGTCGCACAGCACCTTGATCAAAACTGGTCGATCATTGTGACACTGTTGTTAGGATTGCTATTTGTCAAAATCGTCCAAAGTATTTTAAACACCACTACTCAACTGATCACCAATTTATTTTCAATCAAATTTGAGGCTCACCTAAAACAAATCGGTTTTAATCATCTGATGCAACTGTCTCTCGACTTTTTTCATGACCAATCAACCGGAAAAGTGATGAATAAACTCGATCGTGGAGTCAACCGAATCTCGGGAATTGTGAGCAATATTGGTATCCACTTTCTTCCCAGTATCACGACTGCAATCGTCGCCTTTATCGTTGTGGTATTTCATGAATGGAAAGTCGCAGTGGTCACCGTGATTGCATTTATTCCGTATATCGTCATTAATCGAACCCGCCACAATAAAAACAGAGTTTTAGAGAAAAAAGAGTACAAGATGTATGACAACCAATACAGCCACTTTTATGAAGTATTAGGGTCGATGCAACTAATTAAAGCTTTTCGCGCAGAAAAATTTGAAAAGAAAAAAATGGCACAGTTTTTCAAAGAGCTACTTTCGATTCGTACCATGATGCAACGCAACGATGCCAAGGCGCTCAGTGGCGACCTACTGCTCGAGATTTTTAGCTGGAGTATGTATGCTTACATGGTGTACTTGACTTGGTTGCAACAGATCAGTATCGGGACACTGATTTTACTGGTCGGTTTAATTCAACTCATTCGTAATCCGCTGTGGCAAATTAACTGGATCTTTTGGGAAGTCAAAACTGCACAGATCGGAGCGAAAGATTTTTTCAAAATTTTAAGCATTCAACCTTCGGTACAAGATCCGAAATCACCAGTTACGTTAGCAAACGTGACCGGGAAAATCACTTTTGAAAATGTCTCGTTTACCTATGACAACCAGACGCAGCATCAGTTCGACTCTGACATCGAGCAAGGCAGAGTGAGAAAAAAAACACAGATGGTCAATCAACAAGTATTTGATCATGTCTCGTTTACCATTCCGGCCAACAAAACCACTGCATTTATTGGCCCTTCCGGTGCGGGGAAAACCACGGTAGCGAGTTTAATCATGCGATTTTTTGACGTCAAAGAGGGAAGAATCCTACTTGATGGCATCGATATCAAAGCGGTCACTCAACATGATTTGCGCACACATTTTGGGTTAGTCAGCCAGGATGCTTACTTATTTGCCGATTCCATTGAAAATAATTTACGCTACGCCAAAAATGACGCTTCGCAGCAAGAAATGTTGCAAGCATGTCAGGTGGCCCACGCAGATGAGTTTATCGAAAAATTACCGCAGGGATTAAAAACCGTCATTGGTGAGCGTGGAGTTAAACTGTCCGGTGGACAGCGCCAACGTTTGTCACTTGCCAGAACTATTTTACGCAACCCAAAGGTCATCATCTTGGATGAAGCGACCAGTGCCTTGGACTCCATTTCAGAAATGCATATTCAACAGGCACTCAAGCAGATATTAGCCCATCGTACCGCCATCATCATCGCTCATCGGCTATCAACCATTCAACGATCCGATAACATCATCGTACTCAAAGATCAAAAAGTGCTCGAACAGGGTACTCACCCACAGTTGATGGAACAGGATGGACTGTATGCCAGTTTATTCAAGATCCAGTCTGGCGATGTTGAAAAACTCAAAGAGTGGGACTTGGTCGGATAACAACACCCTTTTTTCTGCTTTCCTTTCCTTTGAAAGAAAATCTTCCCTCCTCACGTACTATACATAGTTATCAACCATCCCAAACACAAGGAGGGATTTATGAAAAAAACATTGCTCTTGGGAGCTGCTGGAGTTGCAATTGCCACTGCCACACTGCTGCCAAGTCAGACTTTCGCCTACAGAGGCGACGCCAGCGTCCAAGGACCAAACTATACTCCCGAGCGACATGAGGCGATGCTCAAAGCATTTGAGAATAACGACTACAATGCTTGGAAAGAACTAATGAATGGTCGAGGTGTTACCAATCGCATCACCGAGCAAAACTTTGCTCGCTTCGCGCAGGCTCACCGACTGTCACTAGAAGGCAAAACGGCTGAAGCGCAGCAAATTCGAACAGAACTAGGATTGGGAGTACAAAACGAGACTGGCAATGGACAAAGACAAGGTCAAGGACAGGGAATGAACCGAAACAATCGATAATGCGATACAATGCTGAGGCCCGCCTTCTGCGGGCCTCAAATTGATGAAAAGCTGATATGCAACTGAGTTCACTTACAGATGAGCAACTTGTCGATCACGTCCGCACAAAAAATCGTGAAACGTTTTCATATTTGATTCGGCGTTATGAGCAAAAGCTACGACGCTATGCAACATATCTCGTCAATGATGAAGAACTGGCTCATGATGTGGTGCAGCAAAGTTTTATCAAGGCATTTATCAATCTGAATAGTTTTGATAGCAAAAAAAAATTTTCGAGTTGGCTGTATCGCATTGTTCATAACGAGGCCATGAGCTTGGTACGAAAACACAAGATTCATCAAACACTAGAAACCGCCTTTGCAGTCGCAGCTGATCAAAACATTGAGGATGATTTTGTTAAACAAGAGCTAACAAGCAACTTACATGATTGTGTCTCGCAAATACCAATGATGTATAAAGAACCCTTAACGTTGTTTTACCTAGAAAACAAAAGTTATGAAGAAATCAGTGATATCTTACATATCCCTGTCGGAACGGTTGGCACTCGAATCAACCGTGCTAAAAAAATGGTGAAAGCCGTATGCCAAAAAAAACAGTAACTCCAACCACTAGCACACTAGAGCGCAGCGTGATGCAACAAATCCAGTCGGGCAACATCGCGATGAAACCCAAATGGTTTTTCATCTTTGGATCAGTACTGACTGGAATTGGTATGGTGGGTTCACTCATCGTCACCACGTTTTTACTCAATCTTGCTTTGTTTTTGTCGCGGCAACATGGCCCTGGCGGTGAGTGGCGATTGCAACTCATACTCTCCAACTTTCCGTGGTGGTTACCCATTGTGACTGTCATTTCAATCGCAACTGGTGTTTGGGCTCTAAAACAGTATGAGTTTTCGTACAATAAAAATTTTCTTTTTGTTATTCTGGGATTTTTAATGGCAATTATTATCAGTGCGGTGATTTTGGATCAAACTGGACTCAATACCATTTGGTTTAGTCGTGGCCCCATGCGACAATGGTATGAACAGCACAATAGTAGCTTGAGCCAGCCACAGCGGGAACGTGGGTTTGGTCGACGGCAATAATTGAACACATTTTTTACTCAATTTAAACCTGTTTTTACTTCATTAGCAGCAATGTCACTCCAAATGCATTTACCAGCATTTGAACGCTGCGCAAGGTGAGTGGGATCATAGAAACACATAAAACTACTAAAATCTCGGATGCGGCATTAAGTTAGTGCTCTGACTTTAGATCCTGAATCCGTCTTGCTCGTTCCCTGCCTGCCGGCGAGGCAGGCTCGCTAGACTGTTCAGGATGACGGACATCTCCTTAAATATTAGGATCATGTTACAATTTCAATCATATGCTCAAAAAAACTACTCCAATCATTTTTTCCGGTCTTTGGATCACTTTTTCTGAATTCGTCCGCAACGAACTACTCTTCAAGTCATACTGGACTGAGCATTACCAATCACTCAATCTTACTTTTGAAACCAAGCCCATCAATGGGATGTTTTGGATGGTGTGGAGTTTTCTACTCGCATTTTTCCTATCAAAAATGCTCAAAAAATTCAGTAAATTAGAAGCAATTGGGCTCACTTGGCTGGTAGCCTTCGTGATGATGTGGATCACCATTTTTAATCTCCAAGTTTTACCTATCACATTACTCATTTTCGCCATTCCCCTGAGCTTGCTTGAGGTTTTTATCGCAGGGGAAATCCTGCTTCGCACCCAAAAAACTGACAAAAAGTGATAAAATCAGGTTTCACGACTGAAAAGATAGGTCATAAATACATTATTCATATACTGTTTTAATGAAACAGTTTGAGATTCACACAGAAAATTAAAAAGTTAAAGACCAAACTAGAACGTATCACCTAGAACCTGAAACCTAACAAAGGAGGGGTCGCATAGTGGCCTAGTGCAGCGGTTTACTAAACCGCCGTATCGCAAGATACCGCGAGTTCGAATCTCGCCCCCTCCGCTTTACCCGCCATAGCTTTACGTGAAGGCGGGCTGTTAGCAACTGCTGGATTCACTTAAAGGGTTAACTTGCAGGTCAAGCTAGTAACCGTTAAGGCTTCGACGGACACGTCCGCTTTGTAGCAACACATTATTCGGTGCATGGCTACGCCCATGAAAAAGAATAATTTTTTATATAAGGAAAAATGGGAAATAGTATGAAGCGTGTTCTAATCACTGGTGGAACAAAGGGCATTGGTTTAGCCACAGTCCAGAAATTCATTCACAACAGTTTCGAAGTCATTGTAATCGCTCGCGATTTTTCTTCATTTCATCTTGATGCTAAACAGGTTGCATTTGACCTGACCCAGTATCAGAAAATTCCTCAGTTAATAAAGAATATTGGAAATATTGACATTCTCATCAACAATGCTGGATTGATGAATGCTTTACCGTTTGATCAATATCCAAATGACAAAATGGAAGATATTTTAGCCATTAATATTAAAACCCCCGTAACATTAATCAAAGAAGTTGCACCATATATGATTTCACAAAAAAAAGGCAGAATTGTAAATGTGGCTTCAATAGCCGGAGAAATTGGTCATCCTGATATTTGGTATGGAATTACTAAGGCTGGAGTTATTAATATGACGAAGAGTTTTGCTAAACAACTCGGTAGTTATGGTATTGTTATCAACGCTGTCGCCCCTGGACCAGTTGAGACGGATATGCTCAATACAATCCCAGAAGATAGAAAAAACAGTATTAAAAAAACTGTGTACACTAATCGATTTGCGCAGCCTCAAGAGATTGCCGAAACAATTTTTTGGCTTGCCACTGAAGCTCCAGAATATATTAATGGTGTAACAATCGATATCAATAACGGCGCTTTCCCGCGATAGAATTTCCCAATTCTTAATCGTTTTCCAACTCTCTCAGCACCGGCACCAACTTCTCCACTAACTCTTTCTTCCCTACTACAAAGGTGTGTTGATAGCTCTCTTTTTGCGAATGAAGTCTTAGATCAGGCTCAGGTGTCACGTACTCGAAGGTTGCACCACTTTCCCGGGCTATTAGTATCGCTGCTGCAAAATCCCACAACGATAAATGAAATCCCACCATCACATCTGCTTTCCCAAGCAATACTTGTGGGATCTGATAGACTGTACATCCAAAATCGCGTGGAGCAGCCACTGTTGCACTCACTAGACGAATTCACTTTCCATGAACCGAAGGAGCCGCAACTGAAGCAAGGAGTACATACGGACTTTTGACTGAACTCACATTATCAAAAACCAATCGCTGATCATTACACCAAGCTCCTTCACCTTGAACAGCATAAACAAGCGTTGATAGCTCTGGTAAATAAATACACCCATAGAGTGGTGTACTATTCTCCCACAATCCTATTGAGATCCCAAAAAAAGGAAACCCATGTCCAAAATTTCCAGTACCGTCAATTGGATCGACAATCCAGTTTAGGGTTTTTACATTGGCTTTGGACTCTTCTGAAACCATCCCAATCTCATCAGAAAGTGATAGTAATTCATGAGTGAGATACTAATCGATCTTCATGTCAAACTCGGTTACCGGAGAGGAATGTGAGGGAACATCACTTTTACTGGTGATTTCAACCTTTGACCGTCCATTGAGAATATGAGCATCAATGTGCTTGAGCATTTGAAGAATCGTTGTATGAAAAAAGTGACGCTCTTTTGATGAAATAGACATATTCGCCTTTCAATCATAAACAAAATCACGTTCAAGCAGCACAGAGGATTATACAACTGATTATTAGACGAACCTCCGTTTTTACTGCTATGATAACGATATGAAATCTTCCCAACCAAAACGAAAACCAATTCTCAGCTCTTCTTTCTGGTGGCTGATGATAGGACTGTTTATCGGCATCGGTAGCATCGTTATCGGGGCACTGGCAACTTTTTTCATCATTTTCCCAGACGATTATAAAGCGCAACTTATCATCGCACCAAAATCTTTTGATCAGGAAAGAATTTTCTCATACAAAATTTATATTAAAAATGATCACTCTGCTGAAAATGCAATCATGCAGTTAGAAAACTTAGGACAATTTAAAGGCGACATTAATCAGCTTGATGATTGGATTAGTCACAATGAACTCCCTACTGTAAAGAAAGAAAGCATCAAAGTGATAACAGTCGGCAGAATGGATTGCCAATTTTGCTTGGGTCTTTATCCATACATAAACCTGATGGATCAGAAATATGGGAAAGAGGTACAAGTCATCGGAGTACTTTACGGGAAATATCCCGATGAATTAGATCGCACAAAAATAAAATCATATCTCGATGATAATCTGATTTCTTTTCCAGTAGCTATAGACAATACCGGTGATTTTGTCAAAAGCCTCAACATCGATTTCGTTCCAGAGACCTTTATAATCGATAAAGATAATACGGTTCTATTTGAGCAGCGCGGGTTAGGGTATTTTGATCGCATTGATGAGGTGCTTAAAATTTTGAGAGAGCGAGAAAAACAGCTAAACGCTGAAGAAAGGTAGAATCTTTTTCGTTTTATCAGTGAAAACAGACATCACTTCTTTCAAGTGAATCATCAATAATTTTCCTTAGGCCGAGTAATCTTTCATCATTTTCTATAAGCAAGATTATGAAAAAAATTTATTTGAATTCTACGGCTGTTACTTATCAGGGACAAGCCTAGAGTGACTCCTACATCACATATTCCCTAGTTATTTTTGATTATTTAATCGACCAATAATTTTCTTAATTATTGGTTTTATTTTCTTTTCAGAAAATTGAATGTTCCTATTTGTTATCTCTTGATTTGAATTTTTAAAAACCGGGATTGTTTGATCCATATATGCTAAAACATACTTCAAGGGATACTCACCCAATTTAAATTCTATTTGTTTAATTGAACCAATGTATTTAAAGAGGCTAAAGGTTGTGCTGTTAAAGTACTCATCTGTTTTAGTAATATAAAAACAAAATGCATGATGAATACTAACAACAGAATCTTTTCTCAAGAAATTACCTTCTACAATTTTTTTTGTAATGAAATGTGTGTTCGTGTAAAGTTTACCAGTTTGGTTAATAAAAATTCCATCGTCAACACCAACAACTAGATCAACTCGCCTTTTATCACAAAAGTTGCCTAAAAACGCTCGTGCAGCATCTACCTTCTGTAACGATCGATTCTGAATAGAACCAGATTCTGCAATTTCTCCATGAAATCGAATGTTGCATAGCATTAAAAATTCAGAATCATTAAAACCAAAATTGATCAGCACTTCACGTATAAAATTGAACTTATCTTTATTTGTTGTTGCTATCAAAATAGTATGAGTCGTATCCATAAAAATTAAACAACTCTACATACTTCAAATCTAAACTTCCCCCTAACGGCAGGATCACTACTTACTGCACCACTATCAACATCAACAAATATAGTTTCTGGGTATGTTCCTGCAGCTATCATATGTAATAATGGCAAACTTAAAACGTGGACAAGTTTTGTTGTAGAGTTTTCAGCCTTATACGCAATATGAGGGGTAATTACCAACCGTCCTTCTTGAAAACAATGCAAAATATTTGGAGAATTAGTAACATTAAATGGTGATTGAGAAAATTGAGCTCCTTCGTATGTTAAGGTATCAACAGCGACTTTAATTTGAGAAGAAACCAAATGAGTTAATAATGCCATTTCATCAACTACCCCACCAGCTGACACAGAAATAAGCATCGCATCTTTTCTTGCCAATCGCAAAAGTGAAGAGGAAACAAAGTTTCTTGTTCCCTCAACAAGCGGGAGAGTAATTACTATGATATCACAGTTTTGGAAAATTTCTTCTGCCTTAGAACAATATTTTGCCCCTAATTGAGATAATTCATTTTTCTCATTGCGAGAAAAATATAAAACTTGCACACCTTCATTTTTGGCTCTTCTGACAACAGCTGAACCAATGTCTCCCGCTCCCAATACCCCCACTGTTAGTTGTTTTACATCTAAATCACTCTCATGTATGTGCAAAAGCTCTCGTTCGTATGTTAATTTATCAGGTTCCTTTTTCCCTAATAAAACACTTATTTGTTGCCATATGAATACAGCAACGGCTTCATTCCAAGGACTATTTTCTAATCGGTATAAGGCTATATCTCTTGCTTGAATCCCTGCAATTTCATGCTTCCCTTCGGGGTGTCTCCCTGGATACATTATTACACCGCCCGGCTGAATAATTGAAATATTTTGAACTGTTATAAGTTGTCGAGCGGTTTCTAAAACAGCCCATACCTGTTTTTCTAATTGGATATGTTCAAAATCATCACAAGTTATTATCTGAAAATTTCTACTGACATCTTCAGGTAAATGCTTTGCTTTAAATAGAGATAATAGCTTTTGTTCATTCATTTAGACAACCCATTTCTTTGAGTGCCAAATAGATGTTTTTAGGTTGATGTTCTTTTCGAAATCCTTCATGTAACAAAACATCATCCATATCAAGAACTATCAAGGAGTTCGTACAAGTTACCAATTTTTCCTGCAAGCTGGCTAAAGATGAACAATGCTCAAACTCAGAATCATTACTATTCCCTACAAAAATTAGTCGTATATTTATCAAATTTTCACGAGCTAACTTTTGGGCTATTCGTAAGTTTTCAATAGAGTCATCTGCATAAACTATCTCCAAATGATTCTCTAAAGCATGATTAATAACACTTTCAGTAAAGATTGATAATTTACTTGGGTGAGCAACAAACATACAGGCCAACTTATTTTCACGACAGACCTCAGCTAACCGTAAACGCTGTTCATTCGTTCCTACATAATTTTCGAATAAATATTTTTCATCATCGCCTGAAGTAAAAATCATAAATTGATTACGTGAGACAATTTGTGACTTTGCGATCGAAACTAAAAGCTCTCTTGCTCCATTTGTTTGCCAAGAGTATGCTTGACCTGATTCATAACATCCAAAACCTACACTTTCTTGTTCTGAGGGAATAAATGGCAAATGTGGGTAATTAGTAGCTGCAAAAACGATACCGTCAACAGCTGTCTCAATATTTACATCTTCTCGAATAACTCCAATCTGAATTCCTTTTTGGACAACATAACTCGCAATAGCCCTGATATTATAATATCCAGTAAATTGTTTTACTTCTCTCCATGCCTCTTTTAGTAAATACCAAATTTGTTTCTCTTTTTTATTAAGCTGAAAATATTCCTGTGACCGCAATGTTGCTTCAAATAGATTAACTTGATTAACAAATTGCTTAACCTTTTCTGGATCCTTTCTAACTCTTGCGTAAATGTTTGTCCCAGACACAACACCATCCAGAGAAAAATCAGTTTCTACGGATGATTCTAAATCCAAACCCAAAGGATAAAGGCCTTGTTTTGCTAACAATCCTAATAACTCAAAGATATTATTTGAACTTAAGCCACCTGCTAAAAACCACGGCTTTTGAATGAGCATAGCTAGTTCTAATAGTCTGTCTTGATTCGAAGCTTCACCTGTTCCACCTCGTAAATTTGAATCTATCAGCAACATTTCCACATTTTGATCATTATTTGCCATTAGAATTAACTGGGTTGCTTCAGGCTCATCTGCTCCAACAGTCTGAATTAGCTCCACCCTGTCAAAACCATTTTGAATTAATTCCTGTTTAATCTGAAATAATAGTTCTTCGTTATATGAACTTTGAATTTGTAAATAGATAGGTTGTTTAAACTTTTTGGGTACAACCATTTCTAACAACCGAATAATTTCATTTGCGGTCTTTGGTCTAACAAGCAAAACAACATTGACTGGTAAACCATGGTCAATTATTTGCTGAAACATTTGTCGCAATGCTCTAAACTCAGCCCAAGGAATGGGAAGATCAATATTCCTATATGTCGATCGTGCACTTTCTAGAGCTACACTTGCACTCGATGATGACATAGAGACCTTCTTTTCATAAAGATTCGCATCATCGTATGTTAAGTGAACACCAATCCAATTGACACCACTATTTAAGACTCTCGTCAGATCAATTGCATTATGGACTCCGCAAATCTTTATGAAATGATCTCGATCAAATTGTTCTACTCCAAGTGGAAGCATTTGCTCACGTTGAAGTACTTCATTATTTTGTGCATGAGCAGCACGAAGAGTCCTTAAGCGAAGCCGTTTTAGCATTTGTCGATCATCAGCCATTAAGCCTGCTTGTGAACGAGTAATAGGTGTAAATGTTACTGCATCACCCGCAGTAGCAGGAGAAGGAAGAGTTGAAGGACGCTGACTTTCACACCATCTTGAATGCTTAATCGCCATCCTGTGAATGTCTGCTTGCGAAGTGGCAACATCAACTCTAGCAGCCCCCCATTTTACTGCTCCTGCTGTTACTAAATCTAAAGTTGTACCAGTATTAGTGTTATCATCTAGTACTAAAACTTTCTTTCCAACAATATCTGCACTCCTTTTTTGCAAAACTGAAGAAATGATACGTTGTTGAGTATCCAAAGCTCTGTCAACATCTAATTTAGCCGAGTGTGTAGAAACTGGAAGAAAAACTAAAGGGACCTTTCTTTCCTGCATAACTTCAAAAGCAACTCTTGTTGCTAAGGCAAACTCTGTTCCTCCTGAGGGGATAACTATAATGCTCTCTATATCTGGGTGTCGTATGAGTTGTAAATATGCAGACCCCAAAAATGTTAAAGGATGATCAACCTCTGGCATTTTAAAAGTAAAGTATTGATTATTGGTTGCTTGTCTTAATAAATATGAAATAAGCTCTTCTTTATGGCTTGAAAAATCAATTTTTTCAAATGGCAATCCCACTAATGTTCGATAATATACACGTGTTGATTCTAATGCTAACGTAGCAAGTTGTTGACGAAACATGCCATAACAGGCATCATTTTCTCCAAAGTCTCCAAATCTTTCTTGATAACTAATTGCATGAAATAAAATTAAACTATAACTTTTCAAGTAATCGAGCATTGCTAAAAAGGCAACTGATTCATCTCGTGTTAGCTCTTCAAAACATACTGATTTTTTTTCGACGATTTCAAGTGCTTCGAAAATAGTTTCCACAATACGGTTGATCTTAATTTCAACAGATAAACTTGGATCAATACCTGCATAAAAATCTGCGCCTCTATTAAAATACCGGTCTCCTTCTCTAAACAATCGATTACCTTTTGAAAAAAAAGAGAGCAAGTCATTGTCTTGCTCCGGAATTGGAAAACAAATACTTCCATCTAACTTTGGAAACACTTGAAAGATTTCCGGCCCAATAACTTTACTTTTTCTAACTTCAATCGGGGGTGCAGAAAGAACACATCTTAATAATTTTTGGTTGCTGACGACAGATTCAATGAAAAGCAGAAAAAACTGCTGCATGTCAGTTCCCCCATTGAAAGTAGTCGCAGGGATACAAACATTTGCAAATTCAAAACTTCTATCACCCGGTATAATCCCTCCTTGATGGAAAGGATTTATTAATCTAGTTGAGTATTCACGTGTACTCATCTCACCCCGTAATCAATCTAGTTATTATTTATGAAAATTGAAGGAAACATTGATCATACCATATAGTCTTATAATATTCAAGCTTAGGGTATTAGAGTCGCCAACTGGCATAACTCAAATAAATGAAAAACATAAAATCGACTGGCAAATACTTGAAGCGTTATTTTTTACACCACTTTGAGTAATTGGATTCTTGACCTTTGATAGAGAGTCACCTATCATTGAGCTCTGGAAATACCATTTATGCAGTCTTTTAAGAACAAATCAGCTGCACCTTTCTTGGCCATAGCCTTTGGACTTGTTATCTTCTCTGTTGCTTTGCTCTCCAGTCATGTCTGGTGTAGTCCAGCTCGGGCTTTTTGCCCACAACCAAAAGTCGAACAAGAAAGTGTTTCTGAAATCGCACCGCATTATTTTAAGTACAGTGACGAAAAACTTGCTCAGAGCCTGGCCGAAAACAAGAGAATTGTACTGTACTTCCACGCGAACTGGTGCACAACCTGCACTAACTTTGATCAAGAGTTGAAATCTCAAACAACCCAATTGCCGACTGATCTGGTTATTTTACAAATCAACTACGACACTGAAAAAGAATTACGAGGAAAGTATAACGTTAATTACCAGCATACCCTGGTTTTACTTGATTCACAGGGAAAAACACAAGAGATGTGGATTGGGGGAGATTTACAATCGCTGCTACAATTTCTCAAGGATGCAAATTAACTTTTTACAGAGTTGTATTTGGCACCATTTTCCCAATACTTCGCCAGATCCACTAAACCAAGAAATCAGCTTTCAATCCAATTCTACTGAATCAAAACATCTCTTCTCTCTGCACGAAGTTGAACCCATCTAGAACCTAGAACCTGAAACCCAGAACCTAAAAAAAGTGCTCCCACCAAGAATCGAACTTGGATCAACGGTTCCGCAAACCGCTATTCTATCCATTAAACTATGGGAGCGCGAAGCCCTATTTTACCATAAATAACGCAACCTATTTACCCTGATTCAACCATTTTCCAACAATGCTAATAAATATTCCATTTACTCTGACACCTGAAACCTGACGCTCTGAAGCCTTATTCTGTGCCCCCGAGAGGAATCGAACCTCTACTCAGAGTTCCGGAAACTCTTGGTCTATCCGTTAGCCTACGAGGGCAAAGTTAGGTTCTAGGTTTCAGAGCGTCAGGTTTCAGGATCCACCGCTCAGAATTGTTCTCTAAACAACCAGATTAAGCTATTTTAGCAGATTGGTAAATGGAGTGGAGGTTTATTTTGTGGATGTAGCGGTTTTTGGATTTTGGGTTTTTGCTGAAGATTTTGAAGCGGTTTGTTGCGTTTCACGGTCAAGTGGAATTTTTTCCTGAAGCCAATCAGCGGCTTTGTCAATCATTGTTGGCTTGGGAGACTCCTCGAGAAGATACTGCTTCATATGCTGTTCCACATGCGCTTTTTCACCTTCCGAGAACAGCATCATCACACGGAAAGGAAACCGTGATGTCTCAACATGCATAATGTATAACCCAAATTTTTTGGTAAACCAAAATCGCCCCATCTCAAACCAATACACCATATGCTCACCACTATGAAGGCCATAGGTGGTAATTTTATTCTCAATCATGTCTGGGGGGACTGACGCTAAAACATAGGTCAAAAATCCCAGTGCCATCACCACAGCAATTGGCAAAAACTGGTTGGCAAAAAACAATATCAACGACACTAAAAATACAATCAAGAACACCGTAGTGAAAAACTCTCGATTACGCTTTTTAAAGGGGCGATTTGGAGCTTTCCACACATAAAGGTCCTCTTCTGGCTCTGGCTGCGTAAAAGCAAACTCATCACCAACAGACTGACCAGCAACACTTTCTTGCGGTATCTGACCACTCTTCGCAGCTTCACTTACAGGCGCGTTGTTTGCAGCAGCATTCATCATACACACAGTATAGCAATTTTCACGAACTTGGGAAGGTTATTTTTTCAGGTGGTTCACAAGCTTCTTATACATATTTCCTATCTGATCTTTGTGATGCAAAAATGCTTGCTTGTCACTCTTGAGTTCTCGACGAAGGTCACCAAGAACGGCTTCGACCTTCATCTCACTCTCAATCGGCAGTGATTTGAGCAATACAAATGGTGTTGCGTTGGCAAAAAATACTTGTAGTTCCTGTCGCTTCGTTGAATAGACAAAGGCGAGAAGTAACAAATTTTTTTGCGAAAATACTTCCGCCCACTCCTCCCCCAGCTTCAGCCCTACATAACGAACCTCTACCTTGGCATCGCCGCGCTCCTCAAAAAACCAAGAACTGACTTTCGTGGTCAGTCCAGCTTTCGTCAGGTGTGTAACCAATGTATTTATCTGGGATTTTTTCACCATAGTAAACAAAAGAAGGACACTTGATTATTTTTTTAACGAGGGATGAAGAAACATGGAAAAAACAGTTGATCCCAAAACACCCACTAACAGTACACTCAATAATCCAGTCATTGCATGATTAAATGGTGTGTCTTGAGCTTTTAAAATTGCCATCGTTGATTGAATCCGCTCTTCTGGGACTTTTTGTTCCACCATTATTTCTCGTTGAAACTTTTGTACATCGCTAAAGTAACTCGGGAAAACAAATGCACTGAGCAAATATGAAAATACAAACATCATCACCGCCGCAACCGCCGAAATATGTATCCCTTCGATGACCAGTCGTAAGTAGCTGCGATATTGCGTCAGCAATTGTGTAAGTCCCCAGTACAGCCCACCCAACTCAACCACTATAATGGCAAAAAAGAAATGAATCAGCTGTGGTTGTCGATACCAATGCAACAACATGGTAAGAAATAACCAAACAACCATCGACACTCCGATGCTGACACCAGTGAGTAAGACTACGTGAGAGGAATGCTTCGTCTTTTTCATGATTTTATCGTAGCAAATTCTTGGCAAAAAGTTTAGAGAGAAGAATATAGTTTAACTCTGACAATCTTGGAAATAAGACAGAAAAATAAAAAGTCGTCATCCTCGACCCGGCTGAAAGCCGAGCATCGGGGATCCATAAATACACGAAAGTTGAATCGATTAGCTTCTCAAAAGAAGAATAACTCTAAGAAAGTGAGAAAAAATACATCTCAAAAAATTTATAGACTTTCTTGCTCATAAGATGAAATCAGTGGATCCCCGATGCTTGATCGTCAACTCTTGGCTGTTAGCCAGGATTTGCCCGTCAGGTCGAGGATGACACTTTTAAGGTCATTTACTTTCTACGATTATTCGGTTATAAAAACACTTCAAATCACTTCTACTCGCTCAACATCACTCATCTTTGCATCAGCAAACTCCACTAAAATCGCTTTTTCTGACTGGTGAGTATTCTTGACAGCATGAGGGAGCATTGGCGGAACTTCCACCAGCATGAGCTCCTCTTTTTCAGAAAACATCCTCGCAGACTGTAACTCACCTTTGTCATCAAGCCAATATATTTCAAGACCTGCAGAAAGTGCAATAAACCACTCCGTTCGCGGATGACGATGATTCCCTCCCGCAAAGCCCGGTCCCAACACAATCATTTGTTGATCTTTAATTTTTCGAGAAGGAACTGGCAACGACGAGGTGTTAAACACCCAGACATCGCTGCCATCTTTTTTGTAGGAAAATGGCAGAGGAATAAAATTGGGTTGCATATTTTCACTCTTCAGTATGGTCATTTTTCTCTAGTAGCGCTATAATACCACATAGAGTGTGAGTCACTCAGGTTGGAGTCGCGATCCAGCTTCCCGATGGACACTCTCCCAAGGAAATGTGGGACGACTAAGCGCCGTTAGCGCTCAAATGAGATGGTTGTTGGAAACAAAATGTTTGCAGTCCTCTGACAACAAACAATAGACTTGTTGCGAAATAGGCTTTATTGTCAATTTCGCATATATTTGAGCAACTTTTGGACTTTTCTGATGCCGATACCCCGATGTACTTCGGGGTTGAGAAAGAAGAAAAGACCAAAATTGCCAAATAGATGTGAAAGTGCGGTAAATGCTATTTCGCAACAAGTCTAATAGATCACCAACAACCAAACAGAGGTGGTACCGCCTTTCAAACTGTTGAAAGACCCTCTTTCATAACGCTTTTTTCCAAAGAGCGCTATAAAAGGGGGATTTTTTTTGGAAACTGGGACAAAATCTCTGGTACTATAGTAATAACAAGCAATGGAATAAAAAGGAATATATGTCAGACATCTATCAAGACATCAAGCTCAATCTTGCACATGGTGCAGCATCACTTGGTATACAGATCAACCCGGAAGATATCACGCTCGAACACCCTGCCAATCCAGAATTTGGTGATGTCAGCACCAATATTGCACTCGCCCACTGGAAAACGGCCAAAAAGGCCGACTGCAGTGCTTTTTCTAACCCCAGAGAATTTGCAACGCAGTTGCACAATTTCCTACAAGGGACCAATTCTCCCTCGGACAATGTAGCCGGACCAGGTTTTTTGAACTTTAAGTATCCTGACCAGAATCTGCTTGAACACATCAATGCGATCAATGCAAATCAGAACGTTCTTTCACAATTGCTCAGTGAAAAACGCATCACCATCGAGTTCACTGATCCTAACCCGTTTAAAGAGTTCCACATCGGGCATCTGTACAGCAATACTGTTGGAGAATCGATTTGTCGATTACTGGAAGCAGTAGGAGCCAATGTTCGACGGGTGTGTTACCAAGGTGATGTTGGCATGCATGTGGCCAAGGCTGTTTGGGGGATGCTCAAACAAACGTCACAAGACACTGGTGAGGCACTCAGACAACTTGAAGCCATGCAATCACAAACAATTCATCAGAGAGTCAAATTTATGGGCCACTCATATGCCATCGGAGCAGCTGCCTATGAAGATGAAACTCAAGCACAGACAGAAATGAAAGTACTAAACAAACACATTTTTGAAAAAAATAAAACGATTGATCCAATTTATCAACTGGGGAGGAAATGGAGCTTGGAGTACTTTGAAACAGTTTATAAACGCTTGGGGACAAAATTTGAGGGGTATTATTTTGAGAGTGAGGTGGGACCAAAAGGCACAGTTATTGTGCGAGAGTTTTTATCAAAAGGTGTGTTTGAAGAAAGCAAAGGAGCAATAATTTTCCCTGGAAGTAAGTATGGACTGCATGACCGTGTCTTTATTAACTCATTAGGGTTACCAACGTATGAAGCCAAAGAGTTAGGCCTTGCACCAACAAAAGAACAGGACTGGCCGTCTGACCAATCAATTATTATCACTGCAAACGAAATCGATGAGTACTTTAAAGTATTATTGAAAGCCCTTTCACTCACTTCACCAGATTTGGCTGCAAAAACCAATCACTTGTCTCACGGAGTGGTACGCTTACCTGAAGGTAAAATGTCGAGTCGAAAGGGAAACATTTTAACTGGAGAGTGGTTGCTTGATGAAGTCAAAAGCAAAGTCGCCAAAGTGCTTGAAAACAACCGCTCAGATATGAGCACCCAAGAAAAAGAGCACGTGGCTGAAATCGTCGCTGTTGCCGCAGTAAAATATGCCTTACTTAAAAATAGCATCGGTGGGAATATTTCATTTAGTATTGATGAGTCAGTCAACTTTGAAGGCAATAGTGGTCCGTACATTCAATACACTTTTGCTCGATGTAAAAGCGTGATGCAAAAGGCTGGTAGGCTACAAGCTATAAGTTACCCTCCTTCGCACATGACATTACAACTTGATCATCGATCAGGTATTCATTCAAGTAGCTTCGGCGGGCAAAGCAAGCTGCAAGCTGTAAATCTCGAAAGTGATGAGCGAGCAGTGCTTACCAAGTTATATCAATTTAGTGAGGCGGTAGAACGGGCGGTGAATGAGTATGCGCCACACTATGTTGCCACATACTTATTCGAGTTAGCATCTGCCTTTAATCACTTCTACAATACTCTGCAAATTTTGAAAGCTGAAGACTCAGTTAAAGACTTCCGCCTGTCTCTGACTCAAGCCACCAGCATCATCCTGCAGCAAGGCTTGCACATCTTGGGAATTCAAACGGTTGAACAGATGTAATAGATTGATCAAATAGTTATTAACAACAAAACAACCCAACCACATAACAACTACTATTTTCAACTGAACATTTAATGAGTAACCTACATTTGTTCATTTGAGTTGCTATAATAGGTATGCCATGTCACTCAAAGCCGGTTTTTTTCAGCTGTTTTACTTCACTTTTTTGCATAATGCTGATGCAATTGCCTACTTGATTGGGATCATTTTCATTTTTGTGTTGTTACTGAAAAAGCCAAGTCGTGTCCTAGTGCTATTTCTTATTGGCTTTATTGCTCTCGAGTTGCGCTTCCAATACCTCAAACACATCGTTGATCCACTTTACGATCAAACTGTTGGAACCCTTATTCAAACCAACAGTTTTTATCGCTCCCGCCGTTTTATTGATATTTTGCTCAATGACATTACCCCGATGCTATTGTACTTGGGCGGCTGGGGCAGTTTACTCTCAGGAGTATTTCTCTCGAGTTTTTCCCTCAAAAAGCAGTCCCCTAAAAAACCCTCAAAGATTGCTATCGATTAAGCCTCTTGCCTGGTATAATGTAGTGTCACTTATGGAGGAGTCTTTGTGATTATTCAAAACGAGTCGCAACTCAAGTTGTACAAGCATGCCACTCAAATTTCCATGGAAATCTTGCGGGCGATGTATGACATGACCGGCGCAGGAGTCTACCCTATCGAGATTGATGAGAAGGCAAAGTTGCTTTGCAAAAAGTACAATGTGATTTCATCATTCTTGGGTGTCCCAGGCTCTAAAGGTCGCTATGAATACTACAGCTGCATTGCCTTAAATGATGTGGCGGTCCATGGCATTCCCAGCTCAACTCAAGCCATTCAACCCGGAGACTTGGTCAAGCTCGATTTCGGGATTATTGCCGATAGTTATGTCACTGATCACTGTGTGACGGTGGGAATTGAAAGTGTTCGAAACAAAGACCGAAAATTACTTGAAGTCGGTAAACAAGCTGTGTTAGATGGTGTGGCTCAAGCAAAAACTGGTCAGACTACCGGAGACATTGGCTTTGCTATCGAACACACAGCCAGACAAAGTAAGTTTGATACGATTAAATACTATATTGGTCACGGTATTGGGCACACATTACATGAAAATCCGGAAGTACCGGCGACTGGACGACCACGTACTGGCACAAAACTGGAAGAAGGACAAGTCCTGTGTATCGAGGCTCAAGTCGTTGCTGGAAAACCAGCGATCAAAATTGAATCAGATGGCTGGACAGTAAAAACTCAAGATGGCAAAAATGCAGTCATGTTTGAGTACATGACGGTCGTTCGAGACCAAGAACCAGAGATTCTGACTGACACACGCGACTGGCCTTTAATTAAATAACAAATTGGTCTAATTTCTAATTAACTAAAAAACCTAGAACCTAGAACCTAGAACCTAGAACCTAAAAAAGTATGTCACTTTTCTCAACATTCACTTCTTCGTTTAAGCAAAAGCCAAAAACGAAGACTCAACCCAAAAAACAAACTCAACCAGCTGTTGATCCACACATTCAACAGTTAGTTGCAGATGCGCAAAAGCGCTCAAAAGAAATTTTGGAGCAAGCCAAAGCTGAAGCTAAAATCATTGAACAAAAAACACAAGAAGAGCTTGCAAACCTTCATCAACAATTTGCCGAACTTAACACAGAGTACGACAAGCGACAAAAAAGCGTTTCACTTCAAGAATCAATCCTGCAAAAAAAGACTCAACACGTAGAGAAGTTAACAAAGATCATCACAGACTCCAAAGCTCAAATCGAACAAACGAAAGAGCAACTGATCGAAAATTTGAGTACAAAAAGCCAACTATCGGTAGAAGAGGCACAAGACATTATTAGAGATACCTTTCAAACAAAAATTGATAATGAGGCACAAAAGGAGCTTCACTACAAAGAAGAAGAGGTCGAAGAACAAGCTGAAACTATCGCCAGAAATGTGCTCACCCAAGTCATGAAACACGGCTCGTTTGTGTATCATTCAGACTATACTCCACCGATAATTGTATTTGAAACACCGCAGGAAGAAGCCAAAATTCTTGGAAAAGACCAAGAAAACTTGCGGTTCTTGGAAGAGTTAACACAAGTAGAGATTACGTTCGACCCTGAGATGCACCAACTCAAACTCTATTGTTTTAATACGATCAAACGAGAAGTTGCTCGGGTCCTCATCGAACGACTTAAAAAAGGTGGAGTGGTTACACAGGCAAAAATTCGTCAACTTTTTGAACAAAGCTCACAAGAGCTCAATCGCGATATGTTTCAAGCGGGCACCTATCTGTGTCATCAACTTAATATCTTCAACCTTCCAAAAGAAATCGTTCAAACATTGGGCATGTTTAAGTACCGATACTCTTATGGTCAAAATATGATCATTCACACCCTCGAAGAGGCAAAAATCGGGATCGCTTTGGCACACGAACTCAAAGTTGACACCAATGTGGTTCGACTGGGCTGTCTGTTTCATGATATCGGCAAAGTCATTTATGATGACGACAACAACCATGTCGAATCAGGCGTTCAGTTTCTCAGAAAGTTCAACATGCCGGAAGTCGTCGTAGCGTGTGTCGCAGAATCACACGAAGACATTCCCTTTAGTTCTGTCGAGTCCATGATTGTTCATGTCGCTGACTCTATTTCTGGAGCGCGACCTGGAGCACGTTTTGACGATTACGAAGGTTTTCTCAAACATCAACAAGGATTGATTGACATTGCCATGAGTCATAAAGGCGTGACTGAGGCGTTTGTCATCAACGGTGGACGAGAACTGAGAATTACGGTCGCTCCGGAAATCTTAACCGATGATGAGCTCGAGCCGCTTGCTGACTCCATCCGTGACCAGGTTCAAGAGTTTTCCACATATCCTGGAGCTATTGTCGTCAACGTCTTCCGGGAGTTTCAACACTCCGAACTAAAGGACTAACAACTGCTCGGACTGTTCATTGCGGTATGATACTGTCATGCAGCTTTTGCGACGCTTTGGACAACAACTTCACAGCAACTGGATACTGCTTTGCTTGGTTCTTGGGTTTATTTGCTTGCATAGTATCTTTTTAGACCGACTCCCAATTTTCAATGATGAATCGATTTATTTGGATTGGGCTTGGAGTGCACTTCATATTCCTGGGCATGCGTTTGACTCACTGCTTGATGCGAAACAGCCTCTCATGATTTGGGTCTGGGGTATTTTTGAACTCTTCATCGATTCACCAGTTATTGCTGGTCGGTTTGCAAGTATCGTAATTGGGTCACTCACAGCTGTTGGTATCTATACCATCGCACAAAGACTGTTTGATAAAAAATCAGCGCTGCTAGCCTTTATTCTCTATAGCATCACCCCCATTTTTGTGTTTTATCACCGCATAGCTCTGATGGAAATGAGTGTAGCGTGTGTCGGGATCTGGACGTACGTGGTGCTCACTGAGTTCATTGCCTCCCCCTCGAGGAGAAAAAGTGCGATACTTGGCTGCCTTTTGGGGATTGGGTTTCTGATTAAATCATCAGCCGTCATTTTTGCCATGAGCAGCAGTCTGATCATTGCTGTACATGTCATACAACGCAAAAATTGGCAAATTTTGCGTAAAGCTTCCTTTTCGCTTGTCACCTTTATGACGACGACATATATTGTGCTGATTCAACCGTATTTCTGGCACTCATTTCGGACAAACGATCGCTTCACCTACACATTGCGCGAGTTACTCCATTTCCCAGTGCATGATTGGCTGATACACGGACTTGGTTTTATTGAAATTGGGTTGGTTTTTATGACACCACTGTTATTCCTCGAAGGGTTATTTGGCTTGCGTTTTATAAACATTGCACAAAAAGAGTCACAAAAAATTTTTGTTCACTTTTTTGCAATGTCCTTGCTGCTGGAAATTGTATTGGTTCGAACTCAAAGTCAGCGTTACCTCGTCGCCTTTTTACCCTTTCTGACTATCTTAGCAGCTAGAACAGTTACACATTTTTGGGAACAGGGTATTTTTTTCAAAGCAGTTGCCAGTATTTCTGTCATTTTCCCGTTGTACTTCTATGTTCTCCAATTGTTTCAACCACAACTCTATATTTTACAATTGGCCAGATTTTCACAGTATAGTGAGCTTGGCTACCTGTTTGGGCAAACATCGGGATACGGCATCAATGAGTGTCTCAATTTCATTGCGGAAAGTACCGATTCAACGAAACCCACACTGGTATTTTTCGCCCAAAACGCTGGCAATCCCGAGAGTGCTGTTGATCTGTTCACTCAAAAACACCCAAACTTCTACGGACTGTATATTGATGCAGCGTTTTTTCCGGACCTTGCACAAACTCAATGTCTATCGACAAACTATCCGGTTTTTTTTGTCACTCGATCCGTTGAGCTGGCTGGCATGGAGCGCTTTTTTGAGCTGGCAAAAAAGTGCCCAAACCCTCATGATCAGTATTATGTTGGGGTATATACCTTAAAGAAATCGTGCGAAGGCAATACACTCTCACTTTCAGACAAGTATCAACCGGTAATTGAAAAAATGACACACAAATAAAGACTCATTTTTGTTTGCGTGCAACGATACACAAAAACATGGGGAACTCACTTCTGGCTCGGTTTTCCATTTTCGCCGCTTTTCCTTGGCTCTCTTTTTCTGAAGTCCATTCTTGCAAGTCATCGACAACGAATCCCGATTGCTTTAACCAACTAAAGTACTGTGAAAGCGGGTGATGAAATGACCAAGTTTGTTTTTGCTGGTGTTGTCCCGGGTGCATTTGAATGGGAATTTTTAGCTCAGCAAAGTACCGATTTACTCTGCGATATTGCAATTTGTTTTTTTCATCGATTCCCCAAGACGTTTGCCGTGGAATTCGAAAGCAAGGGTGATTGAGCACAAGAATCAGCATTCCGTCAGTCTGTAAAGCATGAGCTGCATTTTTGATGCACTGCGCTCCATTTTCCATATTCTGAAGCGCTAAAATACTCACTGCTTTTGTAAATTGCTTGGGAAAATCAACCTTTCTCGTTAAATTTGCCTGTAAAAAGCGGTGCTGAGTAGCTTTTACTTTTTGACGAGCGGCTTTTAGTAACCCATCAGCAATATCAACACCCAAATACCCCACTTCTTTCGGTATGGCGCGCTCCAATACTCCCTCACCACAACCTAGATCCACCAGCTCGTCAGTTGGCTGCAAATCAAGTAATTTCAGTACTCTAGGTAAGATCAAGTGAGAATGAAAGTAGTGACCACCTTCGCCAACCAAATCACTATACCAATGACTGACCTTTGACCACGAAGTGTTTGGGTGCTGCCTAGACATACGTGTATTGTACACGAGAAACGATACCCAGCTATGAGCCATATTTTGTGGCACTATTTTTTTTGCCACAGGGTATAATAGAGAGCTGTGAAAAAAGTCCCCCATCGTTTTCTAGTCATCGGATTCTCTTTCATTGGATTGCTACTTGGACTCGCTGTGGTCGCCATCATTTACGGATATACCAGTTATCGATCGATTGTGGTTACCAAAAATACTGCCAGAGTCACTCAACCACCAAACGAACCAACCACTCCCCCCACACCAACACCTGATCCAAACCGAGATTTCGGAGTACTACTCATGGGATATGGCGGTGGTGGACATCAAGGAGGCTACCTTACCGATACGATGATCCTAACCTATATCCAACCCAAAAAACAAAAAATTACCTTAATTAGCATTCCTAGAGATCTCTGGGTGCCACTAGCTACCAGTCAGACAGATCCCAAACATTTTAAAATCAATGCCGCATACGCTGTTGGCAAAGATGACAAAAAATATCCTGATAAACCGGTCGAGTACACAGGACGTGCCGGGGGTGGCTTCATGGCAATCGATACGGTCAAATTGATTACCGGACTCAATGTTGAGCACTTTGCCACATTAAGTTTTGCTGGATTTACCAAATCGATTGACACACTTGACGGCGTAGTTGTTCGCGTCCCGATCACTTTTGATGATTTCTTTTACCCGATAGAAGGGGAAGAAAATAATACCTGTGGTTTTTCAGAAACAGATATCGCCACAGCCACAGCAAGTTTGAAAGGCGATAAGCTCGAACAGTTTTTTTCCTGTCGGTTTGAACACTTACATTTTGATAAAGGTCCCCAACCGATGGATGGCACTACTGCTTTAAAGTTTGTTCGTTCTCGCCACAGCGCACAACTCGGAGCTGGCGGAGACTTCGCGCGCTCAGAGCGCCAACGGGCACTCATTCAAGGGATTAAAGAACAAATTTTTTCGATCGGTTTTTTACCCAGGGCGATTCCGTTTGTAAACTCACTCAAGAGTGATTTTGAAACCGATATCGATCTGAATATCATGCAAGAATATATTTCTCGAGCGGATGAGTTCCGAACGTATCAAATTAAATCAGTTGCTCTCTCAACTGAGAATGCATTACAATTTGGGACGAGTAGCGACCGCCAATCAATCCTGATGCCCAAAGATGGTATTGATCAGTGGGAAGGTATTCACCAATATATTCAAGATGAGTTAGAAGAAAAACCCACAGCCACCCCCACTTTGAAACCAACTAGCACACCCAAAATCAAAGATGAAAAAAATAACGAGTAACAGTTGAGTTCTCTGAACATGTATTCTTACTTAGCGCTTTTCGCCACAAGTACTGTTTGGCTCATGTTGGAGTTATCTGTACATCTCAACCACGGTACTAAGCTCGATCACTCTCAAGACAGCAATACTCAAAATGAAGTGTATTTTATGAGTGTGCTAACTATTATATTGATTGCTCTACTCGCATTCTTTTTGAGAAACCTCACTTTTCATAATCAACCTTCCGTATTTGTATTTTTTGGAACATTAGCCATGATGAGTGGGGCACTTCTACGCTTTTGGGCTATTCAAACATTGGGGAATTTTTTCAAAACAACTGTTATGATACAAAAAAAACACCATATCATTCGCTCTGGTCCATATGCAGTGTTACGCCATCCTTCGTACCTAGGGGCCTACATAGGCATCATTGGCTTTGCACTTGCACTAAACAACTATGGAAGCTTATTTATAGCAATCACAATGGGGTTTTACACTTTTTGGCATCGAATTCAAACTGAAGAGAAGGTGCTAAAAAAACATTTTGGGAAAGAATTTACCCAATATGAACACCAAACAAAAAAAATGATTCCATTCATATGGTGATGCACCGCTCACTCAGTGTTTCGCAGCGATAAAAAAGAGTGAGTCACCCTCTTCTAGAAGCAATGGTTCTTCAAATGAATAACGATACGAAGACTGCTTTGCCTTTTTGTAGGTAATTACTCTTGAATGCAAATGTCGCTCAACTTCTTCGATATGTAATTTCTGGCCACTGAGCGGATGGTTGGCATCTATCACAAGCTCTTCAATTCTCAATTGATGCGGATCTTTTGCCAACTCATCCATCAATTTCACCACTTGTGGTCGAAGGATCAGTGAGGCTAAGCGCATTCCTCCGATCGTGTAAGGATTGATGATCTGGTCAGCTCCAGCTCTGAGTAACTTACTTTTGGTTTCCTCATCCTTTACTTTCGAAAATATTTTCAACCGGGGATTGAGTTGGCGAGCACTCATGATCAAGTAGACATTTTCATGATCATTCCCGAACGTGGCAACCAATCCTGACGCTGTCAGAATTTGCGCTTGTTCGAGCACGTGATCTTGCGTCGCATCACCCACAAGACCAAAGCAGCTTTTGCCATCGACAATCTCGGTTATTTTTTGTTCATCGCGATCAATGAGCAACACCGGAATTTTTTCTGATGCCAGCTCATGAACTACTGCTAACCCAATTTCACTGGCTCCACACACAATATAATGATTTTTGAGAGTTTTAATTTTTTCTTGCATACGTTTTTTATGTAAAAAATGATAAACATGTTGACCAAAAAAAATAGCTGAGATGCTACTGAGCGTATAGGTAATTGTACCAAGCCCAACTATGATCAACACCATAGTAAAAACTCTTCCCCAAAAACTAAGTTGGTGAATTTCACCGAATCCGATGGTAGTAAGGGTGATCACGGTCATGTACAAACCGTCAAAAAAAGTCCACTGTTCAATTACCATATACCCAAGTGCGCCAAAACAAACAACAACAAGCAGCAAAAAAAGATTATAAAAAATTTGTTTGGGAATCATCATACACGACACTGGCTACGGTGCTAAAAGCGCAAGCATGATTGTAACAAAGTTACGATAACATTGGCATCACTTAAGTCGGTGAAGTGGCCATGATGTGCAACAGTATGCAAAACTGCTCCTAAATCATTCGCAAGTTCTACGCCTTGTTCATAGGGAATTGATGGATCATCGGTAGAGTGAAGTACATGCCATTGTTTTGCCAATGGGACAACTGTCACAAGGTCGACAGTGTGTTCAAAAAAGTCTGGATAAGACTCGTCTTCACAAAGATGTGCATTCTCCACTGTATTAGCAAACGGGGCTATGAGAAACACCGATTCTACGCTGTGTTGATATTTTTCAAGAAAAAGCAGAATTGCTCTGGTTCCCAAACTATGACCTACTAACATAATCGGTTTTTTTGATCTTGATACGACCTGTTGAAGCAATGCGAGCCATTCTGAAGCGTGAGGAAAGCTGCCACCAGGAAAATCAGGAATGACAAAATCAATCTGTTTTGCTTTCAGTGTTTGGGTAACCGCTGGATACCAATCCTGAGTGCGACTGGACGTATACCCATGGACAAAGATCATCCGAAAAGGTGACATAACTATACCGATGCTATATTCCCAATTCGTCTTGTGGCTCGTTGTTGTTCACCAACTAAAACAGAGTACAACTGAAACAGTGTCGATGTGTAAAATAAATCACCCAATAAAGTGTTTCTAAAAAATGGCACTGCGGCAACAAAACAAGTCATGAGTCCAGAGACATCTTTTGTATACATGGTACCGAAATACCATACCGCAAGGTTAGTAATGAAGAAAAAAATCGAAGACGATAAAAGTGCACCTATGATAATCTTCAACCGGGATGGACTATTCTGTAAAAACCTCCCAATGAGGACACTCAAAGCAAAACTCCCATAGACTGCAATCATCACAGGACCATAAAACCCAATAAACACATCACTGATCAACATACTTACAATTGGGACAATAAACGAAAATTTATTGCGTACATAGACACCTGAAAATAACCCAACCGCAGCAATTGGAGCCACATTCGGTGGATGCGGCAGGAGTCGAGAGACTACAGCCAACACAATCAGCAAAAAGGCAACGAGTAATGGGTGTTGTTTAATCGTGTTCATTTGAGTTCCCATTTTATCTGCTCAGTCGATTGACAGTGATAGGCTTCAGCTCCCACTGTCGCTTCTTTATCATCAACGGAGTATAACCAATACTTCCCATCACTTTGCGCGCGACCATCAATACTGGTAATTAATTTGCCAAACGAGCTTTCATCAAAATCGACCTGATGATTATTTTCAGTGAGTAACTCAAAGGCCGTCTTGTCTGGTTGACACCGATACTGCACCACGCTATTGTCTTGCTTTTCTGTCATTTCAACCGTTGGCTCCGGCTGAACTTCTGTATTATCAAACTTTGCGCGAGAACATCCAGAAAAAATAAACAAGGAAAAAGCAAGGAACAATAGCAATTTTCTCATACAGCGGTATTGTACTATAGATTATCTACAATATATGCCAAGTTCCTTTGACCTCACTTTTTCTTTCTATCCATCACTTTCTTAGCCACTTTCACAGCAATACTCCCACCGGGAATAAACATCCCTGCAGCATCCGCCCCTAGATCAAACAAAAAATCTCGATCAAGAGCTTTGCCGAGATATTTTTTAAACATTTGACTACCGGTGCTCACTTTTCCAGTCACTCCATCGATCTCAATAATTGCTTCTTTGTTTTTCGATATCCAGCGAAATTGGAACGCGTACACGGGGCGATAATAAAGGTCAACTCGAGATAAGTTAATCGATTCTTCAAAAATTTCATCTGCTTGAATTACTTTTACGCTGTGAGCCATTACCTCTCGAACCACTACTGATACTCGAGCCTCTGGCGGAATAATAATTTGATCTGTTTTGCTCAATTTTTCCAAATCTTCTTTACTCACTTCCTGTGTTGCAAAAGTCAGATACTCACGTAGACGCTCACTTCGCTGACCAGTCAGCCCATCCATAAACACTTCTTCATGGGTTTCTTGCTCGCAATGATCAGTGGCTTTAAACGATACTTTTCCTCCTGACACCGGGTATTTTTTCCCGTCAATTGTGACGCTTTGCACTTCTTCCCCACTGACCGACCAATGATACTCATTGTTCCGATCGTACACATAGTGCGCTTCTCCCATCACATGCCAAAATGGTTGAAGCCGTGACTCACTATAGACAAGCTCAAAATCGTCATCTTTGGGTTTTGATAAAAAACTCGCCACTTTATTGACTGCACCAAACGCATCGATCTTTTTTTGCCAAGCAATATCTTTTGCTTCATCCAATGAAAGTTCTGGCTGAAAAACTAAAATTCGTTCGTTTGCAATTGTGGTTTTCATATTTACTCTTTGATCTTTTGCGCTAACTCTGCAAGCTTTGTGTCATCTGCTCGCTCACAATCATGCGATGAAATATAGCCTTCGTACTGTTCGAAAAATTTCTTTTGGCTCGACTCAATTGGTTGCCAAAGATGAAACTCTTTGGTTCCATGCATTGGAAATAATTTTATGTGTGCGTGATCGACACCATATCCTTCTGCAATCAATCCGGTTCGACCAACATCGGATAACTTAGCATCAAGTAACTTCCCTACTTTTTTTGCTACCACCATCAGCTGCGACAAAACATCGTCTTGTAAATCAAAAATGTAACTTGGGTAATGATCTTTTGGAATAACCACGGAGAAACCCTCAGTGTTTGGGAAAATGGATAAAAATGCGAGATGGTTTTCGTCTTCCCAGATCTTATGACTGGGCAACTCACCTTTCACTATTTGACAAAAAATACAATCACTTTTTTGCATAGATCGCTCCTTAGAGGACATTATCTCTGAAGTATGAAAAATCTCAAACAGGAAAATCAGTTTTTTTGCAATTTACTGCTTAAAAGCACTGCTACCAACCAAGTTAAAGTTAACAGCAACGCAATTGGAATGGTAATGAGTTCGTGTTTGAGTGAAAAAATGATACGTAGCAGTATCGTGTGTGACAAGAAAATAATAAATGAGTACTTCCCCAACAAATTGAGTACTTTTTGTATCCAATTTTTACTCAACTCATTTACTCGAGAAAAAGAGCCTGTACTTAACCACAAGACAAAAGCAATTGCATAAAAGCTCACCGAAAACCGAGTAAACTTGAGCGCCAAGAGCGGATCGATCTGGTGATGAATTGCTTGATATGAATCCCACACCATGAGAGTTCCTGCAAATAATGTGATGGCTGGCAGTAATCGCACCAGTTTTTGCGAAATAGAGTGCGTTGCTAGCCACATTCCTAACAAAAAATAACCAATCCAGGAAGCAAAGTACAAGTATTCAAACCCATCCAGGTTATTTTGCCCAGGATACTCAAATTTTCGATACAGCCAAAAAAGTAGAAACTGAATAGCAAAGCCAATCAATAAAGCTGCATTGGGAAAACGCTTCATCCAAATCAACAACCAAGGAAAAAGCGCATACAACTGAAAAATGAGCACAACAAAATACAGTTGATAATCAGCCCCACCAGTCAACAGTAAAAACCAAAACGAGGGGTGAACTCCGGGAGAGCTCCATGCCGGTATACCATTGAGTAACACCCACGACACCCCACTCCACAACACATACAGCGGTATTAACTTCAGTACCCGGCTTTTCATAAATTCTACCCAAGTTATCTTGGCATCAGTGTATCGCACGCTGAACGCATATCCAGAAAGCAATAAAAATAACGGGACACAGTAACGACCGAGCTGATCGAGTGCAATATTGAACAGTTGGTTTTTTGAAATGGTGTATATGCCTGGTAAATACGCCAAGACGTGAATAATTACGACAGGAATAATGGCTAAACCTTTGAGTTGAGTTGATTTGGAAAGCGAAATTGCCGTTGCAGGACTTTTCATTTATTCATTGTCAAGCATGGAATGTGTATGTGCAAGAGAAGAAATAATGATAACAATAAGTT
>CAZOWX010000012.1:0-47868 GCA_964583795.1 uncultured Pseudomonadales bacterium | reverse complement strand
ATTTGAGCTTGCGTTGCAATGAGTTGCATGAGTCAGTAAAGCATTAGGGTTTTATTAATCGGTTTTTTATAGGTCCCACGCTTGTCATCCTTGCGAAAGCGAGGATCTGACTCTGATGTCACCTTCTTGTCATAATTGTGTTGTTTAATATTTGAATGACAAAAAAAGGGTATGTATACATCGTCGGAAATCAAAAACCAGTTATTTACATAGGTGTAACATCAGAATTAGAAGGTAGAACTTGGGAACACAAGAATTCGATTTTTAAAGGATTCTCAAGTAAATATCACACATTTAAACTGCTTTACTATGAAGAATTTGAAAGCATTGAAGATGCGATCTATCGAGAAAAGCAAATAAAACATTGGAAAAGAGACTGGAAACTTGAATTGATCCGTGTGCACAATCCTTTGTTTAAAGATCTTTACAATGATTTATTCGAGTAGAGTCAGATCCTCGCTTTCGCAAGGATGACGTGCCCGGTGGTTTTTATTTAGTTTTTATATAATTAACTATTGCCTAATAAACAATATAGCCCCTTAAAAACCAAATGGCCGATTTGACATACTTATTGTCTCTGTCTGAAAACTAGAATAAGTGAGTTCTCTTAAAAAAGCGACGTTTGGTTTTGAGTTTGCTATATCTGATGAGGTAATTTTTTTATATTTGAGTGGTAGTAGTGTCGGTATTCTGATAGAAAGCGGGGGCAAAAAAATGAGTGATGTAATCACCCAAAGTCGTTTCAAAATGGTGGTCGCGGTGCATTTATTGTTGATTAATAAAAATAAAGTGCTTTTATCACGGCGATTCAATACCGGATACGAGGATGGCAAGTACTCGGTGCCGGCTGGTCATGTTGATGAGGGAGAAACGGTGAGCAGCGCGATGATCAGAGAGGCAAAAGAAGAGATTGGTATCAGTATTGCCCCAGCGGATCTTGAATTTGTTCACGTCATGCATCGCCGTAGCGAAGCGATTCGGATTGATTTTTTCTTTACGTGTAAAAAGTGGGTTGGTAACCCTAAAATTATAGAGAGCGATAAGTGCGATGAGTTGATTTGGGTAATGCGAAGTGAGTTACCGGACAATACGATCCCATACGTAAAAACTGCGATACAATGCGCTCAACAACAATTATTGTTTAGCGAATTTGGATGGAGGTGAATATGAAAAAGAAATACTCGATTTGGATTATGCCAACAGGAAGTGCTGCCGAAATTTTAGATACAGAGATTAAACGCTTAGCAGAGTTGTTTCACTTTACTCCTTTTGTTCCACACTTAACCATTTTAGGAACATTGAATGCTGAAGAAAGTGATGCAATTGCCAAATGTGAACAGCTTGCTCAAAAAGTACAACCATTTCAACTCAAATCAAACGAAGTCTCGTTTAGTACAACCTTTTTTCAAAACGTTTTATTACGAGCTCAGATGAGCGCTGAGCTTGGGAGCTGTTACCTTACTGCATCTGAAGTTTGTGAGACAGAAGTTGGGATGTACATGCCACACTTTAGTCTAGTGTATGGCAATCATACGATGAGTCAGCGTGAAGAGATTGCCAACGCGGCGCAAATTAAGCCCTTTGAATTCACTGTTGATCGTATTCACTTATTTGAGACAAATACAATGGAATATACGAAATGGAGAGAAGTGGGAGAGTACGCACTTGAAGGCTAGCATTACATATTTTCTCGAGCACGAAGAATGCGCACTGTTTCATTGATGACCTCTTTGTGATTAAAAGCCATGATAAAGTCTGGTTTATTAATCTCTTGAAGAGTAAACCAACCATTTTTTAAAGGTGGTCCATTTTTGTCATTTCTGATGTGAGTTTGTCCTGATTTATCTCTGATTTTTCGCACTCTTTGCCGGCGTTGAATGTAATAGTAATTTAAAAATCCGTTGTAATCATGTGCTCCGAAGAACGACATATTTCTGGGATAAAGCTTTAACTCTTCCCAAATTTCTCGAGTTGCCGTGTCAATTGGATGTTTATCAGTTTCCGGGTCGAATGTGCCACCATAGAGTTGAAATTTTCCTCCTTCAACTCCAGACCACTGTGGACGCTCATGAAGTAGGACTTTTGTCGTTTTATCACTGGCAGTTAATTTAAGAAAAATGTTTCTGGAAACAACGTGTTTAGGTGGATACTCAGCGAAATTTACTTGATTTTCATTTAAGAAAGTGATTGATTCATTTGAGTTCATAAAGTTGTATTTTAATAATATTATTTGTGATCTCAAGTATGATATGACTCATAGTACAAGGTACTTGCTATCGTTTCCCAAATATTCTCGCTTGCAAAACATTTACCGTTAAGTGTAGACTGTAAGGAGTCATGAGTATTTTAGACGACAGTTTATCCAGCCTTGACCTCAATAGTGGCTTTGGTTCCCCTCACAAAAGAGGGAGAACAACTACCATGAAGCGTTCCTATGCTTTGGGAGCGATGACTCTGGTTTTGTTGATTGGGACCTTTGTGGCAGTGCGACTGGGACAGCGATCGGCTGAGAACCGACAGCAGGCATCTTCGCCAACTGGCACCGTAGTTGTAAGTACCTCGGCGCCGGCATCGATTCAGCCAGGGCAGCCGACGAGCTTAACATTTGCCATTAACACTCATGACACTGCAATTTCTGGTGTCCAACTAACCTTCCATCTGGAAGGGGCTGCGAGTGTGCCTACTTTTGAGAGTATTAGTGGCGCTGGATTGGATACTTTTTCACAAATTGTTCCTGGAACCTCAAGTGGATTTGATGTGGTGATCCTTGGTGTTTTGTTACCGCCAAATTCTTTGAATACTGCCCAAAATACTGTCGATTTTGCACGTCTGCATTTTCCTGCCGCAACGCAGGTTTCTGCAGTACAGGTGACTTACGATCAGGCCGGAACGTTTACCTCTGGAGGTGCAAACCCTGATCAGGATGACTTGCAAACAGTTGCAAATGCGACGTTCCCGATTGTGCAAGCAGCAACCGACACGCCAAGTGTTTCTGCAACCAACACACCTTCAGTAACTTCTGGAGCCACCCCAACTGCTTCGGTTACGCCCGTTTTAAATATCTCGTTTCAGAATGTTAACATTCCAGCTACGGCGTTTGTTGGGCAACCATTTGATGTCACATTTGATGTTATAAACAACTCTACAGAGACGTTAACAAGTACAACAATTTCTCTTTCTGCCTTATGGCAGTTTTCTCCGGTTGAAAAGATGTTGTTTAGACCGCAGTCATATTCGATAACTTACTCTACTGGAGAAACAGATTCTGGTAATACCTTTGATTTTGCTTCTCCTTATATAACAGGAATTGGAACTGATCTTGATTTGCTGCCAGGAGAAACTGGACATTATACAGTGACTTTTATTTCAGGTCCGAGTGTGGTGGTAGGTGACATTGGTCATTTGCACTTAATGTTATTGGGAACGACAGCGACTCTTCCGCAAACAGTGTTTGGTGATGCAACAAGTGATACTGAATTTGTAGCAGCACTTACACCAACAGCCACATTGTGTATCCAGCCATCTCCGCCACTCTGTCAGGCAAGTGAGCACGTTGAGTGTATTGATCAAAATGGTACAGACTACTGTATCCAATGTAGTTGTGTTGCCAATAATATAACGCCTACCGTAACTCAGTGCATCCAGCCTTCACCGCCACTTTGCCAACCGAACGAACATATTGAGTGTGTTGACCAAAATGGCACTGATTTTTGTATCCAGTGTAACTGTGTGGCTGGTACTCCGGCTCCAACAGCAACAGCAACAAGCGCAGCAGGCAGTTGTAATAGTATTGAAATGAAATATGTCAGCACTGGCCTGAACATTACTGCTCCACAAAAAGGCGATAATATCAACTTTACTTGCGGTGAGATGGCTGGCGCAGCTCGTTATGAGTTTCGACTCAGAGAACCGGGTAGTGCGACATTTATTACCCTCAATCCGATTTCAACTGGCGCCAGAATTTCTGAGCCCTACACTATTACTCAAGCGGGAGCATTTCGCGGTCAATGCAGGATGTGTACGGGAGCGACTGAAGATTCGTGTTTGGCATGGGAGTAGAATTAGTAGTCAGGGGGCAGGGGTTGGGAATACGTTCGTCATCCTGAACAGTCTAGTGAACCTACCAGCAAAGCAAGGCAAGTGAGCCAGACGGATTCAGGATCTAAAGTCAGAGTTATTACTCTTCCATGAATGTTCGAGTTACTAGACTTGTTGAGAAATAACAATCTCGTTCCAAACGCACCTATTTGGCGTTTTTCTACGTTACTTTCTCCTCAACCCCGAAGTACTTCGGGATAATCGTCGAAAAAGCCTTGAAAAACGCTTAAATATGCATCGTTTGACTCTAATTTCTTATTTCGCAACAAGTCTACTGAATATCTATTGATCGTGTCTTTTCGTGCTTGTTATTTAGTGTCGTTATAACGAAACGTTATAACAAATAGTGGCTAGGGGGAAGGACTTGATATTCAATTCCACAGTGTTTTGACTTTAGATCCCGAATCGAATTCGGCCTGCCTGTCCGGTAGG
This sequence comes from uncultured Pseudomonadales bacterium, assembly GCA_964583795.1. Classification (GTDB taxonomy): domain Bacteria; phylum Patescibacteriota; class Microgenomatia; order UBA1400; family PJMF01; genus JBDTME01. Next base: position 43,338 of record CAZOWX010000012.1, on the reverse strand, counting down.
CAGGGATGACGAACGTTTTCTTGCAACTTGCAGTGCCCGCCAAAGCCACCTGAATGGAAACCTGACTAATGATCAAGTTATAATTTTCCCGCACTGCGGGACGAAGGTGGGTAACTTGCATCTTGCAACCACTTACTACTAAAGACTGACGACTCTTTATCGTTTTTCTTTATCTTTTCCGATCTTAAATCGAACAGGCAAAAAATCTGGTTTGTCGATATCTGGGATGAAAAATTGGGCGTGGATGTGGCGGACGGTACCAGCTGAGTAGTTGGTGTCGCCGAATCGCACCGCAAAACCACCCCCAGGAGCCTTTAACTTTTTTTCTAATTTTCCTAATAATTCGATTAGTTCAGCCCCTTCTTCAAGCGACAGATCAGAAATCATTTCGGCATGACGCTTCAAAATAGCGAGATAATGGGCTTTAGTGTTTTTGTATGGCCACTGATTCTTGGTAATAAACCAGTACTTGCCATCAAAATCATTTTTTTGTTGGTGATAGAGGTGTAAATTTTCTGGACAAAAAGGGCAATGCTCACTTTCGATGATTTGTTTCATCACCTCGCGCTGGGAATCTTCCCGAGCGTTGGCGATGTCGACGTATTGGGTTGTTGGTTGTTGGTTGTTAGTTGTTGGAGGCATGAGTGTAGATGATAGATGATAGACGATGGATGATGGATTGTAGATTATGGATGGTAGATTATGGATTATGGATGATAGATTTGTTTCAATGTGTTTTCCTATATCAAGTTCACAATCCGTCTAGCTTCTTTCCTTGTGCAATTACTTAATTGTTCAGGCTAACATTTGCAACAACCTAACAACCCAACAACTTGCCCGCCGGCGAGGTGGACCTAACAACACACCATTCTGACTTTAGATCCTGAATCCGTCACGCTCGTTCCTCGCTTGACTGTTCAGGATGACGCACACCCCTGACACCTGACGCTCTGAAACCTGAAACCTAGATTGCTACTGGGATATCCTTCATTGCTGGGTGTGGGTTGTAATCGAACACTTCAAAGTCATCTGCCCGAAAATCAAACAAATTATCGTGTTTGTTGATCATTTTTACAGTTGGTAATGAGCGGGTTTCGCGCTTGATGATCTCTTTGACCCGATCAACTTGATCAACAAAGATGTGCGCATCGGAAATGGTGTGAATGTATTCATAGGGTTCTAAACCGGTGACATGAGCAATCATCATCAGGAGCGCTGCGTACTGCACCATATTAGCTGGTACACCAATGGGAACGTCGCCACTTCTTTGAAACATGTGAAGCGTCAACTTACCATCCAAGACTCTCAAATGAATCCAGCCATGACATGGGCAAACAACCACTTTTTGAGTACGACCAGTAATGCGGTAGGTGTATTGTGGGATCCAGGGAGTGATAAAGTGGGTGCGCAGTTGAGGTTGCTCTTTGATTTGTTGAATAACAGCGGCAAATTGATTAAATTTTTCGCCTTCAACAGTAGGAAAGTCATGGAAGGCTGCTCCATATGATCCCGGACCCAGATCACCAGTTTCCAACCCTCGTTTATGGCATTTTCGCTCAGTTACCCATGGATGCCACCATTTACAGCCATAACTTTCGAGTTCTTCTTGCGTTCGCGCGCCGTTGATAAATCCAATGATTTCAGCAATCGCTTGCTTCCAAAAGCCTTTGATACTGCGTTCCGTAATCATCGGAAAACCCTCAGCGAGTTTGAAGCGCATGGGAGGCGGAGCCATGTAAGTGATGGCATCGGTTTCCTGTTGGGTGTTGGTGCGCTCACCGTTTTCTAAAATGGTTTTGAGGAGAGTTTGGTATTGAGAAAGCATACGTTAGTAGACAGTGAACAGTTATTAGTTAATAGTTTTTGGTCGAATACTTACTTGTTTATATCACAGTTCCTTTTTGATTTTAACTCGTGTTTATTATGCAGTTGTAAAATGTGCAATATAGAGTGTACGTTTACCAAGGTTACTGCTATGATCGCTTTAACAGGTATCTTACTGTTCACTATTAACTATTAACTATTAACTGATAACTGAAATGAATGTTTTTCTCATTGCTGCCACTTCACTCGATGGATTTATTGCTCCAAGTCGTGATCAGATTTCGACGAACTGGACGAGTAAGGAAGACAGAACCTTTTTTTCAAAAAAAACGAAAGAGGCTGGTGTCGTCGTGATGGGGTCAAGTACGTATAAAACCATTGGGCGCCCCTTACCAGGTAGGTCGAATGTGGTGTATTCTCGAAAAAATATCCAATCAGTCATTGATGACACAGGTGATTCAATCAGGTTTGTACGCTTTGAAGAAATGGATCCCGGCTTTCGCCGGGATGACGATACCGGTGGAGACTTGAAGAATGCTCAATCAAATACTGTTTTTTTGACTCAATTGGCGCCAAGACAGTTGCTTAACGGGCTTGAGAAAGCTGGATACTCAGAAGTTGCGATTTGTGGTGGAGCTTCGATTTATTCGCAGTTTATGCAAGCAGGAGTGGTCGATTCGTTATTTATCACTGTTGAACCAATTATTTTTGGGGCGGGTGTAAAACTGTTTTCTGATCAAGTAAAAGCCTCACTTTCATTGGTGAAAGTGGCGCAATTTGAGAGTGGAGGAGTGGTGTTGGAGTACAAGGTTAGGGGTCAGAGCTTAGGCCTTAGAGCTTAGGGTTTAGGAAATGGTTAGTCTTCCCTCCTTCGCTTTAGCTACGGAAGAGCACGGCAGTCGTCAGTCATCAGAAAGCAGTCGTTAGTCTATAGACTATAGTCTTTAGTGTCGTTGCATTGGTATTTCTCGGGAAAAACTAAAAAGTCGTCATCCTGAACAGTCTAGCGAGGAACGAGCATGACGGATTCAGGATCTAAAGTCAGAATGGTGTGTTGTTAGGTCCACCTCGCCGGCGGGCAAGTTGTTAGGCTGTTGAGTTGTTGCAAATGTTAACCTGAACAATGAAGTAATTGCTCAGTGAAAGAATCTAGACGAATTGCGGACTTGATATAGGAAAAACAAGTTAAACAAAACATCGATGATCTATAAATCTATCATCAATAATCTATTATCTATACTCCATGCTTACCATTTTCATCAAACGCTTCGATGCCACCCTGCCAATTCCTGAGTATAAAACCAAAGGTGCTGCAGCGTTTGATCTATATGCGCGAGTAGAAATGCGTATTCCAGCTCGCACGGTTGGATATGTTCCGCTCAACATCGCATTGCAACTTCCAGATGATCACTTTGCGCTGATGTCAGCCAGAAGTTCGCTACATAAAAAAGGTTTGATGATGGCTAACGGTATTGGGATTGGGGATGCCGATTTTTCTGGAGATAATGATGAGTATAGAGCTGCCTTGTTCAATTTTACTGATGAGGAAGTTCTTGTGGGAAAGGGTGAGCGAATTGTACAAATGATTATCTTAGAGCGAGAAAAAATCCAACTTCAAGAGAAAAAGCACTTTGGGACAAAAGATCGGGGCGGGTTTGGGTCGACGGGGAAATAGTTTTGGTTTCACTCCTTCGCGCTTTGCTACGGCGGGTACAGCAGGTGTCAGAGAGTCCCCACTTCGCTAAAGCTACGCGGGGCGCGGTAGGTGTCAGAGCGAGGAAATCTAAGACGAAAGCAAAAAAATGCCTGTCATCCTCGACCTGACAAAAAATTCCTGACTGAAAGTCAAGAATTTTTGGTCAAGCATCGGGGATCCATAAAAACCCTTAGGAGGTCGATTGGTTTGTTTTTTGTTTTCTATTAAGCATTGCTTATTTTTTTTCAATACATGCGAGCAAATTATTCGTTCAGACAAGAAAAGGTTCTACTGTCGTGCAAATGTGTTGATATGGATCCCCGATGCTCGATGGCTTCACTCGACTGGTAGTCGGGTTCATTCATCGGGTCGAGGATGACGACTTTTTATTGTTTTTGTTTGCACTGAGCAATTCTTACTTTCCCGATATGTATTGCTTATTGTTTCTCAATTTCTTTTATCATCTAAACACTTAACAACTTTTTTCAAATCACTATTTCTTGTACTTTTTCTTCTTAAAACTATTACGAGTAGTGTTTTTGCCACTTGCAAGAAATTCAGTTATGGAGGATTGTGTGTGGAACAGATTGTACTTTCATCGTTTTATGTCTTTTATTGGTATTGGAGAATCAACACAACACTTATGTCGTTCTCCTTATGATTTGGTTCGAGTAGAAACCCAACTTAATTTTCCTGCTCAGGCACTCATATATCCCATCGCAAACTGGATTCATAGTCGGCCCTCAATGGCACAAGAAGATACGTACTTGCCACTAATAACCAGGCGTATAGCGGATGAAGGGTGGGAAGTATTGGCTGAACTTGAATGTGTAACTCAACTATTTAATCAAACGGCTTGGCAAAAAGAAGTACTAGATGTCTTTTTTCTCATCATCAGTTTAGCCTCAAATTATCGGAGAATGGGTGGTTTTGTAGAAGAGTTGGATCTAGTTTCGCTTAGTACTAGGCTCAATGGAGTAGGTCACAGAAGTGATTTTTTTGATCGAATGCAAGAAGTGGCTTTAAACCTCAGAGATGGTGCCAGTTTGAGACATGACGTGAAATACCTCGTAGCGATGTGGTTTTCGTATGTTCGTCACGCTCCATTAACCGCTTCACCAGAAAAAATTCTCAATGCGGTTTTAGCAAAAAATGGAACTGAAGAAAGTGGTAACTATCCGTCGATTTACTTTTCTGGATTAGATCCTGTAACGCAAGAGCCGTTAAGTCCAGATGAGAAGAGGTTACAGTGTACGCATTCAAGAGTTATGCTGAGAATGATCCGAGTCCATTTTCATTTACCTTCCAATGGTTTAAGCCGAGAACATCATCTGCCATTTGCTTGGTTAATTCTTGATTTTTGCAATACGTACCAAAATCAACGTTTATTGCTTAATCTGTTAAGTTTTTCAGCAGAAGCCCAATCAGACATAGCTCAATATCTCAAAGGAGTTTCGGTAGACCGAGCGACTTCATGGCAGAATGTGATAAGAAATAGAGGAGCATCTTAACTTCTCATCTAGTATGTAGTATGTTGTATATACTTTGAGTATCAGTAATAAGTAAAGTTATGTTTTCTTTCGTTCAATCAATCAACCAAAAGTTTCTTACTAAAAACCAATCGGGGTTCACTTTGATCGAGCTGCTGGTGGTCATTGCCATTTTGGCGGCGTTGGCGGGACTGACGGCGACGAATTTTGGCAATACGCAGGCAAAAGCTCGTGACGCGCGGCGCAAGAGTGATTTAACCCAAATTCAACGGGCCCTGGAGCTGTTTTATAACGATCATGGAGAGTATCCACATGAATCAAGCAATCAGATTGCTGGTTGTGGAGCAGCAAGTCAGAGCGCTTGTGCATGGGGAGATCCTCTGCAAGACGGTGATGGCACAATCTACATGGAGATGATTCCCAGTGATCCCAAGCAAGGCACAACGTATTATTACAATGTTGATACGACTGATTATTTGCGCTATCAACTCTTTGCTCGACTGGAAAATCAAAACGATCCGATCTTGGATCGAGACGGGAATGGCACTGCTGATAGTTATTCACAGAATTGTGGCAGCGGGAACTGCAACTATGCAGCCACGAGTCCGAATACGAATGGAGAGGCGAGTTTTTGATTGGATAATGGATGATAGATTGTGGATGATGGATTATTAATTTTTTGTACTTGACTTGAGGGAGAGACGAAGTTGAATCTGATCCTTGTAGCCAGTCACTTCGACTGGCTCAATGTAAAAGCTTGCTTGCCCGCCGTAGCTTTTACTGTGTCCTCTCGTAGTCTTGGCGAAGTGGGAGCGAAGGAGGAAAGCTTGCATTCTGCAATCATTTTTTCACCCTATACAAATCCTGTTCAGAACGCTTATTATCGACACTGTTGCTATTTTTTGATAAAAAGGAGTGGGGGATATGAAGCATAAGAAAGGTTTGTTGGTTTCGTTTGAGGGAATGGAAGGGGCAGGTAAAACCACGCAATGTACGATTTTAGAAAAAAAACTACAACAGTTAGGACGTAAAACGCTAGTGGTGCGAGAACCAGGTGGAGTGCCAATTTCGGAAGAAATACGCGACGTGGTGCTCAGTCCGCGCAACAAGGGTATTGCTGTCACAACCGAGGTGCTACTTTTTCAAGCAGCGCGGGCGCAACTGTATCATGAAATTGTGTTGCCAAGTTTGAGTAAAGGTGTGATCGTCCTGATGGATCGCACCCGAGACAGCAGTACCATTTACCAAGGAATGGTGCGCAAAATTGGAGTAGAGTGGATCGAGCAACTCAATGATTACTCCACTCAAAACACAGTGCCAGATTTGACTTTTTTGCTTGATTTACCAGCGGATATTGGATTTGAGCGACGCAAAAAGGCCGAGGCATTGGACCGAATTGAACAAGAGGGTGTGGAGCTACAGATAGAAGTGTGCAAAGCATATTTGCAAGTAGCAAGGAAAAATGATCACAAGCGTTGGGTTGTTATAAATGGAGAGATGAGTGTTGACGATGTGGCTGATGCAGTGTGGAAGGCAGTGGAGAAGAAGTTGGGGGAGAGTTAGGTATCAGGTGTCAGTTTTCAGTAGCCAGTTGTCAGAAAACACACATCATCCCAATGCAAACACGCCTACCTGTGAGGCAGGTCGGGATCTAAAGTCAGTGTACTTCGTGTTGTAGAAAAAAAAAGGAAAACAGAAACTTTCTTGCTTTCGATCGGTTGCTTCGACTTTAGATCCCGAATCGAATTCGGGATGACGACCTTTTTGTTTTTTTTGCTTTTGAAATACTGACTCTACTTTTTATCAATTTAGTGTCAAGGTTCTACTTGTGTAAGAATAACGTGTATTCTTTGAGTACTGACGTTTGATGTCTGATGACTGAATACTATTAACTGTTTCACTGCCATGCCTTTCCGTAGCTTAACAGCGTCCTTTCGTCGTCTTGGCAAAGTGGGAGCGAAGGAGGGGCCACTATTAATTTTCTACTCCCTACACCCTATATCCTAATCCCTAACGTCTCACGGTTGCTGCTGTTTACTGAACTTTCCGCTATAGGCAGCGGAGCCTTCAGTGCGCTCAAACGCGAGCTGGCAGATGCGTTCGCCAGCATGGAGCACCAAAATATTCGGGCTTAAGTTGGTAATTTCCAAGACTTGTTTATTATCAACTCCGGGTTGAATCAAGCCGGCACTGATATGAATCAGCAGTCCGAGTCGGGCAAATCGACTGCGGCCTTCGAGCCAGCCACACATGTCATTGGGCATGTGGACAGTTTCAATGGTGATCCCAAGCACTGTTTCTCCAGGGGTTAAAAAGAGGGTGTCTGTGGTGATTTCTTTGGTAAAGTCTTTGTAATCACTATTTTCCTTGATATCAATTGGTTGGTTGGTTTTTTCGTAAATCCGAAACACGTTGCCAAGTCGCAGATCAACGGAGGCTTCTCGTACCTGATCAGGTGAAAGTGGAGGGTCAAAAGACAGGTGGCCCTGATCGATCTCAGCTTGAATATGGGTTTTTGTTAAAACTGACATATTTTGATCCCTTGTCTTGCTCGATTATGGGCTGTTATTGTATAATACATCTATAGCTAAAAGCAAACCACGTGGCGTGAGCCACTTTTTAGTATGGACGTATTGAAAGCCTCTCAATACATCGCATGTAACTCCCTTGTCTTTTCGACCCCCAAAAAGCCCATTGCCGGGCTCAAAAAGTCTTTTCATCCCTCCAACAGAGGGATTTTTTTTAGCTGTTCCCAAACCAGCTTCGAGTGGGAGAGGGGAGGGGAATGGTAGGGGCAAGACTTATTGAAAGAGGTATTGAATATCATTTGCTTAAACAGTTAGCGCAAAGGCAACCTCCAGAGAGGATAGGCTATCGTGTCTCTGAGACTCTTCCTGACAAAGAGAGACAACGAATACTAACTCAAAAACTCTTAGAAGTTGCTATTCCGTACTTAATTGAAAGTATTACTACCAGTTCTGCTGCAAATTCAAAAAAGTTTTTATATCTGTACGACTTACTTCAGCATGTAAAACTTCAAAATGGATACACAGCTGCTGATTTGATTACTCTGGGATCGCTTCCTGAAGAACCTGGAGAGGATGAATGGCATCATCTTAAGGGAATAGATGGTGATCCAGCCAGAATTGCTGCATGTAAAGCTGAGTTTAGTAATTTGCATAGCAGAAGAAAACATGTTCTAAACATGGTGATTCAAGGTAGAGGTAGAGTGTTTTCGATGGGAAATGATGTGATGACTCAAGTAGTAAATGGGTCTGGTGAAATAGTTGATTTATTTAAGCCTAATGTAAAGGAAATTAAAAGTGAGCAAGAGCGAAAAGAGGCGTTGTACCAATGGGCGATACAACACTTTGGTGTTAGTGAATCGGGTGATGAAATGATCACCGTAAAATGTATTAACTCTTTGGCGATGTTTGAGGGTATTTCAAAGATTGGGGTATCTGAAAAAAGAGAAATATCTATCCAAATGCGAGTGCCACCAAAAGCTTTTTGGCAATGTTACTTTTGGGGTACAGAGAGCGAGGAAGCCCAACAATATCCTACCATGGTGCGAGAGTTTAACCGAATTTATTCAGATATGATACAAAATGGGCGGCTCGATCTCCTTCGAGGATGGACTCCAAGATCTGGTGCTATGGGTACCGAAAAAGTGAATGGTGCTTTTCATACTGATTGTGCCTTTGCTCGAATGCTTTATATTAGGATTTGGAATGGACAGCAGTGGATTGATCGGTCGATGGCTTCGTACAATGAGTTTGAGGAGTTAAGTGACGAAAGTGCGGCATTGTGGCAAGGCAAACCTGTTCTTTTTCCTCAAGTGTTTTTGAAACTTATCGAGTATCTTCGTTTGCATGAAGAGGATGGTGTTTTCCCACCGGGAGAGATGCAATCTGAGTTTTTATCGGCACGCAGGGCTCTTTCAGAAATATTTGGGGAAGGTACTTTATCAGGACAGTGGTTTGGTTTTCGTCATGACGTATCTCAAATAACTTCACAATCTGTAGATCAAATTGTGACCTTTGTAAAGAGAGAATATCAGCGAAGAAGACAGCCACAGTGAGTATGATATAATTCGCTTCGATATGATAGGTAATCCATTTGAATCTTATACTGTTGTTTCTCAAGGAGATGGGACTCTGACTCGAATGGTTGATGGAATAATAGGTACATCAATTCAAGTCACTAATTTAGAAGAAGCCAGAGCCAATTTACACATCGTTGCTGGGTTCTATAACCTGGCAGTTGATGACACTTTAGCTGCTTTATTGCTTGGTCACACTTCTCCTGAGAACGCTACTGAGTGTGCAATAGTTGCAGCATGCCAAGATGAAGCGCCAGAAAATATTCGAGCAATGTGGGAAAAAGGGAATGATTATGTTATTGCTCTCTTAGCTAAAGTGCTGTTATGGATGGCAAACCACGCAAACACATACCCCATTTCAATAAAGACCCCTGAGATCAGACCTTCCAGTGATTAAGTGATTGTTAACTCCCCGAATTTATGACCGACTTTTTTGGCAAAAAGTGTGGTATAATCTTGGCCTTTCAAGGAGGAATATGGGAAAAGATGAAATTCGAATAAAATCTGACGGTCGCGATTTAACGATCACAACAAAAAATCCTTATTTTGGAGTTCCGGATTTGTATGAGTTTGATCTTAATGGTGAATGGGGTGGGACTGATCCTCTCGAGAAGCGGCTGGAAGCAGCTTATGAAGGCGAAGAGAGTACTCTACCTGTTGAAAGAACCTTTTTTGATGCAAAAGAGCACATAGAGGAGATTTTTGACTATTTACGAACTGATGCGTGGTTGTTGGGAAGTCTTTTATTAAGAAATACCGATGTGGTTGGCGAAGTGTTACTAGAGCATCCAGAGTTAGCAGGTATTTTACAAACAGATTTGAACGATCCCGAATTAGGTCAAAATATTTTTCGGTTTGTAAAATTATTGATAACGCACATGTGTAATACTCCAGGTGAATACCTGCTCAAACATGGTTCTCTTGTAAGACTGTCTCAATAGAGTTCTTGTACGGCAAATTACCGTCGAAATGAGTTTGGTCTTGGTGGCGATTCAGTTTTGATTCTTTAGTTGTCATTGCTTACCTAGTTGGAAGGCAATAGTTTTTTGGTTTCACCATGATATAGTTGACTCCACTCCATATCCTTTGATATAATTACAAAACATCAAAAACAGTTGCGAGGGCACCCAAAAGGCGCTTTCGCTCCCAAGAAACCGAACTCCAGATCCTGATCTACCCTGGGCAGACAGGATGACGGCAAATAGTCGTCGGGAGGGGAAAACCAAGCGAGCGCAAAGCGAGAAGGGTGTCTTTTTTGTTCTTAGATGGTGATTTACTGAGGGGAATATGGTACTAGCTACTGGATATGATTTTCGTTTAGGCACTGTAGAAGCAGCGACTGCCGAGGGTGCCATAGAACCTGATCTTTTCATGCTACTGGTAGCACTCCAACGTGGACAAGGAATGAGTCATCAACCAGAAGTTGAGACAACGATTGAGTCTATTAACCTCGAAGTTTGGCGTAAAAGACTGAAATTTGAGGAAGACACGGCTCTTTTAGTGTTAAACACAGTTTGTAGCAGAAAACTTATTCGATCGATCGAAGATTGTGAACATCATGGTTGGTGGCACATCCGAAACGTGAAAGACAACTTAGAACAAAGCCTCTTTTCTTCACCAGATTTTTTTACTGATAGAACAAAACAAGAAGGATTTTCAGAAATGGTGGGAGCTTTGGTTCTTGCGGAGCGAATGCATGACATTGTTGAACAACATCTTATTTCGGAGGGTTTTGCTGATAGCAAACAATTTCATGGAGAGTTAGCTGCATTGTATTTGTTACTGATTGCTCCAAAACTTACTCAGCAATTTGGTTATGACCCAAAGGAAATTCAGGCAGCGGCATACATGTCGTATTTTCACTCAGACCCTGAGTTGATTTCACCAAATCAGACATTACCTCCGGTTGCCAAAATGATCAAGGACCTGACAGATGGAATTGCAGCAAAACACAAAGGAGGGAAACACATCCCCTTGGATATTTTAGATTTTTTCCCTGTTTCAGATCCGGAACAACCATTTATTACTCGAGAATTCTTGGAAAGAAGGTTAAATGAGGTTAAAGATCAAGAGCCCCTAGATGCAGCTGAAATGGACACGCTAGTGTATTGGGCACTTCGTTTTGCAATGGCAGACAAAATTGAATCGCTATATCCACCAAAAGATGCCAATTATCGTACGCTAAAAACAAAAGTCAATAGAGAATTTTATATTGGATTGACTAAGCAGAATGCACTTGAGTATCTCCAAATATCGCTTGATGAAACCACTGCGAAAATTGCTCGATCACCATCTGATGTATTGAGGGATTATGCAGATAGAATTACCAGAGTGATGCATGAAGTTGAGGCCGGAGAGTTAACGCCTGAGCTTGAACTTCGAGTACATGCTATTTTGGGGGAGGGACCAAGTGCTCCAAGTGACTTTACGCGTATTGCTTTTGAATTACTTAGAAATTACCTCTCTTTTGATCTCACCAGTTTTGAGGCACAGGTGATTGGTGGCAGTCTTGAACAGAGAGCCAGACACCTTAAAAAGCTAGCCCGAAATATGAACGGGATTGTAAATAATCCTACTGTCCGAAAAGCGTTAGAGCAGCATAATATCCATAAAACACTTAACCGAGAAGATTTGCTACGAATAACTCAGCTGATCAATCTGATTCTTGTTCAAATTCAAGAAAGATATCAAATTGAAGACGGAAGTATGGTGGTTGAGCGAACAGATCGACCGGTCATTGCTTTTGAGGATGCTGTTGGTGAAGTTCAAAGAGATTTATTACTGCTTATGCCAGATCATGGATTACGGCACTAACCCCTATGCCCCAATTCCTCACCATCATCGGCAACGTCGCTTCTGGAAAAACCACGGCCATGCCGATTTTAGCCAAAGCACTCAATGCCCAGATGATCGCTGCCGATGACTTATTTCAAACAAGAAATCCGTTTCGGGAACAGTATCTCAATGACATACAGCGTTGGTCATTTACCAATGAACTATGGATGACTAAAGCCAGAGCATCATTGATGGATGAACATGCCAAACTGGGCAAAACAGACCAATTAACGCTGGTAGACAGCGGATTATTGATGAGCTTTGTGTATAGCCACTCACACGTTCTGACCGGCAAGTGGATCAGTGCAGAGTGGGGACTGTACGAGGAGCTGTTTGATCATTTTGCCACTGATTTTATCCAACAAACCCAAGTGGTGTACTTGGAGTACTCGCTAGATACTCTGATGAAGCGATTACAAAAAAGAGCGCGAGCGTATGAACTGCAGTATTACACGAGAGATTACTTAGCCCAGATTGAGAGCAGTCTCATAGAGCTGATGCAAAAGCTAGAAAAACAAGGAATAAAAGTGATGAGAGTTCGGGAACGTGATGTGGCAGATTTTGAGGGGAATGAGGATGATCGGGCGCGGTTGGTAGGAATGGTGGAACAGTTAATAGTAAAACAGTAGACAGTGAAACAGTTAACAGTCTATTTCAAGTTGCACAGAAGCCAGTTGACATTGAGAAAGTAATGGTTTGACTGCTAACCACTTTTAGAGTCAGGTCCTCGCTTTCGCAAGGATGACAAGCCTCTTCAGTGTTTAACAATCAATCTAATTCATCAATCTTTTTTTGCGGTATAATGCGACTCTTATGGGAAACCCTAGTGAATCAATGCTTATTGTCCCTGTAAACGGTGATAAGGGTGTTTTTCCAGTTGTCGCTGAGTGTTTAGGTTATGTAGCCGGTAAGAATGATGATGGTGAAGGTAACTTAGGAAACTTCCCAGACTTTGAAGTTAAAACTAATCGCTATCTGACCGGTGAGCTTTACTGGGAGAAAAGGGATGAAGATTTTCAAATGCTTGAAGGGGTGAAGTCGATTATTGACGAAGATTTAAGTGATGCTGATTTCGTCGAAAGAATACCAGAAATAGAAAAAATACTACGCTCTACTTGGTTGTTTCAACAACTGGATGATCCTAATATTACGGTTTCAACTGCTCATAAAGGGACAACGCCTTTTGCGCACACAATTGAGGTGTTGCGACAACTAAGAACGGATGGCCTTGATGTTCAAACGGTACGAGCTGTTCGGTGGACTGCAATTTGGCATGACGTAGGAAAAATTTTTGGAGCGGTGCTTCCCCCCGCACGATTTCACAGCGGAATCTCTGCTATGGCAGGATGGGACTATCTATCGCAAAGATGTAGCGATCTTAGTTCAGGGCAAATTTTTGATGTTTTTTTTGCCATTGTAAATCATCATCTTTCTGAAGGAATCGGAGTAGGTTGGATGCCTTGGGTAGAGGCTAGTAATCGATTGTATGGGCAGAATGGGGTATTGCTATGGTATGTTTTAGCAGCAGCTGATATTTTAAGTATTCCGACCTACTCAAATTTTGTCAAAGATCTCGATAACATATTACAAGCAATACGACCAGACGTATATGAGAGGGTTTTGCAGTTAGGCCTTCTTCGTTCTGTACTCACTGATCCACACCCCAGCTCCAATGGTGCCGATCGCCAGTAAAGTAAAGAGTGATAGCGATTCGTGGAGCCAGAGCACTGAGAGAGGAATAAAGACAAGCGGTTGCAGATAGGTAAACACGCTCGCTTCGGATGCTTCCATACCTTCTTGTCCCTTGATATAGGCAGTTAAGCCGATGATTGAACCAAAGGTGGCCATGTAGATCACCGCGAGCAGGGCAGAAGGATGTGAGAGTTGCTGCCACATGGGTTGATTGAGTCCAGCAGAAGCCCCGTGTTTGGTAAACAGGTCGATAATTAAAAAACTAAAGATGCCAACATAGTAGCTGACACTGCTGATGAATAATTTGGGGATACCAGCATAGAATTTTTTGGCGAGTAAAAAATAAGCAGCCGTAGCGAGGTTTTGGCCAAAGATCAACATATTTCCTACCACACTAAAACCTCCAATACCCGCTTTCCCAAACAAAAGTGGTTCGATGGTGAGTAAAATGGTCCCGATCACCGCGAAAAATAATCCCAGCCATTCATGACCATCTTCTTTTTCTTTTAAAAAGAAAATTCCACCTAAAATGATGAAAATGGGGGTGGTAGTAGCGATTAGACTGGCTTGAGCGCTGGTGGTGTAGCGAAGACCTGCGTAGAGAAGTCCGAGTGCTAGTGTGGTACCAATAAATTCAAGCGCGACAATGATGCCAAGCCGCTTCCATAGATGCTTAATCTTGGGCAGGTAGTAGAGCAGTACTGGAAACGAGAAAATAGCCGCAAAGATGAAGCGATAGAGCAGGAATTGGTATGGAGTGAAGTACTGAAGGGCTGGTTTGACGATGGGCAGTGCTGCACCCCAAGAGATAGTGTTGATGAGCATCAGGATGACAGCAGTGCGGCGGGAGAGGGAAGGCTTGTGGGGCATGGGAGACAAGTCGTAAGTATAAAGTAGCAAGTATTAAGTATAGCGTATTTTTTAGTTGTCAGTTGTCAGTTGAAGGGGAGTTGTTGGGTTGTTATGTGTTTGAGTTGTTTTGTTGCCCAAGTAGAGTAGTAGAGCGGATATTTAAGCAGTTAGATGGGCTTAGGCTGCTTGAGAGATAGCAGGCAAGCGCGATAATTGAATGGCGCGAAGAGTTTTTGTAAGAGCCCTTATATTGGGCAGTACGGATAATTTTTCAGGAAGATCAATTTTGAAAAAAGCGTTTTGTTGTTTTAAGTGCTCTTGAATTTCTGGTTCTGTCCCGGTGAGTTGTTTTTGTGCAATCATACTTAAACTTATAATACTCACTTGATTTCTTAACCAACAGCGAATGGTTTGCCATGCTTCTTTTTTTACTGTTCTCCCTGATTGTGTCGAACTTGCTAGTTCCAGCAGCTGATTTTTCAGCTCATCCATAGTATCTTGAAGTGAGAAACTTCCAGCAATGTTTTGTAGAAATTGCTGTCTCAGCTGCACCACAAGTGAAGTGGTCTCTTTGAAATCTTGTTCAAGCCCCCACTTTTTTAATTCTGCCAATTCAACTTCAGCCATGGTTTGGATTTCGGAAGAGTAATCTAGATTTTGATCGACGGGTGGCAGAAAGCCCTGTGCTTGTGCAATTGCATCGCGCTCGAATGAGAGAACTTCAGGGCTTATCATTGTTCTTTGGTAAGTGAAAGTTATAATTTTCTCGATCTAGCGTCTACGATAACGAAAAAAATGGTTTGTTGCTAAATGTTAACAGGGGGAGCCACTTGTACCATTTTTACCACTGATCCTGAAGTTACGTTATTATTTATATTGTTTCGAATCTGGTGAAGATGAACTTGGCAATCATGGAAGTATCGAGTTTGTGATAGGCCCATGAGTGTTTTTTTTCGGGTTATGAGACCAAAGCGCAAGATCGGAGGGAACTCTTGACCTTTTATTACTTGCTGTTGTAGTGCGTTTACTTCTGTCAAAAGCGAAGATGCTAGTTGTGAGGGTGTATAGGCCTCTGAATCCATGTTGTAGGCTCTGACTGTTGCAGGATTACCTGTGCTTGAGTTAACCGACAGAGTGATCGGGTTTTGTGGGGTTTGTGCTTCTGTAAATTCAGATGCAATTTGATGTTGTAGCTGAATTAAAGTTCCCATCGAGACAATATGTTGGAAAATTTCCAGTATTCGGCTACGTTTGGATAGGATTTTACTATGGTGGAGTGTCTCTGACAGTTGCGAAAGTTGCATATCAAAAAAACGTTTACTTGAATTATCCGGTTTCGTTTGGAGATCAGAAAAGTGGTTTATCAGTTGCTGAGCTAAGCCAAGAAAACGATTTTTCAAATAGGTAAGTGTTTCTTGTTTCGCAGAATTAACGACGTTGGTATCGATTTGTGACACTTTGTTGACAAGAATTGTAAGTAGAACTGCTTTGTAAGCAAAATCCGAAAAGGTTGTAGTAGACAATCCGTTTATGGGTGTTTCACTAAACAAACGAGTATATCCCAATGCAGGGAAGTCCATAGTCGTATTGTCATTACTGCTTAGAGTATCAACTAAAGGAGAGGTAACAGCGTAATACACATCCATTGCGTTTTGAAAAAAAGAGTCGAAACCAAGTTCAGTCAGTTTTTTTGCGAGTGCTTGCATCTTCAGGTCTTCTTGTCGTAGTTCCTCATGCTTAGCAGATTGTTGTTCAACTTGTTTAGTGATTGCCTGAGCCTCTGCCATGGACATGGGTTGGGTAGGGTAGTCATTCTTTTCTGGATCAACTGCAGGCAAGACTCCTTGAACTTCCATTAGAGTAAGTTCATCAAATGAAGAAGCGTAAGTATGTTCAGAGTCGACTATCATATGTCCCATAGTATATCAAATTTTTTGACTTACTTCAAGGGGGTCAAGTAACTGCTGTTCGCCAGTGGCCATGTTTTTCAGGGTCACTTTCCCAAGGGAGCGTTCATCTGAGCCGATGATAATGACATACGGAATGCCTTTTTGATCGGCATATTTGAACTGTTTGCCCAGTTTTTCCAGAGTTGGGTAGACTTCAGTGGGGACATTATTATTTCGCAACGCAGTTGCGATTTTAAGTGACTCTGCCTGAGTAGTTTCATCAAATAGAGTGACTAAGACTTTGGTGGTGTTCAAGTTTTCTGGGAGTAAATTCAGCTCATTTGCCACCTCAACCGTTCGATCAAAGCCGATGCCAAAGCCAACAGCGGGGATCGAAACACCAGAGAGCTGTTCAATCAGTTTGTCATAGCGACCACCGGCGCCAACAGAACCGCTAAAGCCGTTGACTTTTCCCTCAAAAATTAAACCGGTGTAATAATCGAGGCCACGAGCCAGTGCAGGGTTGAATTTGATCAAGTCCTTTGGCACTCCCAAAGCAATTGCGTCATCAATAATTGTTTGCAATGCCGTCGATGGCTGTTGTTTCGCAATTGAACTAAGAACATCGGCAGCGGCATCTTGTGTTAAACCTTTTGTGACCAGTTCGGTAATAACTTCTTGCTCGGTTTGTTTGTCCAACTTATCAATTGTTTGAATGATGGACATCGTACTAACCGTTTCAGTAGCAAATGGCTCAATTGCTGCAATCAGTGAGGCG
This sequence comes from uncultured Pseudomonadales bacterium, assembly GCA_964583795.1. Classification (GTDB taxonomy): domain Bacteria; phylum Patescibacteriota; class Microgenomatia; order UBA1400; family PJMF01; genus JBDTME01. The sequence goes on along the minus strand of CAZOWX010000012.1, from coordinate 26,180 downwards.
CGATCATTGACCTCAATCACAAACTCACCAAAGCCGAGTTCCTGGTACACGCTCGCAAATACGGCCAAAATCTCAGCGTCAGCCAGTGGAGAAGTACTGTCAAAAATATCACAATCACACTGGGTAAACTCGCGATAGCGGCGCTGTTGTGGTTTGTCAGCACGAAACACGTTTTGGATTTGATAGCGGCGAAAGTATTTGGGCAACTCACTCCGATACTGTGCTAAAACGCGGGCGGTGGGCACCGTTTGGTCATAGCGCAGCGCCACTTGTCGATCACCGCGATCAGTAAATGAGTAGACCAGTTTGTCAGCTTCGTCGCCATATTTTCCTAAAAGAAGTGAAGCGTATTCGAGCGTAGGGGTTTCGAGTGGTTCAAATCCGAAACGTTCGAACGCAAGCTTGATAGCGTTTGCCACAAAGTCACGGCGGCGTTTTTCTGTTGGTAGAAAGTCGCGAAAACCTTTGAGTGGTTGTAAGTTGTTGTTTTGCATAATGAGTCCTTAGTTATCAGGATTACTAGACTTGATTGTAACATTTAATGTTGTTGAAAGTGCTGCGATACAGGTCCAAGTTATAAGAGCTTTACTGAAGAATGTTAGAATGCTGAATTGCTATAAAAATCTCTTGATATAAAGAGTCTGGTTCGTAGCTGATTGCAATTTTCCTCATGTCTACTTGTTGTGTTGCAGGAATATACAAATCTTTCAATGAGTCTATACTTTCGGCACCTGCTTCCTGTAAACGTGTTTGAACAACTTGATTGACAATATTTTGTATGCTAGCAACTATTTGTTGGATCTGATTCAGATCGAGGTGCTTTGTTTTGAATAATTCAACTTTCAACAACTCACCTTCTCGATAACGTAATCCTTTGTTTCTTTTTGTTGCATTTTCTAAATATTGTCTAGCTTGTGTTTCCGACTCAATTTGAGCATTTCTTTGTACAAGAGCAATGTTTTCATCGGTTGGAACTACGATGTCTACGAACTGGTTCAGTTTTTGTTGGTCTTCAATTCGTCTTTTCTGGATGTTATGACTAGCTTCAGATGGTATTTGTATAGTTGAGTAATAATCATAAAATGCCTGTTCTGCTTGCATCGAAAAACACTCACCCAGTGCGGAATATAATGACGCTGGTGGATACGGAGCTAACATTTGTACAATTTCAGCTTTTGTGATGTCATCTCGACGATGTAAATGTTCTGGCGATAGTAATTGTGGATAATTCGCTAAATAGTTGAGGACACTATGCATATACTCATGAATACCCACCATGACATAGTAATCAAAGTCGTGTGGAACTGCGTAGTTTACCGATGTTTCATAAACTTTAAATGGCCAATTCAAGCTGACTGAATCTCCTTTGTCATGTTGACTGACGTGGTTATGGCGTTCATTTTTCCCAACTTTGTCTCCAATAATTAGACCTAAACTGTTAATGGTAACGGATGTTCTAGCAATTGTTTTTTTTACAATACTGAGACAATCAGGCATGAGTTGATATAGATATTGATACACAGTTGCTAAGATGAAAAAACCAACGCGAGCAAGCAAAGTGTCTGAACGCAATAATCGAATTTTTTCAGTAATAGCTAAGGCGTGCTCATATGTATGATTCACTCTGATACCGAATAGCTGAAAAATCTGATTTATTTCATCTTTGTATTGAACAGTCAAAGACTCAACAATCTCATTCTCAGATGCACTGTCGTCGATCGTAACTCCGAGGTTTTTTAAATGATTGATAGAAAATAAGAGATCATCTTCTGCTACTACTGAAGTTTGACCTACAGAGTCTAGTGACCAGTGCTGAGCATGTAGCCTAGGGGTAAGTGGAAGGTTTGGAACAAGAAACAGATATTCTGGGTGAATAGCAAGTGTGTCCGACATTGCAGTCAACGTGTCTTTTGAGAGATTGCGTCCTGATGGTCGATTGATAAAGTCCATTAGATCTACAAAGACACAGGGAACAGAATGAATATTTTTTTCTTTACCATTCCCATACAACGTTAAACCCCAGTTAAATGCCGCATGTACAAAATCAGGATTTTCGTACACTGTGAGAAAATATTCTCTTGGGTTTTTGAAAATTTTGACTAACAGATCTGGGGAGGAGGGCTGATTTTCACTGGGGAATATTGGAGGGAATGCTTCAAACTTCATGGAAGTGATTATAATCTAAACTTGATTATTTATCTTCCAAGCTTACTATATTTCAGATTAAACTCAGGAATGAATCAGCTCTAAATGTGAGTGGTGATGATGAGAAGCGAGTAGCGTTTGGACGGTTGGTGCAAACATGGAGTGAATTATAGGACAAATTTCACGAAGTGTCAATCTTTATAGATGCTGCCTCGGTACTTAGCTTGAGTCAAAATGAGCATTTGGCGTTTTTTATCATAGGAAAATAGTACTCTTATGTCACCAACTCTAAGACGAAAAATATCGTTTTTGTTTTTCATTTTCTTGATATTCAGCTGTGGACTCTTCGGAAATAAAGATAGTTGTTGGATTTTTTTTGCAACCTTTTTTGAATCTGCAGCACCCAACCGAATAAGATCTTGTCGAAATCGTTTAGTAGATAATACTTGCATATGCAGCTAATTATTCCCCAAATTCTTCGATAATTTTATCCAGGGGGATGAGGTCTTCAATTGGAGTGGTCAGCGCCTCATTGTGGAGTTGAACAGCGAGAAGCTCTTCTTCTAGGTTGTCAATTCTTTCTAGCAATGTGTTGTATTCTTTTGTTGAGAGCATGATCATTTTGGGCTCAGAGTGGTGAAAAATGTAGATGGGCCCTGAGTCTTTGACGCTGTCGATGAGTTCAAGGGGTCGCTCGCGCATGTCAGTGACGGTTTTTACGTTTTTAGTGGTGGGGATGAGGTGTTTGGGACTGGTTTTGGGCATGTTTTCCTGAGATAAATCTGAGATTAATATGAGGTTATTCTAAGGGTTTTGAATAGAAAAGTCAATTGATTAAGTCTTTCTTCTGTCAGACAACTAGGTTGTTTTAATGGCAATATGAACCGAAAAAGCTGAAAGATTTGAATCCGAAAATGTTTTATCCTGTTTTGCCACCACCAACAGAATTTGTTCGGTAATGGGAATCACCATAGCTTGATCGGGTGCTGATACAACTTGGTTATGATAATCCCTCAAGTATACATTTTGCCATGGAATTGGGTTTGGGAGTGATCGTGATGAGGTGACGGTGTGGGTAATTTCAAAGGCACCGTTATCGATAGCAACCGCATCAGTAATTTTTTGTCCCAGCAAGTTGACAATTTTGTGTATGAGCGTATCAGGACTTTCAGTAGTGAGTATTTTGTTTCCGAGAAAAGGAAATGCGACGATACCAATCAGCTTATAGTGGTTTCCATGAATATTAGCTTCACCGCTAACTGACTCTGTAAGTTGTTCCAGTATTTGTGGCTGACTGCCTTGAGGGGTGAGCACGAGACGTTGGAGGAAGTTAGTTGTGAGATCTATTGTTTCTTTTATTGGACTCGACTCAGCTGAGTTTCTTGGTACCTCTTTAGGACTTTCTTCGTCAACATCGTAATAACAAAGGGTAAAAGTATGATGATATGTCTCTGGAGTTGTCGAATCACTTTGAGAAATTGTCGTAACAGTTTCTTTCAGTTTTAGGAACGCTGTGATTGCAATAACCCGTTCCTTTTGTGTTTTACTTACACTACGCCACCGTTTTGATTGGTGCATCGTTTGGTGAAGATATGCCCAGTCGGGATGAAGTGCAACAAACCGATCAAGGTTGAGAAAGGGATGTTCAGACCGCTCCAGTAACATGAGTAGAATGTTGCTGGCTGTGTCATCTTCATGATCGGTATCGAGTTCTACGAGATGCAACTCTTCATATGGTGTGTTTGTGCTATCTCTTTTGGGTACGAGTTGTCTTGAGAGAATCAGATCCACATTACCTCTGAGTGCTATGCTAATTTCTGTGCTGATTATCCCGGCATGGTGGGGAAGATTGTGTTTACGCGCAACTTCTCTTTGAACAGGAGTGAGAATGGTTTTAGCTTCTGTATAGAAAATACGATCATGCCATTGGTTGTTTTGATAATAGCGTTGATGAATGAGTTTAAAATTATCGCCGGGGATAACACGCTCATACCCTTTTTGATCAACGAGCTCTTGCCAAGGAATTTGATGTTTGACTAGGTCTGATATTGTTTTGATAACAGTTGGTTCGCTGGTTAGACGTCTGCGCTGTCGATAAAACCAGTTGTCAGCTCGAAAAAAATCAACATAATTGTTTAAAGCCAAAACAAGTGCAAGGTCAACTTCAGATTGGGTTTTCCCATGAAGATCCATGAGGTGATGTCCAACAATTCCAGGGGCGATCAATTGTGGGGAAACATAATTTTCTTCAGTCATGTGCAGGGAAATGTGGTTTCCCAGGTCATATGCATTTTGAATGACTGTTGGTGAAAATTCGGTTTGTGCGATTTTTTGTTCGATAGGTATCTGAGCATTGAAGTTAGTGATTTGCTCAGAAGTTGGGTCAACTATCAATATAAACTGATGAAGATATGCTGTTAGTTCAGCACCAACGTTTCCAACAGTTGTAGGTGTCCTGCGGTGGGCAATCCGAACACGTGGGTTTGGTGTGGTGAAGATCCTTTCTTCAGTTACTTGCTCAGTCTCGTTAATTGGTTGCCAGTTTTGATCCAGTGTCAGTCCAGTGAGAGGATAAATTGTATAGGGAGTCGATCGAATTTCGATGTCGTGAGGAGAATTTTTTCCTAGCAAAGAAAGTTCTATCGTTTGTGATAGTTGCTCCCCCCCGTACAAACTAAAAATGGGAATCGGATTGACAATGACGTTCCCGCGTCGATACTGCATGTTTTGTTGTGCCAGAGTATCGATTTCAGCTTCACTTAAATCTACAACTTGTTGGAGCGAGTCGCTGTCAAAATCGCCTATTGGAGCTTCATTTGCCATAAGTGTTTTCAAGCTCTTAGGGCTAGCAGTTTTATCGGGAGAATTTAGTTCTAATCGGAAGAGATAATGGTACGAAGGATTACCCTGAAGTGTATCCCATGTCATCACTTTTGGAACAAATCGAGGTTGAAGTCGTTCCACAATCAGAAACAAACCATTGACCAGTGGTATTCTTCTTAGTTCGGTGGCAATATCATCAGGCCCGACTGTTTTTTCCCATTGTGGGAGTTCCGTTGGAGGAGAAGTGCAAACTCCAGTGAGAATATCAGCTAAAGCTAGGTCAGCTTCTTTACTGGTTAGCAGGGTCTGTCGAGAAAGGTTAATGTATCCAATCTTTGGTCTGTTGGGATAAGTAGCAGTTCGTTGGCGTTCCAAGTTCAAGGTGGTGAGACTGGTACTCATCAATGGGATTATCTGTTTGATGACATTTTTTGCAGAAAATGGTTGCAAAGATGCTATTATTTCAGTTTGATTCTCACGTAGTATCATGGCTTATCTGTAACAAATATATGTATTTCATTTGACACTATTTTGTGGTTTTTTCAACAAGTATCACGTTGGATTCTGGAAATTTTTCACAGTAACTCACTCACTCCATCTGTAGTTATTAGCACCGAGTTCTCAAATCGGTAGCCGAACTGGTCGGGGAGGTAGATGCCAGGTTCGATAGTGATGACCATACCTGCTTGCAGGACGGTGTCATTGCGTTGATTCAGCGATGGGGACTCATGAATGTACAGACCAACGCCATGGCCGGTGGTGTGGATGAAGTACTGACCGAAGCCGGATGCGTTGATGTAGTCGCGAGCAGTGAGGTCGAGCTGGGACGCTTGAAGTTGTTGAGTTGTTGGGCCCACCTCGCCCGCGGGCGGGCCTGCCCGCCGGCGAGGCGGGTTGCTTGGTTGCTTGGTTGGAGTTTGTGATTGTAGCCTGTCCACTTGAAGTGGTTGGGTGGTTCCTCCTTCGCATGAAGCTACGGCGGGACACGGTGGGTGGTTGTGTTGTTGGAAGGAAGACTGTGGATTGTGGCTGCTTTCGATTTGCTTACTGCGACTTTTTAGTGCATCCATAGTCTTTTCATAGGCTTCTTTGACAATGGTTTCAATCTGAGTGTATTTGGGGTCGGGAGTATCACCAAACCAAAAACTTCGAGTAACGTCGGCACAGTATCCATTCCATTTGGCTCCACAATCGATCAAAACCGCCATGTTTTGTGTGAGCTGGGTATCTTCTGGTTGATGGTGGGGAAGAGCGGTGGCTGCACCAAAGCAGACGATGGTCGGGAAGGCAAACTCTTTCACGCCTTTACTTCTCATGCCTGATTCAATCAGCTCTTGGACATCAAGCTCAGTCATGCCGGCTTTGAGAAGCTCTGGTAAATTGATTAACACCTGGTGGGTGATGGCATTGGCCTTGGTGAGGTTCTCAATTTCGACCGCATCTTTGATCATTTTTTGTTGAGTGAGGGGAGACTCTTTTGAGGAGGTGATGGTGATTGAACTTGGCAAGAGCGAGTGCAAAAACTGAAATTCGTTGTAGCGTAGTGAGTTACCATCAACGCTGATGGTGGATACCTGTTGTTGTTGGCTGATGTTCACCAGTTGTGCTGAGAGTTGGCGTTCGATGCCGCCAATGACCACTTGTAATCCGCTCACGTTTACAGGAGCGCTAAAGGCACTCAAAAACAGGTATGAAGTATTTTGTGTTACCAAAACGTAGGCTTCACGTTCCTGCGGTGTGAGACAGATAAACCCAGTTAAGTACAGAATATCCAGTGGATCACTGATCAGCAGAGCGGTATGTGCAGGAAGGTGGGATTGGGTGGTGGTGAGGCGAGTGGAGTAAGACATGGGAGGGAGGGAGTTGATTGGTTATGTTGTTGAGTGGTTGGGTTGTTGTGTTGTTATGCGTAGAGAACAGATAGTAGTGATCAACAACTTAACCACTCAACAACTTTCTATTTTTTCGGTGTGGCTGTTGGTTTTTGTGTTGGTTTTGGTGTTGCACTCGATTTGGCTGATGGTTTCTCAGTGGCTTTTGGTGTGGGTGTGATGTCTTTGGTGGTTTCTTTTTCGGGACTTTTTTCAACTACAGCCAGTGAGTGAATGAGTTCGATCACTCCAGCAGATTCTTTTACGGCTTGGCTATCGCTTTTTTCTGGAGTAGTCACTAATAATACGTTTTGATCGGTTTCTAGATCTGCCATTTTCAGCGCCTCACCAGCATTGTCTTCGATACTGACTTTCTTGGCAAAAGAAAACTGTTTTTCTTCGCTACTTCCTCTAGTGAGAATGGTAAGCGCCAGTTTTTCAATTTTTTTAATGCTACCGACCCAAATTGTTTTTTCGCTTGATCGAAGAGGTGCTTTGTGGACTAAGATGCGTCGTGGTAAAAAGTCTTCACCATCTTGGTATCCCATGATGGTAAGCTCCGAGTCAATCTCGATGTCACTAATTTTAAATGGTTTGCCGTTTTGCAAAATGACCACGTTAGCGTCGATGGTGAGTACCTCGGTTCCTTTGCGACTTTCTACTGTCAGAGCTTCTTCTGAAACTCGTTTAACTTTAGCGATGAAGCCGCGCTTTTTTTGTGAGTCGGTGGTAATGCCTTTAATTTGGTTTTCGGATGCCTTTTTCTTGATCAGTTCTTGAATATCATTATTTTGGTCGGTTTCAGTTGTCGCTTCAGCGTCATCAGCAGACGCACTCGCGGTTTGAGCGTGTACCGAGTATGTGGCACAAGCGGTGAGTACTGTGAAGATGAGTAGAAACTGTCCAAATTTTTTCATACTTACTGATCCTTTGGTGTTGCACTTGGTTTTGGTGTGGATAGCGGTTTTTTGGTGGGCGTTGGTGTGGTTTTGGTGTCGGTTGATTTGGCGGAGTCTGATGCCTCTTTGGTTTCATCCTCAGTTGGGACTTTTTCATCAAAAGAAGCACTGCTCACGACCACATTTTGAGTCAGGGTGGTTTGTTTGCCATCGGTCCCGATCGCAATAAACTGAATCACGTTGCCGCCAGTTTCTAACTGCAGATCAATGGCGAATGCCCCAATATTATCCGCCTGGGTGACATACTCTTGATCGTTGACGAGAACGACGACCATCTCATTAGGCTCGGCGTTACCGCTCGCGCGCAGATTGTTTGATGTCAGAACTGACTCATCTTTGGGGGAAGTAATGAGTAATTTTTGGTTGGGGTCGACGGCCGGAGTGGGGGTCGCTTGGGCTTCGATTTGTTTGACCTGATCTTCGGCACTCACTGCAGTTTTTTTCTTGAGTGTATAAATGCCAAATGTAATCCCTAGTCCAACAATAATTCCGATCAGTATGGCAAAAATGGCTTCTTTTTTCATAAATACTGTGTCTTTTCTTGTGTATTACCACTCTTTGGCAGATGTGAAGTAGAATGTGCGATCTGTGTTCGCTTCTTGCTTTGGAGAGTCCATTATAACAAATCACGGGGCAGGGGGTAGGGGGGATTGGGAGTTAGTTAATAGTGGACAGTGGAACAGTTAATAGTAGTCAGGGGTTAGGGTTTAGGCCTTAGGCCTGTAGATTCGTTAGCGACTAGCGACTAGGGTTTAGTGATACGAGTCATTTCCCGCCTCGCTGGCGGGCGAGAATCACAATTCAACCACAGACCTTCCTTATATCAGATCCTGAACCAGTCTGGCTTGGCCTACCTGTCGGCGTGGCAGGCCAGTCCGCCGTTGAGGTGGGCTCGCTAGACTTTTCAGCCTGCCTGCCGGAGAGGCTCGGATGACGGGCGTTTTTTTGCTTTTTAGTTGCATTTCCTATTCCCTAAGGCCTACTGTGTCTGCCGAGAGCTTGCGAAGGAGGAAACCCTGTACCCTGAGTTCTGTCCACTATTAACTGTCCACTGTTCCACTGACTACTGACCACTGACAACTCATTTTATGCTATATACTACATACCAAATACTTACTACTTAATACTAGCGACTTGCTACTATCCCTGGAGGTTTTATGGAAATTACGTATTTAGGTCACTCGTGTTTTAAACTTAAAGGCAAAAATGGCACGGTGGTGTGCGATCCGTATCAAGCGACAGTAGGATTTGAGATGTCAACTGTGAGTGCTGATATTGTGGTCTCGTCGCATGATCACTCCGATCATAATGCGGTATCAAAAGTGAAAGGGACGGCACGGCGGGAGAAACCGTTTGTGATCAGCGCACCGGGCGAGTATGAGGTAGGAGGAATTTCAATTTTCGGAGTACCAACCTTTCACGACACTTCAAAAGGAACTGAGCGTGGTCGGAACAGTGTGTTTGTGATCTACATGGATCATTTGCGGGTGTGTCACTTGGGCGATTTGGGTCATGAGCTGACGGATGCTCAAAAAAGTGCGATTGGGCCAATTGATGTGTTGTTGGTCCCTGTCGGTGGCAAGTTTACTATCAATGCAGAGCAAGCAGTGAAAGCTATTACCGCTTTGGATCCATCTTATGTGATACCGATGCATTACCGTACGGATGAGCATAATCCTGACTTATTTAGTGAGATGCAAACGCTGAAAGATTTTTTGGATGAGTATGGTGTGATGAAAGATGCAGTGAAATCACTTGAGGTGAGTGCGGATCGGTTGCCAGAGGAGACGGAGGTGGTGGTGCTTTCTAGGGGGTAAGAAGTTAATAGTAGAACAGTGAAACAGTTAATAGTTTTCAGACGTTCGTGGTTACAAGATGCAAGTTGCCCACCTTCGTCCCGCAGTGCGGGAAAATTACAACTTGATCATTAGTCAGGTTTTCATTCAGGTGAGTTCGGCGGGCACGGCAAGTTGCAAGAAAACGTGCGTCATCCCAACCCCGTTCGTCACCTCCGCCTCGTCGGCGAGGCAGGCTGAACAATCCTAGCGAAGAATGAGCCAGACGAGTTCAGGATCTAAAGATAGCGGAGAAGAGTGTTTTGAGTACAAAAAGTGTTCAATTTTTATAATTTCACACTTACTTCTGCTATAATCATCCCATGAGCAAGAAAACACAGACACAGAAAATTTCCCTAGATACAGTGAGGAAACGGTTGACAGTTGTTGTTTTGGGAGTGGGATTGATGATAGTCGTACTGTATCTTTTTTTGGGTGGGGGACTAACAAGGTTGTTTGTTGCGAAAGAGTTGATAAACAAAAATGTTCAATGGCAGATTCATGGATATGGAGATGGTGATCCTTTGGATGAAGGATTCGAACTTATTTTATCGTTTAATGATGGGGAACGAGCGAAACTTTCCTTGTGGTCAATAACATCTCAAGATTTTTCAGCTGCAAAAGAACTCAATTTTTCTGGTGGTGAGTATCAAAGAAAAATGGTTAAGACTAAGCTTGTTCCCATAAATGGTAAGGTTCTGAGTTGCAGTCCGAACAATGTTCTTAATCTTTCGGATCCAAATGTTGAAAAGTACTTGGATGTAGAAAATATTAATACTGTTGATGCGGTGATTAAAAGTCACCGGCAAATCCTCGAGAAGTTAAGCGAACTTCCGACATACGATGCGAATAATCCTGAATCAAAGCTCGGAGTTTTGTTGCCAAACTATTGTGACGGGATTGATGTATTGTTATTTTCAATAATGTAAATTGTCCGATTGCAGAACTGAAGAAATGGTACTTTCGTCAGTATTTTGCTATACTACACTGAGTAGTAATCCTACTCAGTAATAATGTCCAAAACGTATCAGTTCGAATTCCAACATATTTTCCAGCGCAAAAAATCCCTGTTTTGGCTTCTGATTGTCACTTCATTTATTTCCTTTTTGCTATTTTTTTTTAATACACTGCTTCAAGTAATTGGAGGCTATTTTGTGTGGCAACTTTCTCACATTATGCAAGTATTTATTGGAGTTTTTTGGCTATGTTGTGCAGTTAAACTTATTACCTTATTGCAGTCGCAATTAAAAATGATTATAGGTGGCTTTTTCATTGGATATATTGTTTTTTCGTTCATTATCGCCGGATTCGAATGTTATGTTGAAAGTGTACGCTGTCCTCAAAAACTGACTCAAGAAATGCAGTATTTGTTGATTCCAAGTATTCAAGATATTTGTTTGTTTGATAATGGGAGTACTCAGAGTACTTTTGAAAGTCAGACATTGGGAAATTTGCTGTTTTGGCTGAATTGTGTTTTGTTATTCAGCGGAACTTTTTTTACACTCTTACCGTTCGGAGTGCCGTTTGCAGTGATGCGTATTGTTCAAGAGCCAGAAATGTTTGGTGAAGGAAGAATCATAGTCTGGGGAAAGTTTTACTAGGGACTCATTGAGTAGCGACCGGAATTTATAAAGTTTTTTTTGGATTGCTGTTACATAAAAACCTATGACCAAATCATTGAAAAAAAATAGCCATCAACTCCCAGCGTTCGTACATACTTTGCAAGCAGTTTTTTCGCGAAGGAAGACGCGGCTCATTGTGGGAGTGGGGAGTATTGTTGGATCACTGCTGTTTTTGTCACAGGATGCGTTTGGGATCTTCGTTGTTCTTTTTTTCAACTCGCTGTTTTTTACCTTGTTTTTCACTGTACTGTGGTGGAAGGGAGTATTTTTGTTGGTATCATTGATTAAGCCAAGAGTTTTGATGTGGGGGTGTATTGCACTGATTGTCTACTTTGTGGGGATGTATGTCTATAAAGTGCAGTATTATTTTAAAACTCACCTTGTCCAAACCAGTTGCCCCAAACAAGTAGAAGAAAAGTGTGTGCCTCCATTTTGCCAACAGGATTGTTATGAGCCTGTGCCAACGGTGTTCGAAGTGTTTCTCACGGTTCCTGTTGCCGTAATTGTGGATCCGCAGTTTTGGAGAACTGCATTTCATGAGTTCTTACCAAATTGAGGATGTATGATGAGAAAAAATAACCTTCAACTTTCGGTACTACTATCTGTTTTGCGAACCGTGTTTTCGCGAAGAATGACACGATTGATTTTGGGAGTGGGGAGTATTGTCGGGGCGCTAGTTTTTTTCGCACAATTTTTTCCGTGGTTTTCTGTAGAGTATACGACTCGGAATGATCCCTTTATGTGGTTTTTTTGTACTGTGTGGTGGATAGGGGTGTTGTTACTGCTTTCGTTGATCAAACCAAGAGTTTTGATGTATGGCAGTATGCTGATCGTTCTCTATATTGTGGTAATTTATGTGTATAAAGCATATTCATTCAATGGAGGAGCAATGCGATGTGGCGAAGATGGATGTTCTGTACGGCCGAACCCGATAGAACTCTTTTTGACAATGCCAATTGTGCTGATCAATGATCCAAGGCTTTTTGTGCGGGTGTTTCATGATTTCATTCCAATTAACTACCCAGAATGAGAAAAAAAATAGCAAAAAATAATAGCGCTTCATTATCACGCCCGAAAATATTTTTCGGGACGATTTTGGTGTTTTTGATTGGATATTTTGTGTTGTTTTTATTGTTTGATTTGAGTTTTGGTGGTGAAGTATTTTTGCAAAAATTCCTCTTTTGGGGTGTGGTGTTTGCGGGAGCAGTGTTGGGAGGGATTTTGACAGTGAAAACAACGATGGTAAGGCGATTTTTATTGGGATTGTATGCTTTTTATGGTCTGTGGATCATGTTTCTTTTTGCGGAACCGACCTCCCAAGTCATGGAGTGGGCGAGTCTCATGGGTGTGTGTATTTGGTTATATTTCGTTGGAGGATTGGTGTACTCGCTGAAGGTGTCAAAACGAGTAAAGGTATGTGTGTCAATTTTTGTTTTTGCCGTAATCGTGTATGGCATTTATCTGGCGCTTGTTTTTCAAATGTGCATGGAAAAGTGTGGACCTTCGTTGTGGGAATCGTATGGTAATGGAAGTATTTCGATGATGGAACTTGTTAGTGGGATTGCTTTAGCGATTCAGTTTCTGCCACTGCTTTTGCCATTTTTGATGGTAGGAACGCTGTATTTTTAGGGGTTTTGCTTTTGAATTGGGCTGTCAAATAGTTAAGAACGTATTTTTTCTTTCCACTTTAGCCTAAGTACTCTGACTTTAGATCCTGATGTTATTTCATCACCAGCCAAAATTTTTTTATCACCAACGATGGCTTTTGTATGCTGTGACACCGTGATATAGTTGATGTACTCGTTACTTGCTTTTCCTTTTTTGAGTATGAACAATGATCCATCGCATGAAAATCCCCAAACAATAACAGATGAGCCGAGTGTTGATGGTCCAAGCTCATCGGCCATCAAAGAGCGTTTTACTCCCCAAAAACAGAAAGAGATCATAGCTGAGGTTTTATCACAGATTGCGCAAGGGCAACAGCAACGGGAAGCGGTCATTGCCACAGCGGAAAATGATCGCAATGACAAAAAATGGGTGCTGGGTGAAGTCCTGGATAAACCACAAACGGTGCTGTTATTGAAAAGCATTGATAACTTTGCCGTGCTTCGTGAGCAGATCAATGGTGATGACCCAGAGCAGTCCAAACAAGCATTAAAGGATCTTGAGGAAAAAGTAAGGGGTATTTACTCGACTTTGCAAAGACAAGTCAATCAATATGATAGCGATGTAGTTGCAATTTCGGCACAGATTATTCAGGCCAATCGTGAAAGTAGAGGTGATTTACTGCTGAGTTTCAACGATATCCTGCAAGAGGAGGTGAGTGGCGACACCTACTTGATTCACCAAGCACTGATGGGGGAGTTTGGGTTTTCCTTTGGAGAGGATATTCACTTTAACGTTAGTCCACAAAAACTAGACAAGCTGATCACTCAAGTTGCAGCTGAAAATGGTGAAGAAGTTCCTCAAACAGCTGAGCAATGGCATGATTTTACGCAGAAATACAAAGATCAAATAAACGAGTGGCTCCTGACTGTGTATCAAGAGCAGTTTTCGGAGTTTATAACTGACTTGAAAAAAAGAGAGCAAGCAGTGCTTGAGGAACTGCCACACATACAACAAGTCTTGACAAACAGTGGTGAAAGCTTGAAGGAATTGAAACTCTCTGATCAGGTGATGAGAGATCTTGAAACTCACCGCCAACAACTATTACAACAGCTAGATCACTGGTATCCGTTTGATTTTTCACCGCGGCTTGGTGAGTTACTAAGGATTGCCGGAGAGTTGCCAACAGAGAAGAAAGTTGTGGAGTTGTACCAACGGCTCAATACTAGTTGCCAAAGTGTTGCTGCCGATAGCAGCGATCTGATCACGCAGTGGCAGCAGTTTGACGGCAACACGCCCCCTAATTTTCGTCAGATAGAAAAATATACTAATGCTTTGGAAGATCACGCCAGGGAATTAGACCATCAGTTAAACTCACTCGACGATAATTTACCACCTTGGTTAGTGCAAAAGCTCAAAGAGGAAATCTTTGGAGATGAGGACATTGCTACCAGAGCGACCCATGCAGCTAGTCAGGCGCGCGAGCTGCTGGATCAATCTAGAAGGGGCGATGGCATCCATCTGGATCAACGCGATATTGATGAGTTAAATCGACAGCTTAGACCACTGCGTGATACAAGCCTTCGATATCCAGTCGATACAGTTGATCATCTAAAACAAATTGCTTCTCTTAATAGCTCTCTCACTGCGGAAAAAGAGCAGTTTACTCATTTGCGCAACCAAGTGGAGTCAGATTTGCAAACGCTGACTTCGTCTGATGCTCGGTCGGGAATACTATCAGTATTATTGGCGCTAGGGGCTCAAAACGCGAATGGTATATATAAATATGCAGAAAACAATGCAGCCAAATTTGTGCACGACCAACTTGATGCACTAAATGAATCAGATCTGAGTCAGGTTTCGCAAAGTATCGAGCAGCTGATTGCCTTTATTGATAGTGCTTCAGCCCTTGCGCCCAGTGTGCAGAACTATCAACTGGATCGGCAGGCCGTATACGACCAGCTGGAGCGGTCTTTTAAACGGCGATTTGAACAAAGAGATCAGGATTTTGTGGGTGAGGTGGGTTGGCAGCATGCTCAGAGAGCTGCCATTCCTAGGTTGGGTGCAGAAAGACAAGAAAAGTTACAAGCGGCTAAAATTAGCCAAGCAGTAGCTGATGAAGTACAAAATCAAGTGCTGAAGCAAATTCGGGCGGTGATCGAGGCCAATCAGATATTAGATCAGGCAAGCGCGGTTCCAGCTGAAAGTACTACAGAGCATTTAGAGCCAGCTACTACAGCCAAGATTATGCCAGTTTCGTCAGTTGATGAGTTAGAGCAGCGGATTGTGAAGTTGTTACAAACTGCATTGAGCTCAAACCCTCAATTGAGCCAAGAAGAACTGGGTGTTTTAGTAGCAACGCAGGTGGAGAGTGCATTGGCCTTGGCCAGCATCGATGAGCCACTTGATCGCAGTAAACTCAACAGAGTTGATGCAGTCATAGAAAATATAGCATTCAACCAAGCGCAGGATTTATCGAAACAGCTTAGTAAGCTGAAGTTTGAAAGTACATACAATCAAGTAAAGGCAACACAAAATGACCTGCTGGTGGCGGAAACTGCCACTGATTTGGAAACTAGGTACCAAAACTTTTCGCAACTTAGAAGTAATTTTGAGCAGTCAACGACCGCAGTTTTGGAACAACTGGAGGAAATTTTTAGTAATTCAGATTCATCACTATCACCGTCATATCAGCAGTTGAAGGACGAGTATCAGAAGCTATATCAATTCATGACAGAAGTTTCATCAGCGCAAACGGTCGGAGATAATACTTATGAAGAGAGAATAAAGGTTTTTGCTGACATTGAGAAGGCGAGTGATTTTGCTCAGTTACGACAGTTGCTAGATCAGCACCATACGGTCCTTAGTAGTTTAGAACAAAGTTTGAGTGGATCAAGAGTGGTGAGTAAAAATGTCTCATCGGAAGTTGGCAAGATCATTGCCCAGGCGCAAGAATATGGTAACAGATGGGAGCAACGTACTCATTTACCGAAAGCTAGCGGAAAGTACTTGTGGACGCGATTGCCTGCGTGTGTAGAGCAGCCACTCAAAAAGTTAGTGCAGGAGTATCTGCAGACAGAAAAAGGAAAAAGAGCCCAACAGTTCACGACGTTGATGAGTTCGACTGCTAATTTCACCTTCACGATGGAGCAATTGAAAAATTTGGGCTGGTATGTCCCAGAGGGAGCGAGGAAAAGCTGTGAAGAGCTGTTTAGTGATTTAGAGTTGTTTTTTAACAGGGTGGTATTTCAGCAACCAGGTAATTTAGAGAAACTGTTACCAGATGGCTTTAAATTTTCACCCCTGAAAGAAAAAGTAATAACTTTGTTGCAACAAGATACAAGATATCTCATGTTAAATGAAATTAGATTAGGTCAAATTACTGATTTAGACTTGCTGATTAGAGCACTGGCAAAAATAGGGACAGCATTTTATTTGGGGAATAACGATGATTGGAGCGCTTTCAATTTGGCACGGATGTTGGGTAATACTCTAAGGAGTTGGGATGAGGTAGCATTTGTACAAGAAAAAAAGATGTTCCTCACGCAAAAAAGGCGCCGCACTGGTCGTGAAATCATCACCTACATTGGGGCGCCAAATATGCTGGTTAAGCATGACCCTTTTGGCGTCATGGCCGCAGTCACTAAGGCACTTGAAAGTTATCAACACAGTCAGAGGAAAGACCACCTTGTTGCAGAGGGACGCGCTAAGGTAGAGAAAAGTGCCGGTAGTTATCAGCTTTTGGGAGATCAGATTACTGTTGGTCGTGCACAGGGGCAGGATATTCAATTTGATGATAACAATGTTTCTCGCCAACATGCGCTGTTAACGAAAAACAAAAGGGGATACTCAATCGTCGATATGGGATCGAGTAATGGTACGTTTGTTGGTAGTAATAGGTTAGTGCCAAGAGTAGTAACTGAACTGACTCATGGTGACGTGCTCAGATTTGGTACCAATCAGATCATGGTATATAAAAAAGAAGGAGATGAGTTCTACTTGCGGCCAAGAACTGACCATTAAAGTCATGAATCATGAGTATTAACTTGCTCGCCGTAGAGGCGGGGGATGACGACTTTTTATTTTTTTATTTTCGAGTTGCGTTTTTCAATAAAGAGATGTATTTACTGAGTTCGCTTTTGAAGAGCGCTCAGACTTTAGATCCCGAATCGAATTCGGGATGACGACTTTTGAGTGATGTTTGCTTTCGACGTACACTTCCAAGTGGACTAAGAAAAGCATTTTAATATTTTTCAAATTGAGTACTTTGACTTTAGATCCCCAGCCTCTCCGGCGGGCGAGACCGATGCTCGACTGAGCTCTCTTTACCCGACTAACTTTTTTGGCTTATTAGCCATAAAAGTTTGACGGGTGAACCGTTGGTCAGGATTTCTCTGTCGGGTCGAGGATGACGAGTTTTCCCTAATGACTGATAACTATTAACTGTTTCACTGCCCACTGTTCACTCACCATTCCATTGACTTCTACACTATGTTTCTATATGTTGTTGGCAAGGACATTAGTGTGTTGTTGAGTGGTTGTGTTGTTGCGTTGTTGTGCCTGTCTGCCGGTGAGGCAGGTTGTTGCTACCGATCTGGCGCTTTTTCAGCGCTATAACAACCCAACCACCCAACAACACAACAACTCAGTGTGTCCTAAAGCCCTACTGTGTTCTCCTGTAGCAAAGCGCTCAGGAGGAAAGCACTAAGGCCAAAGCTCTAAACCCTAAACCCTAGCTATGTCCCAAATCCACATCCCACCACATTCCGAAGAAGCTGAGAAATCAGTGATTGGGGCGGTGCTCATTGATAAAGATGCGATTGTGCAGATCGCAGAAATCACCAGAAGCGAGCATTTTTACTTTCAAAATCATCGCGATATCTATGAGGCGATGATTAAACTCTACGATGAGCGCAGTGCCATCGATGTCGTGACCCTGAGCAATGAGCTGAAGAAACAGAAAAAACTCAAGACGAGTGGCGGAGCAAGTTACCTGGCAGAGCTATCGACCATGGTTCCAACATCTGCCCATGTGGTGGAGTACGCCAAGATTGTCAAACAGACGTATACCAAGCGAGCGCTGATAGCTTTGGCGGCAGAGGTGAACGAGTTAGCCTTTGACGATGCCAAAGAGACTGGAGATATTCTAGATAAAGCTGAGTCAGAAATTTTTGCGCTGTCATATAACCAATCGAAAGGTGGGTTTTCCCCGTTGCGCGACACGCTGGCGAGTAGTTTTGAACGCCTTGATGAGCTGCAGCGCAATAGTGGTCAGTTACGTGGAGTGCCAACCGGATTTGCAGACTTGGATCGGGTCCTCGCTGGCTTTCAAAACTCTAACTTGATCATTCTGGCTGCTCGTCCGGGCACTGGAAAAACCGCCTTCTCACTCAACGTGGCGCAAGCAGCAGCTGTGAAGTATAAGAAAAAAATAGCATTTTTTTCTCTGGAAATGAGTAAAGAAGAGTTGGTGGATCGCTTATTGGTGTCGCAAGCGGATATTGATGCGTGGAAACTCAAAACCGGGCGGCTGGATGACCAGGATTTCTTGAAAATTTCTGATGCGATGGGAGTGCTGGCAGAGGCACCCATTTATATTGATGACACACCGGGACTGAGCATCTTTGAGATGCGTACGAAAGCCAGAAGACTGATGTCTGAGCATGGTATCGACATGATTGTGGTTGATTACTTGCAGCTCGCTCAGGGGAGGACGAAAGATAATCGGGTGCAGGAAGTCGGTGAAATTTCTCAAGGACTCAAAAACTTAGCGCGTGAGCTGAAGGTGCCGGTGTTGTCACTGGCGCAGCTGTCACGTGCGGTGGAGAGTCGGGGAGAGAAGGTGCCTCAGCTGTCAGATCTTCGTGAGTCAGGATCGATCGAGCAAGATGCGGACGTGGTGATGTTCTTATTCCGCAAAGATGATGACATTCGAGAAGCGGTGACGCTGAAAATTGCCAAACACCGCAACGGGGGACTTGAGGACGTGGAGCTGTACTTCCAGGGGGATCGAATCAAGTTTTATGGGATGGAGACGAGGAGGATGTAGGAAAGTCTATAGTGCTTAGTCTATAGTCGATAGTGTGGGAGTTGTTGGGTGGTTCCTCCTTCGCTCCCACTTCGTCCCGCACTGCGGGGACTACGAGAGGACACGGTAAAGCTACGGTGGGACACAGGGGGTTGTTAAGCCTGCCTCGTCGGTCGGCAAGGCAGGTTGTTGGTCATGTTGTTTTCCATGGGAAAGTGAGGGGAAAAGTAAAAGTAGAGTATAATCAATGCTCGATGGAACTTGTTGCTCTGATTATTTTTCCCCTTTTCTTTGCTACGTTGATGATGGTGGTGAATCCTTTGTGGTGGTGTGCTGTAGTTATTACTAACAAAATCATCAAGCGGGTGCCTATAAGCAAAAAACATCCGATACTTGCTTTATTGATCACCATATTTGGACTGTATGGTGCTCAGGTCATGACTTATTTCATTGCGACAACACTGTGTCAGAAACAGTGTCGTCAAGGGGAACCGTTTTCTGTTGATGCAATCATTAATCTGCTCTTTTTCGTGCAATTATTCGTTACTCCAGTGATGGGATTGGTTGTACAGAGTTTGCGAACACGGCCAATATTTAAGTTTGAGATAGAAGTGCGATAGATTGCTTAGAGGATTAGTTAACCACTTAACAACAAAACAATAACATTTTTGCGAACTCTTAGATCAACTGTTTTTATTGGGGATTCTGACTTTAGATCCCGTTTTTCAACGGGATGACGGGTTGTTCTTGTGCTTCATGTGTTCATGATCCAACATGTAGTGTTTTACCTCTAAAGACTATAGACTAAGTTCTAAAGACTTCCGTAACAGGCAGTGGTACAATAAACCCTCCTACCTATCGGTAGGCAGGCTTGCTGACATCAAATGAAAAATTGCCGATGTGGCGGAACTGGCAGACGCGCACGACTCAAAATCGTGTGACTTCACAGTCATGTGGGTTCGATTCCCACCATCGGCACGGATTTTTTAGGTTCTGGGTTCTAGGTGCTGGGTGCTCGTTTTTTTGATTTTGGAAGATAGTAGACTTGTTGCTTCATTTACTTTATTGTCAATTTTGCAACCAGTCTAGTTATTAAGTGCTTCCGCTTTTCCAAACTTGCCCCATGAGGCAGAGTTGCGGGGAACACAGCGGTTTTTTTGTATGCATTTTAAAGAATTGACAGTGTATCAAAAAGCAATACACTTTGTCACACAAGTTTACCAACAAACGCAAGATTTTCCTGATCATGAGAAATTTGGGATCATTTCGCAAATACGACGAGCAGCTTGTTCAATTCCGGCAAATATAGCTGAGGGTGCACAACGACAAAGTCGAGCCGAGTACGTTAAATTTCTGTACATCTCTTTTGGTTCGTGCGCCGAAGTAGAGACATTTCTAGAAATTAGTTTTAAACTAAAATATCTTTCAAAAGAAAGTTTTGATCAATTTAGTGCTGAGCTAGCCACGATAGGGAAGATGTTAAACGCCATGATAAAGAAACTAAAAGTTTAGCATGCTGTAAAATAATGAGTTTATAAATCAACTAGCACCCAGAACCAAGCATCTAGAACCTAATTATCATGCTCTCAATCTCACACGTTGCCACTGGTGCTTTTATCGCTTCAAAAGTAAGTAATCCGGTCATTGCTGTTCCGCTGATTTTAGCATCACATTTTTTGGAAGATTGGATCCCACATTGGGATGTGGGGACGGGATTGTCGAATGGCTCACGCAAAAAAAGAAGCGCGTTTGTTATGGAGATCGGGGAGTTGGTGGTGTCATTTGCTATTGTATTTCTTTTTTGGCAGTTTCATCAAAGTGGGGTCCCAACCTGGATTTATTTTGGCGGTTTTATTGGTATTCTCCCGGATTTTCTGATGTTTCCGAAAAATTTTCTTCATTCTGAGCCTTTTTTCTTGCGCCCCATCAATGCATTTCACAAGCTATTTCATCACTCGACACCGGACATGGTGTTGGGGTTAACGCCACAGGTAGTCGTTTTACTAGCTATTTTCTTGTTGAAATAAAATGCGGTACACTCAGAACGCTCAATTCTGATAAAATAGCCGGTGAGTTGTTGTGTTATTGAGTAGTTGAGTTGTTGGGACTGTACTGAAATGAAACAACTTAACAACCTAACCACCCAACAACCGGTTATTGTAATGTCTATAACCTAGCACTTGGAACCCAGAACCCAGAACCTAGCACCTAGCACCTAAAAAACCATGTTTCCCATCATTTTCAGCTTTGGTCCATTCACACTTTTTACCTTTAATATTTTCTTGATCATTGGTGCGCTGGGAGCGGCATTTTTGTTTTGGCGGCGAGCACATAGTGAACACTTTGAAGACGATGAGGTGTTTGATGTCTTGATTGTCTCCAGTGTGATGGCACTGATTATTTCCCGTATTGTCTATATTGCTTTGCATCTGACCACGCTAATGATGGATGCAAAGGGGTGGATCGAGGCTGTCGCGAAGCCTGGGTTTGATGAAGTAACTGCTTTGGTGGTCGGGTTGTGGTATGTCTGGTTTTTATCGAAAAAACGCAAGTGGGATGCGTATGAGTTAGTCGATTGTGCCGCTGTGGCTGTCAGCTTTCTGATGATATTTATTTGGATTGGCCGTTTTTTTGCAGGCACGTTTTTAGGTGATGTGACAAGCTGGCCGGTGGGGATTACTTTTCCTAACGTGTTTGACAAGCGACATCCGTCGCAGTTGTACTTTGCGCTCTCGTTTTTCCTCGTCTACCTGCTGTTGTTATTTTTAGAGAAACGCTATCGCTTTTTTGAGTGGTATCGAGCTGGTCGGCACACAGCGAACTCTGGTTTTGTTGTGGCGGTATTTTTGTGTTGTTACGGGGGAATACATCTGGTGTTATCGTTTGTGGATCTGCAGCAGACGGTGGTGTTGGGGATCCGACTCGACCTGTTTTTCTATATTGTGATGGTGTGTTACGGTCTTTCATTATTGTTTTTGCGCTCTGGACAAAATACCTTTGCCAAAAAGAAGTGGCAGGGGGCGGCAAATCCCTCAAGTGATGGGAAGAAGAAGCGGTTGAAGCTGTTTGGGAGGTAGGATACATTAGGTGCTAGGTGCTAGGTGCTAGGTGCTAGGTGCTAGGTGCTAGGATGCTCTTCTGGCTAGATCTTCTTTCGTAAACCTTGTAGGCTATAGCCATGAAACGCTCTTTTTTCCCTTTTTTCATTACATTCTTTGGTGTGTTTTTGCTTGATCAACTGAGTAAAGCTGCGGCGATGGGGCAGGGGAGAGTGACGATCAATCAGGGTGTGTCGTTTGGAGTAGGAGGAGCCCTACTTCGCCAAGGCTACGCGGGGCACAGTGGGGGAGTAGTGCTGTTTAGCATAGTAAGTGTGGTGGTCTTGATCGGGATTTATATTGGTGCGAAAAAAATTTGGCAGAAAAATTTGTGGGTGTATGGGGGATTGAGTGCCGCGGCGCTGTCGAATGTGTGGGATCGAGTGATGTATGGGGGAGTGCGGGATTTTTTGTGGGTGCCTGTTTTACATGTTCAGAATAATTTGGCTGATTGGGTGATCGTGGGGTGTTTGGCGTGGTGGGGGTGGAGGGTAGTTGTAAGTGGAACAGTTAACAGTGAATAGTGGAATAGTTAAGAGTTTTGTGCAGGTTACAGGCTTCGAGAGGCTAGTTGTGACAGTTGAATTCTCAAAGTCGTAATCGTATTTTAGTAGATATGAAACAATATATTAATGCTCTTTATATGAGCTCGGATTGGGTAGTGTTAAACATATGAGGGTACTTACATAACGAAAGACTCAAAATGATTGCTAATGCAGATGTTATTTCACAAATGAAGCAACGGGAACAACTTTTTGCAGAGAAGACTCGTCAGTATGCAAGAGACTACCGTACGCGAGATAACACTGCGTGGTTAGAAGGAAGAGGTATTTACACTGCGTGTTTTCGTCAAACGTATCTCACCTTGCTTCCTACTTTTCATGGAAAAAATGTATTGGAGCTTATTGATGATTTTCATTTTCAACATGTGTTGGATTTAGGATGTGGTGAGGATCCGGTTGCTTTACAAGAGCTACAAACACTGTTTCAAGATAAGATTGATGATTTTTCTACTACAGGGGTGACGATTCCAATAGATGATGGTGACGACAATAGGACACACGCTAATCGTAATGGAGTACATATTGTGAGAGATGCATTTCGCCATTTTTTGAGAAAAACAATTTTAGAAAAAAAAGGTTTGATCTGATTGTTTCAGTTCAGGCAATTCGATATTCTGCAGACCCAATTCAACTTCTCAAGCTAATTTATCTGGTACTATCAGATGAAGGGATTGCCCTGTTGGATTTGTGCTTTTGGAATCAAGTTCCAATTGTCAATGAAAAAGGAGAAAGAATTGAAAATTCAGTACTTCAAGAAGCACTGTTAAATCAAGGTTACTCTGTAGAGGTTTCTACGCCCTGGGCGAATGAGAATTTGTTCAGAGTTGCTATCAAAAAAAATCCAAACCGTTCGACGCTTAAACTACCGATAAAAATTATTCCAAGAGAAGCAGGCAATTTTG
Organism: uncultured Pseudomonadales bacterium; assembly: GCA_964583795.1. GTDB lineage: Bacteria > Patescibacteriota > Microgenomatia > UBA1400 > PJMF01 > JBDTME01. Next base: position 2,729 of record CAZOWX010000012.1, on the reverse strand, counting down.
CTGATGTGGCAATAAAGAAAAATGAATTTCATCAGGATTTGCCATATGTATATTTATGGTTAGGAAATGAAGACAAAACGAAGTAAGTTCTTCTCTTTATAAAACTACTATTTTTACCGTCTTGTGACGCTTGAGGGGTCCATGCCCCAGAGGGTCTGGTAGGTGGTGCTGAAGGACTCAATTTTGGTTTCTAAATCTTGTTTTGAGGTGCTGTGGCGGGCGAGGTACTGCAATAGCACGTGCGTGGCGAGGGAGTAGTCATTATCGGTTTTGATCTGTTGAGCGCCGATCGAGATGCTGTGAGAAGGTGTTTTTTCTGTCAAAGTGTTGGGCGCGAGCGATGTGGTGGCGCTGAGTTGTTGGAGTTCGGCGGCAATTGATTGGATTTGCAAACCAAACCAGGCATCGCCCGAGTGTTCACCACCAGCTTCGATGGTAGGGCGCAGTTGTGCTGGTTGAGTGACGAGGTGTTGGTTCATCTCAACGAGTGTGAGTAATAAAAACGGGTTGAGGTTGTACTTTGATGCGACGAGGGTCACGATCTGGCTTGCTGGGGCAAGGGATGATTGTTGTGAGTCGGGTTGGGAGTAAAGCAGAAGGTCAGAGTGAAGTAGTGGGCTATCAAGCTCGCTCATTTTTTGTTCGACGGTCTGAATGCCAGCGACTCCAGCGCTGCTGGTGGGGCACAGTTGATAGAAAAAGGTGCAGTTGGACAGGAGTTCTGGGACGAATATGGAGTTTGATTGGGCTGCGCGCTGTGCGGGAGTTTGAGCGACGCTGGGGAGCAAGTAGACGACGGGGATGGCCACAGCCAGCAGGATCACAAATAAGAGTAAAAAGAGCTGTGTTGAGGAGAGGGATTTATTTTTAGGGGAGGGGGTAGTGGGAAGCCAAGTCGATGGTAGAGTGGTTGGTTTTTGGTTGTCTGTCATTAGAGATTTAGTATAACGCATTTGGTAAAAAGTTGTCAGAAGTCTGTCTTAGGATGAGGTTAAATTCTAAGATCTAATGAATGTTAGCTTGACTCGGGGGCATTTTTTTATTGTGCCAAATTGACACTATTGATAATCAGTTCTGTAGCGAGCAGGACGTCCACCACATCCCACATCGTAAAAAATCCTAAACTTGCAACCAAGGACGCTGGTTTTTTGGGATTAACTGTAAGATGATTTCCTTCACTGTTCACAAAAATTCGGATGCATATGTAGTTTGTTTTAATTTTAAATGTAGGTGTGACGTAGGTATTTCTTAGCTCAAGAATAACGCTACCATCAGGTTGTTTAGCCAGAGTGAGAGTGATTGGTAGCGGGTACTTGGAGTTGTTGGAAGTGATTTCTTTTTCGGCATGCATACCTGGCGGGGAAACCTTCTCTGAGGAAAATGCCTCTAACTCGGTATTGAGTAAAGTAACGATTGAGCCGTTTGGATCAAGCTTAATTGTTTCTACTCGACCAAGTCCAGTTGAGCCTGTCACCCTTTGGAAGGTTCCTTGATCATCTTTTGCCCACAACGTCATAAAATCAATGGTGCCACCCTCCATGTAAAAGTAAGCGATGCTATCTGTGGGGAGTTGTTGTAAGCTTTTGGGTAGAGTTAAATCGGACGATGTCCCACGTACAGTCGCCATACTAGGAGTGGGGAGAGTAATAGCTGTGAGATCTTTGAACTCAACCAGATGTTCAGGAGTGATGTTTGGAAAATGACGCAAAATTGTACAGAGATTTTTTAGTTGATCAATAAAAAATAGGTTCTTGTTAGCGCGAGCAAGGTTATACGCATCCTGTAGAAAAGGAATTCTATCAAAAAACGCTACATAACCTGACGTTGGAAGTCGAACATTTTTTTCGAAAATGCGTAAAAGCTTTTCTGGGTCGGGATGAACAAGATCGATTGAAGTGAAGGCTTTGATCTGCTCGTATGATTCGGTACTTGGGAGTTGAAGTAGTACAGTAACTCCAGGCAGTGCTATTCCTGTTTCTGGCAGGGTTGCAGTTTCAACAGGCAATCTCTGTCGCTGTATGCGTGGATCGTAATCGCACATCAGTGCTTGTGGGGTATTGCCGATAGGAAAGTAACTTGTTTCAGGAAAGTTGGGACTAGGTTCTGGTTGTGGCGCTTCCCACTCACCGCCATCAACCTTAATTAGGGCCCGACTAAAGGTATGATGATTCCCATGTTTGTCGAGAGCTATTCCTGCGATGACAATAATACGTGTATCTGTGCGTATAACTTCTTCTGTCGGTGTTTGAGCTGGAGATGGCGTTTCTGGAAGTTTTTCAGGTGTTGTTGTACTAATCTCGTGGTCAGTGTCTGTATCTGAGTGATTAGTGGCATTTTTATCAGGAAGAGGGACCCCAAAAAGAGTTTCTGGCTTAGCTTCACTCAGAACGAAGTCAAGATGTTGTGATCCAGTGTCGTCAGTTTGGATAGTGTTTGTGTACAAAAAGTCTAATGACAGTGGGTGTCCTTGAGGATCGAGAAGCATTAGTTTAACGTTAGGACTAAACGAGAGAAGTTCTATCCGAGCCCAGAAAGATCCGTCTGGTAATTCCGGTAATTCAAATTCCCAGCAGGTGTATCGAGTTTCGCCCTCGTGGACTTCAGGTGGAAGTTGTGTTTCCAATCTTAGGAGCATAATGTTGATTATAACTCGACAAAGTGTTATTGAAAATACCCCGTAGTCAATTAGCAACTGCAACCCCTTGGTCCCTTTTTGAGTAGTTTTTGTA
>CAZOWX010000011.1:0-49529 GCA_964583795.1 uncultured Pseudomonadales bacterium | reverse complement strand
TGTCCGGGAGACTGTGGCTCGTGCAGTGGTGCGACCAATACCCCCATCCCACCAACACCAGTACCATCAGGCAACTGTGGCAATGGTATCGTTGATAGTGGTGAGACTTGCAGTAACTGTCCACAAGACGTGGGAGCGTGTTACTCATGTACCAGTAACTGCTGTGGCAATGGACACGTCGATGCTGGGGAAACTTGTGAAAACTGTCCGGCTGATGTGGGAACGTGCCCTGTGCCACCCCCAGTAGGAGATCCACCGTGTACACCATCATGCGTTGGTGATAGTTGTGGGCAACCCGATGGCTGCGGTAATTTTTGCTCAGACTTAGACAATCGTGCGCCGCCAGCTCCGACTCAAACATCACCGACTGATGGAGCTTTTGTGACCATGTATGACACTACATAAAGTGGTAATCCTGACAAAGCAGTAGATATTAGCTTTACCACTCAAGCAGACGTCAACTACGATGCCTATTACACCTACATTGATGTCTATCCTGTAGGGACTAGCTGTGCCAATGCGTTGGCAAAATGTAATGTCTTGGTGAGTTCTGGAGCTGGGAAAAATCAGCCACTCACGTATACCTACACCATCCCTGCTGCCAACTATGGTGATTACGCCGATTTTCAATGGCGAGTCTGGCATGAGAATGCAACATGCAGTCAACTGGTGGGGACCGCTAGCGGTTGGTGGACATTTACTGCGGTTGATACCGTTAGTGGCAGTGTGCTACGTGACGATGGAATTGCGGGGCTCTCTGGGGGAGTGTGTACGTCGCCATTTTCACCAGTGCCATATACTCCAGCAGGACCTGAGACAATTACGGTCAACTATAACGGAACTGATTATCCAACGAGCTTGAATGCGGATGGGACTTGGAGTGTGCAAGCTCCTGTGAACAACACGGGTGCCAACAGCGTTTCATTTTCAACTAACTCTGGCAATCCTGATGTGTGTGGCTGCCCATCAGGGTGCAGTTACAGTGGTATCAACTCGCCAGCGAGTAGCCTCACTTTTTACTATCAACCTTTTGATGTGCGCGACAACTGGTGGCAAACCATTGGGGGAAGTGTGTATGGTGGGCAAACAACCGGTACAGCCGTGGAGTCAGTGATCCCGGTTGATACATGTATCGGAGTGAATTGTTTACCGTACTTGAATTTGCAAAATGATAGTAATGACGGAAATTCGTCGGGTGTGGCCTTTACCGGCGGAGGAGAGATCGATACTTCTAATAGTACTGGGTATCAAACAGACCACATTGATGAAGATGGACGTAATATCAATGCTGCTGGCACGAGAGTCGATACTTTAATCGAAAATTACGCATATTTTTATCGTTTGTATAGTATGGGAACGAGTCCCAGTAATGAGTTGGGAGCGACTCCAACCAAGCCCGTAGTCGCATCTGCAAATGGACGAGCGTACTACCGTGAGGGAGACATGACGATTAACAGCGCGTGGTCGCTGGGAGCGAGTGAGAGTATTGTGATCTTTGTGCATGGGAACTTGACGATTAATAATACGATTACGACTCCTAGTGGAGCATTTTTAGCCTTTATTGTGTCTGGAAATATCTCGATTGGGTCAAGTGTGTGTCAAAGTGATCCTGCGAGTACGACGGCTGTTGTGCAGGGAGTGTTTGTAGCTGATGGCAGTCTGACGGTACAAAGCACTGGGACGGGTGATTGTAAGTTCGTAGGGGATGGGATCTATAGTGCGTTGGGTGGTGTGCAGCTGAATCGTGATTTTCGTGATGGAGGAGCGGGAGACTTTTTGAATGCGCAACATCCGTCAGTAGTCTTCCGATACCGACCAGATTTTGTGGTGAATATTCCAGCGCGAATGACGAGACCGCTGTATCAGTGGCAGGAGGTAGCGCCGTGATTGGGGGGGTAGGGTGTAGGGGTTCCTCCTTCGCGCTTAGCTACGGCGGACACAGTAGGGAGTGGGAGAGTAGAATTCATTAGGTGCTAGGTGCTAGGTGCTAGGTGCTAGGTGCTAGGTGCTAGGTGCTAGGTGCTGGGACAGTCTATAGTCTGAAACGTTTGAAGAAAGCAAAAAACACTCGTCATCCCGTTGAAAAACGGGATCCACTACCATAATTTAATAAAAATAGTTAACGATTTTTTTCATATTCGATGAGTTAAGTACCTTCGCAATAAAATTTTTTGAGGAGTGATTATATAATGGATCCCGGCTTTTGCCGGGATGACGAGCGTTTTTTGCTTTTAACTCGCTGTTCCAGAAAAATTCGATGGATCTGCGATGCTCGATGGCTTCATCCCGCAGTGCGGGACCGGGTTCATTCATCGGGTCGAGGATGACGACCTTTACTGTTTTTCTGGGCTATATAAGAAATATTGACCACCTTTAGGTCTAACTTTGTTGAGCCAGATCTATAAGCTCTTTTAGTTTTTGCAGGTATTCAAAATATACTTGAGCTTCCTTTTCAAGGTGAGGACTCTCTACTACTCTTTGAGCTATAGACTTTTCAAATTGGTCGTCATAACAGATTTTTGATTTCACTGTTTGGTTTCCTTTTGCGTAACTTGAAATCAATCCTGCCATATACCCATCGTACTCAACTAGTTGATCGTGAACATCACTGATAACCTTGTCGTCGCTGTTTGGCGGAAACGGTATCGAACTAAACTGGTAAAATTGGTCAAGAAGAAGTTGATTTAGCATTTATTTTTTGCTTTATTTTTTCAGCAAGATTTTGGAGCCAGGTGAGGGGATCCAGGTGGAAAAATGAGAAACTGAGAGAGCAGTTCGTTTGGATGAACATTTTTTTATCTTCAACAGAAACATCTTTATCTTCTAAGAAACGATTTGTAGTAATCCATAATCTCTCTAGCCATTCTGATGGATCGTTGAGAATTTCTATCTCAGCGGCAGCAAAGGAACCAGCGTCTTGGTGAAGATAACTACGCAGTGTTTTGTACAACTCGTCGTATTTTTTACTTAATGGTTCATTCATTTTATTTTTCTGCATAGATCGTGCCTCTATTCAAATTCATCGAGGAATGCTTGATGGAGTTTTTTGGGTTTTCGATATAACCAGGTGCTGTAATTGTTTTTTTTCGCAAAATCTCTGAGCTTTTCAGTTTCAAGCGTATTTTGGAGAAATTCTTGATCAAAATTTTTTACTTTAGCCAAAATATACTCTTTGAGTTCATTGGAGGCTTTATCACAAAATATTTGAATGAGCTCTCTTGGAGCAATGTCATTCATGTACTCATCAAGTGTCCCTTGGTATTCTTTCGTAAAGAGAGGAACGGTGAGTTCCCAGTTATGAATCATTTCATTAAGTGTTGTTAATGCATGATCATGTTCTTCAAACCATTTTTCAATGGTTGCGATTTCTGTTTGGAGTTGGGAAGTGTTCATATGATTGTTTGCGATTGAAGTTGTTTTTGCTTTGAGAGCTATTCACCACTTTCTACCGTGTTCATCGAGGTCTGGTGCTAGCTGTGGAGTGATTTTTTTGGGGACGCGATAGTACCAAAAATATTTTAGAGGGTTTTCTAAAACATGGTTATAGGCGTTGATAGGACTATCAACCTTAGAAGTTGAATCAATATACATTTGATCAATTTCCTTTGTTAACTCAAAAAGAAATGAATGAAACTCTCCAGTACTTTTTTCAAGGTATTGTTCAATCTCTTGTCGTATATCTAAATCGTTACAGTACTCGTAAATGTAATCGTTGTATCCAGTTTTAACTTTCTGTACAAACCAATCCCAATACTTTATTGTTGCAAGGACTTTCCCAGGGGTATTACCATCGAGTTTTGCCAACTCATTTTTTTTTGTGCTACTTAGTTGAGAGAAAAGATTGTCGTAATGATTCATATTATTTAAAGGTCTCTATCTTTATTTTTACAGCGAGATTTTGGAGCCAGGTGAGGGGATCCAGGTGGAAAAATGAGAAACTGAGAGAAACATTGTCTTGAACAAAGAACTTTTTTTCACTTTCTGTAAAGCCAGTATCTTCTAAAAACACTCGTATATCGTTTGCAAAGATATTAAGCCAATATTCACTATTATCTAATAACTCTAGTTCAGCTTTTTCAAATGACTCGCAATCTTGGTGAAAGTAACCACCTAAACCTTGCCAGAGTTCAGGATACTTTTGCGTTATTGTTTTATTAAGTGCGTTATTTAGTTGCATAGTTGACAATTACGATCCAAAAACAGCTTGGAATGCTGTTTTCACTTTTTTATGAACAAATAGCTTGCGAATTTCTCTGGCATTTTTCTCACGTTGTAAGTTTTCGATAAAAGAGGCGACTCCCAATTCTTGAACAAGTGGGTCATCTGAAACGAAGAGTGTTTCGACAAATGCGACGCATCGGTTGAGCAGCTCCTTTTTGGTAGTATCAGTTTTGGTCTGTTGAAAGACATCAATAAAAAAACGAGTGAAATCGCCCATTAATACATGTGATAACACTTCATCGTTGTCGTGAATGTGCTCATCAAGAAGTGGTTTGAATTCAGGAATGAGTTGAATTAAGGTGTTTGGGAAGGTGGAGTAGGTGAGTGTCATAAGAGTATTTATTTCCCTTGTAAGGCATTCTCCAAATTATGAAGTTCACTTGTAGCAATTTCAACATCATGACTACTCGCATTAGGATTTTTTCTTATCCAGTTTTTAAGTGCTCGGAGTGTTTCTTCACCTTTTTTTGAATGGTATGTCCCAAAAGTTGGAGCACCAGTTCGTATCTCGTTTTTGATAGCGTCTGCTGTTGTGCCATTGCCAATTCTGTTGGGATTATCGATACCTTTATAAATGTTTTCTACAATATTACTCAGTTTTTTATTCGAGACAATGGGTTTAATTGCTGCGGGAACTTGTGAGTTAGTCACAACATCGATTTCTTCATCAACGAGCTTGGCTTGGGCCTTGGCGTTGACGGGAGCGATGCCAAACAGAAAGTTGGAGGTAGCAGTGATGGCTGTGGAAGTGGGGGAGTCACACTGGGTAGGAATGGTGGCGCACTCAGTGGCAGTTTGCTGTGCAGCGTAGGAACCGCGCAGCAACAGCTCTGGAAAAGTCTCAGCGGCGATGGTGCTGATGGATGCGCTGGTGGCGGTAATAAGTCCGGGAAGTGAAAGCAAGAAAACAGCTAACACCACACGTGCGACTGTCACTTTAAGATCATGACCAAAATCACCAATGTCGTGACCGGTCTTTTGCGTCAGCCAATTCTTGGCTTTGGTGTAGCCTTCTTTGAGGGTGGAGCCAGTTTTTAACAAAATAAATACACTCGCAGCGGCGCAGGTCGTGTGGAGCACAACATCGATCATGCTGACCCAACCATCAACTAGGAAAGCTTCAACCCTTTTTATTATTTGTTTGCCAAATGTGGTTTTTGAAAGTATCCCCAATAGCGGACCACCAATAGCTATCATGAGTGCAGTTGTCGCGTTTGATGCGACGGATTGCAAGTAAGTGCTGACATTGTGTCGCATTGTTGTGATGAAAGTGTTTGCAGCGTTTGAAAGTGCCAGTACGCTGCGATACGCGGCTGTTTGGATAGCGGCTTTAGTTTTGGTGGCGACTGTGGTGATGGTGTTTTTGATCGTTGTGGCAGTGTGTTTGGTGGCGTTTGTGATTTTGTTTGCGGTGTTTTTGATACGAGTAGAAACGGCATTCCAAAAAGTGGGTTTTGTGGGATTCGCCTTTTGAGTGAGAGCGGAGAGGTCATGAGCTTTGGAATTTGGGACTGGGTCGTGAGCAGGTGTTGACACAAACGGTAAACTTTTCAAACCGTTTGTGTCATCCTGAAGTGCAAAGCGAGGGTTGCGAGCTTGGCCATTCAGGATCTGATCTTTGTCAGTGTTAGTAATTGATACCGATTGACTTAAATCAACAGGGACGCTATGGACAGTGTACTCTTTTGTGGGATCAAAGGCTTGAAGCGTGCTGGCGGTGGCTGATGGTGCCACAATGCACACAAAAGTAGCAAGAGCAGTAAAAAGGACCCAAACCTTCATATTTGGCCTGGCATTATACCATAAAAGGGGAGAGAAAGTTATGGGGTGCTTGCGTGAAACAGTTGTTGGGTTGTTGAGTGGTTGAGTTGTTGGGTGCACAGACAGATAAATGCGTTACAAGCTTCAAGCTGCAAGCAAATGTTCGTCATCCCGTTGAAAAACGGGATCTAAAGTCTCAGTACTCACAAAGTAAAAAATAAATGAAATATTCCTTTTTTTGCAAACCAACGAACTTTGACTTTCGATCCCGAATCGAATTCGGCCTACCTCGCCGGCAGGCCCGCCCGCCGGTGAGGCGGGGATGACGACTTTTTATTTTTTTTTGCTTTCAAAATACGTTGGCAACTTTGAAGTTTTTCAGGCACTGCAGTAGCCTTTGATAAAGGTGAGATAACTGACACACAGGTCCTGAACGGTCTGGCTTCTGACGGTCGCCAGACACTTCAGGATGACTCAGCTGATTTTAAGAGTCTATCAGCTGAGTCAACTCCTGCTCACAACCATTCCCTAGTTCCTACCATCCACACTCTCCGCCCAAGGCGGACCAGCCTAGGGCTGGCACATTCTACATTCAACCAACAACTCAACAACCTACCGCGTCCCGCCGTAGCTTCATGCGAAGGAGGAACCACCCAACAACATTCTATGTAGTGGTAAAATGTGTTGTATTACCGTTCACAGTCTTTACATCTCACAGAATCTCGCCATATGACAAAGCCGTTTCCCGAAATTCCGGTTCTTTTTGAAGATGATGATATCTTGGTGATCAATAAACCTGCTGGGATTGTGGTGAATCGGTCGCACACACAGAAAGAGGGGACAGTGCAGGATTGGGTGGAGGAGAGGCAGGTTTCAGGGAATACTCGTCATCCTGAACTTGTTTCAGGATCTGATCTAGGAGATCTTTTTCGAAAGCAGAATGACAACAACACAACAACCTGCCTCGCCGGCAGGCAGACACAACCACTCAACCCGCCTTCGCACTCTTTGGATGTGGCAAGCCAGCCAACTAACCAACTAAGCAACCAATCAACTAAGCAACCAATTATTTTTGGTGAACCCAACGAGTTATTCCGCGAGCGCAGTGGTATCGTGCATCGGTTGGACAAGGACACGTCGGGAGTATTACTGATTGCGAAAAATCCGGCCACGCTCGTGGCGCTGATGGCGCAGTTCAAACTGCGCCAAACACAAAAAAAGTATGTGGCGCTGGTGCATGGAAAGATGCAACCAGAAAGTGGTGAGATGAACTTACCCATTGGTCGTAACCCGCAAAACCGATTGCAATTTCGCGTGCGCGAAGACGGTAAAGAGAGTCTCACACAGTACCGCGTGATTGCATTTTATACACACTTGGATGTAGAAAAAGTGCTCGCTTCGTTGCAACAGCGTGACAAAAAAGCGCTGGATTTTTACAAAAATGATACCCATAAACTACCCAAAAATTTTCGCAAAGCGGTCCATTCGTACCAAGGTTTTTCGCTCGTAGAGCTCTCACCCAAAACGGGTCGAACACATCAGCTTCGGGTCCACCTGAGTCACGTGCGCCATCCGATTGTTGGTGACAAAGTGTATGCGGGTGTGAAAAAAAGATTGATTGATGGAGTTTGGTGCTCACGCATTTTTTTACACGCGGCGAGTTTAAAAATTGTTCATCCACGAACAAAATCCGAACTCATTTTTACTGCTCCACTCAGTGACGATTTGAAAGAAGTGATGGGGTTGTTAGTTGAATAGTAGCGATTCCAAAAAGTTGTTGTGTGGTTAGTTGTTGAGTGCTTGTGAGTGTCTGACTGTACATTTGTTTTTGTTTACAATATGCAAACAAGCTACATGGATGTTGATATATTTCAAAGTCTGAGTGCACAACAACATACTGCGTCCCGCCATAGCTTTATGCGAAGGGGGAACAACTAACAACCCAACAACCGAAATTGATTCCCGCTTTATTGTTTTATAATGTCTCAATAACGTGCGAACGCAGGACAATCCGGAAAGGTTTTATGAATCGTCGATTGAAGTCATTATTCATGGGAGTAGTTGCTAGCGCAATCATGGTGGTTGTCGTGGCGGTTCTTCATTCATTAATCGGAACGACACTCAGCACGTCACAACTCACACAAATTGCCAATGAACTATTTGTGGAACCGACAGTAACTCCAAGTACAGTAGTATTGGGTGATTCTATTCAACAGCAAAGCGATGAAGCTATCGCATCACGAAGTGGTGAGTCAGTCGGACCACTACGTGGTGAAATGGCAGCGGTGAAGCGAGTGGTCGATGGTGACACCATTGAACTTACTGATGGCAGGACGCTTCGTTACATTGGCATAGACACGCCGGAAAGTAAAAAACCCAACACAAGTGTGCAGTGTTTTGCGCTCGCAGCCAGCGCACGAAACAAAGAGCTGGTTGAAGGTAAAACGGTTCGATTAGTCAACGATGTGTCGGAAACCGATCGGTACAAACGGTTACTGCGGTACGTCTATGTTGATGATCAGCTGGTGAATGAGGTCCTAGTACGTGAAGGGTATGCGTTTGCCCGCTCATACCCTCCGGACATTGCTTTGCAAGAACAACTGCGAGCAGCGGAAACGAAGGCGCGCGAGGAAAGTAAAGGGTTGTGGGGGAGTTGTAACGTGCAAGAAAAAGGGAAAAAAGGGGAGTGGGTTATAAAGTAGTTGTTGTGTGGTTGGGTTGTTGGGTTGTTGTGTGCGGAGACACTTTTTGGCTTTTACTGTAGTTGAAAGCAAACAGACTTCAATTGTTTCTTGAATGTAATTTTTGATATCTTTCTTTGAAAGTTGGCACTGAGCAGCTGTAAAGTGCAATGCTATTTGATTCACAGAGAAAGTAAAAGTTGTTGGGTTGTTTTGTGTTTAGTCTTTGAAGGTATGTATTGAGTACTGGGTAGTTACTAGTGACTCTACATATATTCAGTGCGTGAACAGCTGTTGTTTTTCCGACCATCTTAACAGTCGTACATTCCCAACAACCCAACAACGTAACCACCCAACAACATTTGTTAACTAACCACTAACAACTGCCAACTACAGTTGTTATACTCTTTGGCATGAATCGCTCTGCTCGTTTGGTTCCACGGTTTTCGTCACTGCGCACATCGGTTTTTTCTTCCCAAAAGCGGCTTAACCAAAATGTACTCAAAAAGAGGGAAAAAGAGAAAGCATCTCAGGGTGTTGAAAAGAAGCATTCGCATTTTCTTCGGTATATTGTCCCTGGTGGATTGATGCTTTGTATTGTGTGTACAATTGTGATCATCCTCCAATCATATTGGCAATCGATTGACTTAAGTGAGTCGCGAACATTCTTGATCGAGTCACCTGACACAGGGGCACCACTGGTGGTGGTTTCGCTACGCGGTAGTGAACGAGCAGTCAACTTTAGTGTGCTTGAGCACAAATCGCAGCAGTATTTTTTCCCAATTGAAAAAAAAATTGAAACCAGAAACGTCTTTGAAACGAACAACCCGCGCTCTTCGCTGTTGGCTGATTTTAAACCGTGGGGTCATCGGACAACAGGTTCTTTATCGATTGTCGATCGGTTCAAACTGTGGTGGTACGTTTTTTCATTAGATGCTGCAGCCTTTGCGAAACACAACGTGCGCAGTGATACTGCAGCGCAACTCACAACAATCCAAAAATACTTTGCCGATACGACGCTGCGTTCAAACGCGCCCACGATTGCTGTTATCAATACTACCGACCGCAACGGGGCGGCTTCACAAGTGGGCGATCGGCTCGGTGCATGGGGGATGAGGGTGATCCAAGTTGACAGCGACCAAGAGCGTGATGTTGGGGTAACACAGTTGGTTGTGGGGGACGCTTTGGAGTCATCGCGCACTGTTGAGCTGCTGAGCGTGGTATTGCCCAATATCCAACTCATCAGCGATGAGACACAGACGCAGCGATATCGTGCAATGTTTGTACTCTTTATTGGAGACGAGTATCCAAACTGAGTTGAAGCGGAGAGTAGAAAATACCTACAGAGAGAATATTGACTTCTTTGCTTCAACTGCGTAAGATTTCCAGGATTATGAATCAACTTTTTCAACTTCAAAAAAAATCGATCGATTTTGCCAAAAATGGTGATTGGGAGAATGCGGTTAAAATAAATCTGGACATTTTAGTGCAGTCGCCTAAGGATATTGGAGCGCTCAATCGCTTGGGTTTTTGTTACATTCAGTTGAATAAGAAAAATGAGGCAATTGAGACCTATACCAAAGTGCTGAGCATTGACAAAGTGAACCCGATTGCCAAAAAGTATCTGGACCTTTTAAAGCAAAACATTAAAGTGCGATCGCAGCAGCGCAATATTTATGAAGATTTTGTCGAGGAGCCGCTCAAGACCAAGATTGTGGCACTCGATCGGCTGGCTGGGCCAAAAGTACTCAATAAATTGGCTGTGGCGACGATCTGCCTGCTCAAGACAAAAGGCCGCTACGTTTGTGTTCAAACTGAAGATGGGGAGTATATTGGCTCACTGCCTGAGGACATCTCGTTTCACCTCTCTGCACTGATCAAAACAGGGAATGAGTACTTGTGCTTGATCCGATCAGTTTCGAAGCAAGAGTGTGTCGTTTTTATCAAAGAAAAATTTGCCAGCGAAGTGAACCGCCATATTCCCAGTTTCCTCAATCATGGCAAATCAGCGCAATCAGATGTGGATGAAGATGTATTGCTGCCAGATTTGCTTGAGCAGGATACGGAAGTCATCGCTGCCAAGGACGAAGAGATTGAGGAAGGGATTGAGCCAGAAAGTATGGGAGAACAACTCCCGGATGATATTTTTAGTAAGGTTGATGAAGAGTAGAGTGAAAACAGTTAGTAGTGGACAGTGAAACAGTTACTAGTGGGAATGTGGATAATGGATTTATAGATTATAGATTATAGATTATAGATTATAGATTATAGATTATAGATTTTAGGTCATAGAATGAGCTAGCTTTAGGCTGGTCCGCCTTGAGCGGAGAATGTAGAATGTGGATTTAGCGACTAGTGCTGAGCGCTTGCCTTGAAAAGTGGAATAACTGCGGTTGGACTTTGCAGTTTTAACTTTTAACTTATCACTTACAACTTTTATGTCTGGTCATAGCAAATGGAACAACATTAAGAACAAAAAAGGAGCGGCTGATAAAAAACGCGGCAAGCTCTTTGGTCAGTTGTCCAAAAATATTCGTGTGGCGGTACGTGAACATGGTAACAACCCTGATCCCTCCAGTAATGCTGCGTTGCGATTGGCTGTAGAAAAAGCTCGATTGGCGAACATGCCCCAAGAAAATATTAAACGAGCCATTGACCGTGCCATGGGGGTCGGAAAAGGTGGGAGCTTGGATGAGGTTGTTTACGAAGGGTATGGGCCGCATGGTGTGGCTTTTTTGATTATTGTGATTACTGATAACAAGGTACGCACTGCTTCTGAAATTCGCGCGCTGTTTAGCAAGCATGGTGGTTCGTTGGGTGGTCCAGGGTCGGCAGCATTTATGTTTGAGCGCACTGCAAATGAGTACGTCGTTTCGATTCCTCTGCCAATTACAGATGAAGCTCAGAAAGCTGAGATTGAAACTTTTGAAGAGGCGCTTAATGAGCACGATGACGTGGAAGAGGTGTATCACACAGCAGTGTGGGGAGCTGAGTAGTTGGGTGGTTGAGTTGTTGCGTTGTTGAGGCCTACTTTTCTTGTTTGTGTTTTTCCAGACCAATTTGTTAGGATGATAAGTTTTTTCTTTAACGCTCGTCATCCTGAATTTACAAGGTCCTCGAAGAGGGTTTCAGGATCTGTGGTCGGAATTACTCGATAATACGGCGTATCACAAGGGTTTTGAAACTTTCGATTTTTCTTCTGATGCGATTCCAACTCTTTGAAGGTCTCCAAAACACAGATCCTGAAACCGTCTGGCTCGTTCCTCGCTCGACTGTTCAGGATGATGGGTACTCACTGACGACTGACAACTGAAGTCTGATTTCTATCTCAATACCCCTGTATACTCAATAATCCATACTATATACTACCTCCATGCGTCGTCGGGAAAAATTCATCATTAGTTCAGTTTTATTGGCCTTTGGCTTGTTGGGCGTGCAGTACGTCCCCCTGGCGTATCGTTATATTGCTATTGCATTGTTTTTTGTGTTTTCTTATCTGGTATCCGTCTGGTCACTCTATGAAGATTTGTATGGTGTAGAGTGGTTTACGATTGTTCCCTTGCCAGCGATGTATGGAGTTTCCGTCAGCTTTTTCTATTTTTTGCTTCCCAATAACTGGTTGAGCCGGGTTTTTATCATGGCGTTGTTTGGTATTGGGATGTACGCACTGTACTTGACTTCAAACATTTACTCTGTGGCGAAAAGTCGCACGATTCAGCTGCTACGGGCGGCACACACCATCGGGTTGCTTTTTACACTTCTGACCTCGACACTTTTGACGAACTTTATTTTTTCGCTGCATTTTCACTTTTGGGTCATCGGATTACTTTTTTTTGTCGCTCATTTTCCGTTATTTTTGATGGCACTGTGGTCTGTCGAGTTGCAACCGAAAATTGAAGGGAAGCTTTGGTTGGCGACACTGGCATTTTCTCTGGTGGTAGCACAGTTTGGAGTGGTGATCTCTTTTTTCCCGATTTCGGTGTGGAATGCTTCACTGCTCACGACCTCACTGTGCTATATTTTGCTGGGCATTTTGCAAAATCACCTCCAGCAGCGGTTGTTTAAAAACACCGTTTTTGAGTACTTGAGCTTTGCTGCACTGGTCTTCATCTCGTTTTTCTTGCTACTAAAGTGGAAGTAGAGAGATGAAAGATTATAGATGATAGATGATGGGTTTTTGATGCTCGACTTGAAGTGAAGAGATTGTTGAAATTCATCCTAGTGGCTAGTGGCTAGTGGCTAGTGGCTAGTGGCTAGTGGCTAGTGGCTAGTGGCTTTGACACTGCTTTTACCCCTACTCCGTTTTGAGTAATAAAAGTACTCATTTATATTAACCCTGATTTTCCCTCTGGTCGTTTTTTCCTGGTTTGGATGAAACATTTTGCTTCGGTGTGGATGTGTGCTGTGCCATCAAGTATGTCAAAAACAGGGGAGAGCGATGAAGAAATCATGGTTGGGGTTGCCATGCATGCTTCCAGGTTGGGGTGTGACTGTATCTTGTTTTCTCAAAGAAACGTTGATGAGGGGTATGGGGCATAATATTACATGAGCGATTACCAGAGTGAGTGCTACAACGGTGTTTAAACACACATGTGGTTCAAAACAGTGTAAAAACATTGACTTATAGCTGAAAATGAGAGTTTCAGCGGGGACAATGAGGATTGGTGGCTCGGCTCGTTGGCTCGATACACAAGTTGAGATATCGCAACAAAGCATACTGTTTGTGACGGGCGAATTGCCTATTGGTGGGGCGTACGGCCAGAGGAGGGGGGGAGAGCGATGAAAATTTTATGGCCGACGAACTGTATCGGTCTTTGAACGTCGAAAAGTAGGAAAAGCCTAGTACCACTCTTGACTACGCGACCATCCGGCTAGATGAAACGTCCGCTTTTGAGTCTTCATATCCTGATTTCTCACCTCACCTGTGTGTCTGGTGGTGATACATACTCCTCGAGTAACACCTCGATTACCTCGAGTGTGACGATACTGAAACACTGCAGGGCGATACAAACCAGCTATACAGAGTAACGTATTGGAAATGACGCTACATTCCAGGTGTGATGGTTAGCTTTTCCTCAAGTAGAGCGTGTTGTACTTGAAAGCAGACCAACGAAATGATGTTGACCCCAGGCAGAGGAGAGGGGAGACGGGGAAAAAAGAGGGATAGGTCAACGCGAAACAAGTGATATAGAATGATATATTTAAGTAATATTAAATTGCTTTAATAGATAAAATTATAGGATATTTATTGTGGTTTGAAAACATTTTACCAAATTTAGCCTGGAATGAGTAGCAATTTCAGCTGAAAACTGCTTGCGGCAATATGCAAGAATACCTCGAGTCTCCTCGAGATCGGGAATGCGTGAATCATACTTTGTGGTCTAGCGTGAAAAAACCCGAAACAAATGTGGATAACTTTTTGACTTCAGACAATGAGCTGTGTAAACCATGTCTGGAGACAAGCAGATAATGGGTGTCCCAATAGAGTAATAACAGGACAATTCGTGGAAATTCATAATGGAATACCCTAAAGGTCTGTCTAGTACTCCATACCTGTGGCATGGCCCAAAAGCGATGCCCATGTCGTAAAAGTATTATTGTGCGACATAAAACAAAACTCATTGGAGAAGGGTTGGACTGTCGCACCCCCTTCCCGTTTCCACCCGCTTACAAATAAAGTTAATTGAATTTTCCCCTATTTAAAATTGATTTGGTTCTCTATCAAATTGGTGGCCAAACTCAAATTTTCCAACTGTAGATTTTCCCGAACACATTTAGTGTCTATTTTAATTGTCAGCTCAAATTGGGCACCATTTCATAAGGTACAAATATTCATCTTTTCAATAAAAACCCGATTTTGAGCCACTAAAATGCCTCCACATCTGGTGAAACGGGGTATTTCCAGGCTAAAGAGTACTTTAGAGAGTGGTAGTGAATGAGTGTCCACAAACACCCTGACACACAGTGGTAGTGAGTGCGGGAGTTTCAGGAGTCATCCTATCAGCCAAAGAGAGGTTAATCTCCTCGAGTAAATACATAACACATTTTATATGTCGTACAATATGTGTGGATAACAATATTTTCAGACCGTATTATGTCGCAAATCCATATTGCTTGTTTGCACGTTCTTTGTTATACCTATACTACTACATTCATTTCGAGGATATGGTGCTGTGTTCGTCATAGCAAAAATCGCTAAGCATACTCGAGTGAGTGTTTAAAAAACATTGATATATAGCGCTTAATTTAGTTGTCCGTTCGCTAGCGAACAAAAACGATGACTGCTAATTCCCTATGTCCCTCCCGCCACAACCACGACTCTTGAGTATTGAGTTTCTTGAGCACTTGGAAGTCGAGCGCAATGTTAGTCACTTAACCATTCGTGATTACAGCCTCTACTTGAGGAGGTTTTGCGATTGGTTTGAAGCTGATGGTCATAAAGAGATTGCTGAGTTGGATACACACGTATTAAAAAAATATCGAGTCTATTTATCGCGTCACGTAGATGAACTGGGTCGGTCACTATCACTCTCAACACAAAGCTATCACATTATTTGTTTGCGATCGTTTCTCAAGTGGTTGGTCAAAAATGACATGCGGGTCCTCCACCCAGAAAAAGTTGACTTGCCCAAGCCAGAGCCTCAGATAATGAAATTTCTCGATACTCAACAAATGGGACGGTTGCTGTCTCAGCCCAGACTGTCGGCAAAAGCTGGGTATCGTGATCGAGCAATACTTGAGGTGCTCTTCTCTACTGGTTTGCGGGTCAGTGAGTTGGTGTCGCTCAATCGTGAGCAAGTCAACTTGAAACATAAAGAATTTGGGGTTATTGGCAAAGGCAAAAAACCGCGGGTGGTGTTTCTCAGTGATCAAGCTGCGGACTGGTTGGCGCGGTATTTGTCAACTCGTGAGGACTCATGGAGTCCTGTTTTCGTCCGAATGAGCCGAGATAAACCGGAGCTAAATGCCGATGGTGAATCGATGCGATTAACGCCTCGAAGTGTACAACGCCTAGTGAAGGAGTATGTAGAAAAGGCCCATTTACCCATTAAAGTAACTCCACATGGAATCCGTCATAGCTTTGCGACCGACTTGCTTCGCAATGGTGCAGGACTGCGCGATGTGCAAGAAATGCTGGGTCATAAAAACATTCAAACGACGCAAATTTATACTCACGTGACTCGCCCGCAGTTGCGTGAAGTTCATCACAAATTCCACTCAAATGAGATTTGAGAGTTTTGCTCATCAAACTTGAATCTGATTTAGAGGGTTGACGGTCCTTTCGATTTATCGGTACACTTCTGCTAAGTCTTTCGTTGCCACTAGCGTTGATTAAGCTGCAAAAAAGTAGTTCTAAAATTAGCAGTCTATTCTTTTATCCGCTAATTAATGGAGAAAAAAATAAATTGCGATATATCAATGAAAATTAATTATTCAATCTGGTTTCCTCAGCGCTGTGAGTGCCCCATTTTGGGCTTTTTTTTATAAAAATGATGGATAGGGAATGTTGAAATATGTTTGGGAAAACTCAACGCCAGCAGCAGACGGTAGAACCTTGGAGAATCTTGCAATGGTGGCGCAATGGACAAGAGTATGTCCCGTGGCTCGCTGTTGATGACTCCGCTGAGTTTCTTCATCGGTTGAGTAATGAGGACATTCATGTGTTGGTTGAGTTTGACAACGAAATCAGTGTGCTTACCCAGCAGTCTGAGTTGTGGGGCGTGTTCGAACAGTTAGAGCAAACGGCAAAAGCTCAGCTGGCTTCACATCTCGCCGTTGAGTCAGTGCCGCTGCTGCGCAGTTTAGAACTCGGACGAGGCAAAGTGATCGTGAAACCCTTTGTGGCTCAACCACCATTGATGGATTTTTTACCGCCAGTTTGGCATGAGCTCGAGCAACAGCTGTCCTTGTTGTTTACGGATTCCCGCACGATCAAGCAGGAGCTCGATCGTAGATTTTTGCAATGGAAAGCCCATTTTGAGCCTGAGCGGATTGATCAGTACGTCTACAAACGCAGTCGCGAGTTTTTTCAAGAATTGCTAAACAACCAGGCTGAACAGACTCGTTTTGATGCGTTAATTACTATTGTGAGTGAGTTTGATCGTCAAACCCAAGCAGCTGATCAGATTGAATCTCAACAATTCCTGAAGCAAGTGTGGGGGGTGCCCTTGTTTATTTTCGCAGATAATCCATCAGAGGCGGCGGTGGTGCGGTTATTGATCACCAAGTCACTAAAGCGTCAAAGAGCCCAGTTAGAGTCTGAATTTCAAAAGCTGTATCGATCGAAGTTACTTGCTTGGCAACTATCCCAGCCGTTTTCAGCTACTGAGTTATCGCGGTTGCAAGAATGCGTTCAACGTGATGCAAGTGCCGTTTTTCTAACCGGACAAGTTTTTCACTTATACCGACACTTACTCGAGCGTTGTGCGATTCCGTTTGAATTTTCAGAACTGTATGGGGCCGATGCCTACGTAAAGACCTTACTTGAGGCGTTTTCAACGTTTCCAAAAAATGAAGAGGAAGAACGCCAGCTTTCGGGAACAGCGTTGTATGGAGTGTTGCTCTCGGAAGCGATCCGGTTTGGCATGCGGTTCTGGAAAGAGATGTGTGCGACTCCCGCCGAGTTACTCAGAGCGCTGGTGGGAATTATGGTCGGGCGGTTGGGTGAGTATGAGGCGCAGGCTAGGGCGTAGGGTTTAGGCCTTAGGCTTCAGGATTTGAAAGTAAAAAAACATGCGTCATCCTTGCGAAAGCGAGGATCTGACTCCAAATAGATTATGTGTCAGCTCCTCGATCTCGATGGCTTCATCCCGCAGTGCGGGACCAGGTTCATTCATCGGGTCAAAGATGACGGACATTTTTTTGCCTTTGGGATAAGTTTTCAAGTAAGTAGGGGAACTATTTTTTTGCGCCTCCGAAAGAGAATTCTTACTTTGGATCCCCGATGCTCGACTGAGCTCTCTTGACCGTTGGTCAGGATTTCTCTGTCGGGTCGAGGATGACGGGGGTGGGTGTATGACGAACAAGCTTGGGATGACGTGCGTCACTGATTACTAACGACTGAAGACTGACAACCATTAACTGTTCCACTCTCCTAACCTCTAAACCCTAAGCTCTAAGGCCTGCGGCCTAGTCTCAGAGCTCTTCTTCTTCCTCGAAATTTTCCTCAAGAGTGCCGTCTTCCTTGTGGGTAATGGCAACAGCAGCAACTTGGTCGCCTGCTTTGAGTCTCATCAGAATGACTCCTTGAGTGGGTCGCTTCAAAATAGGCACATTTTTCAGTGGCAGCTTCAGCGCAATTCCATCACGAGAGGTGAGTACGATGTCCTCATGACGCTCGTCGACCATGATGGCGGCAGCGAGTTTTCCCGTTTTTGCAGTGATTTCTGAGACTTTAACACCTTGGCCTGAGCGTTTTTGCAGTGGGTACTCAGAGAGTTCAGAGCGCTTCCCCATCCCCTTCTCTGTCACGATCGCCAGTTGGCGAGAGCGTTTTTTCTTTGATCCTTCTGGATTATCTGGGTTTTCAGGGAATGCGGCCGCACCGATGACAAAGTCATCCTTGTGCAGCATGATCCCTTTGACCCCTTGAGTGTCTCGGTTCGAGGCTTTGACTTCGGTTTGCGAGAAGCGGATGGATTTGCCTTCATGACTGACCAGCAACAAATGGTCATTGGCAGCGGTAATCTTACTCGCGACGACCTCATCATCATCTTTCAAGGTGATGGCGATGATACCGCTCGTGCGGATATTGCGGTACAGCTCGAGCTTGGTTCGTTTGACTAATCCCTGTTTGGTGACCAGAGTGATGTTTTTGTTCTCGACATCTTCGTCCTGCATGGTGAGCAGTGACTCAACGCGTTCGTTAGCCTGTAGACTAATGAGGTTTACCACCGCCTGACCTTTGGCCTGGCGAGAGGTTTCTGGGATTTCGTAGACTCGGATCTTGAAGACACGACCTGTATTGGTAAATAATAGTAAGAAGTGGTGTGTATTAGTAAAGAGGAGATGTTTGATCGTGTCCTCTTCGCGGGTAGTCATCCCGATTGCTCCTTTGCCACCACGACGTTGAGTACGGTAGGCGGCGGGACTTATGCGCTTGATGTAGCCAGTCTCTGTCATCGTAACGATGGTAGATTCTTCAGCGATCAGATCCTCATCGCTAAACTCCCCTGCTTTACCTTTGACTACCTTGGTGCGGCGCCCCTCTGGATACTGGGCGATCAAGCCACTGGTTTCATCACGAACGACGCCCAAAATTTTATCTGGTGAGCCCAAAAGAGTCTCGTGCTCTTTGATCGACGTTTGAATGTTTGCATACTCTTCTTCGATTTTTTGTCGCTCGAGTGCGGCTAAGCGTTTGAGCTGCATCTCCAAGATCGCGGTTGCTTGGATCTCACTGAGGGCAAACTTCTCCATCAACCGAGTACGGGCGGTGTCGCTATCTGGTGAGCGACGAATGGTCTCGATCACATCGTCGAGATTTTTCAAAGCAATCAGCAAACCTTCCAAGATGTGGGCGCGCTCGCGCAAGGCGATCAATTCGTACTGGGCTCGGCGAACTACGACCAGCTCTCGGTGGGCAATAAACTCCATCAACACTTGTTTGATGTTGAGGAGCTGTGGAGTGCCTTCGGAGTTGAGTGCCACCATGTTCATGGCGAAACTGGTCTGCAGCTCAGTGTATTTATACAGCTTGTTGAGCACTACCTTGGGTTGGGCGTCACGCTTGAGGTCCACGGCGATGCGCATGCCATCACGATCGGACTCATCCCGCAAGTCTTTGATGCCGATGATTTTTTTATCACGTACGGCATCCGCAATCTTGGCAACGAGCTTGGCTTTATTGACCTGGTATGGAATTTCAGTAATGATGATCTGAAAACCACTCTTCCCTTCTTCAATCGCGGCTTTACCACGAACCACGATCTTGCCACGGCCAGTCGCGTAGGCTTCTTGGATTGCTTTTTGATCAAAAATGATGCCAGCCGTTGGGAAATCGGGACCTTTGATCTTGGTCATGATCTCGCTGATGGATGCTTCAGAAGAAAAATTTCCTGCGAGTGATAGTGGATCTTGCAGCTCAATAGGGACTGGTGTAGCCGCTTTTTTCTGAGCCTCATCTGCGGGAGGCTCTACTTTAGTCGACTTTCCTTTGGAGATCATCAGCTCAATAGCGCTAGCGACTTCGACCAAGTTGTGGGGTGGGATCTTGGTGGCCATTCCGACCGCAATTCCCTCGGCACCCATCAACAGTAGGTTGGGCAACTTACTGGGCATGACAGCGGGCTCTTTAATCGAGCCATCGAAGTTGTCCACAAATGGGACGGTTTGTTTATCCAAATCTGTCAGAATTTCCTGAGAGATCTTGGCAAGGCGTGCTTCGGTGTACCGCATGGCGGCTGCACTGTCACCATCAACAGAGCCAAAGTTTCCCTGTCCATCAATCAATGGGTAGCGAAGCGAAAAGTCCTGGGCTAGGCGCACTAGCGCATCGTACACTGCACTGTCACCATGGGGGTGATAGCGACCCAGCACGTCTCCAACGATACGAGCGGATTTTTTATAGCCACTGGTATGATGAATACCGCTTTTGTACATCGAGAACAAGATGCGACGGTGGACTGGCTTGAGTCCGTCACGCACGTCAGGCAACGCACGCGAGACGATCACACTCATGGCATAGTCGAGGTACGACTTTTGCATCTCTTCAACGATAGAGATGTGGCGGATCTTGCCGTACTTCGAGTCGGTGGTGGTGCCGATCAGCGCGGCAGTCTCCTCTTGGATGGATTGCTCTTCGGTGGTGGTTGTTTCTTCTGGTGTGGTGTCGGTCATAGGGCTGTTCACTGGTTGCAAGTTTCAAGATGCAAGTTGCAAGTTTTTGTTACAAGTTGCAAGGCTTAAGGTGCAAATATTCCAGATACAAATTAATTATGTGTTTTGTTTGATTTTTTTGATTAAGCCATTGAGCATTCTGGTCACAGTTTGTCGCTGTTGTTCAATCTCTTTAATAGCTTTCGTCTGTTATCATGTGTAGCTCCAATGCAAGTTCCAGACAAACTTCAACTTCGGCGGCTGAAGCATCAGCAATTTCTAAGAATCTCAAAAATTCTTTACCTGACCGTCTTCTTTGTCCTTCGACCACGTTAAGTACGATCGAAACAGCGGCTCTTCGTATCTGAGAAATTAACCCGTACTGCTCTATTTTGGGAAATTTCTCAGTCTCAACATAGATGCTCTTAATGAGTCTTTTTGTCTCCGCAACTACTTTTAATTGATGATATCCTTTCGGTTTGGTCTCTGTTGGCTTGAAACTTGTATCTTGCATCTTGCAACCAAAAATTATTTCCTTTTCTGTCCCGCCTCCAACACTTTCATCGCCTCATCAACACCTTTCCACTCTTTGAGCTTCACCCACTTCTCTGGCTCTAAATCTTTGTAGTGTTCAAAAAAATGTCGGATCTCACTCTTTTTAGCCTGCGGAATATCATTCATGTTGCTCCAAGCGCCGCAAACTGGATCGATCTTGGTTTTCTCCGGGACCATCACGATTTTGTGGTCAATCCCCTCTTCATCTTCCATCTCGAGCATGCCAATCACTTTGCATTTAATGACTGATCCTGGCATAACTTGGCGTGAAATAAAGACCAAAGCGTCGAGAGCATCACCATCTTCCCCCTTTGTCCCTTTGATCAGGCCATAGTTTACTGGATAGCTCATTGCTGTTGGCATTAGACGGTCCACCATCATCTCGTTGGTTTCTTCATCCAGTTCATACTTAATGTTTGATCCCTCAGGGATTTCGATTAAAACTTTCAGTGAGTCGGACATAAGTTCCTTTCTTAAGTCAAAAGTAAAAAGGCAAAAGTCAAAGGTGAGACAAGCGCTGCCTATTACTTAACCTTTCATTTTTTTAAGTTTTGCAACTTTCTTATTCTTTCTTCAGTCAGATCCCCGATGCTCGACTGAGCTCTCTTTACCCGACTAATTTTTTTGGCTTATTAGCCATAAAAGTTTGACGGGCGAACCGTTGGCCAGGATTTCTCTGTCGGGTCGAACCCACCTCGTCGGTGGGCAGGGATGACGAACCCAACAACAAAACAACTCAACCACCCAACAACTTCTTTCTTATACGTCGAGATTTGCCATCTTTGCTCGACTTTGAATAAACTTCTTGCGCGGTGGCACCTCTGAGCCCATCAGTACATCAAACACTTGATCGGCTGCACTAGCATCGACGATCGAAACCTTTTTCAAGACTCGAGTCTCTGGATTCATCGTTGTGCTCCAGAGTTGCTCGGGGTTCATTTCACCCAAACCTTTATAGCGCTGTGCCTTGACCTTGTCACGATCTTTGGCGGGAATTTTTTCGATAAATGCAACGCGCTCTTCATCCGAGTAGACATACTCCTCTGTTTTGCCAAAACTCAGTTTGAACAATGGTGGCATGGCAATATATAAATATCCTTGCTTCACTACTTCGGGAAGATGCCGGAAAAAGAAGGTTAAAGCGAGCGTAGTGATGTGTTCTCCATCAACGTCAGCATCGTTCATCAAAATGATTCGATGATAGCGCAGCTTGTCAGGATTGAAGGTCTCCCCTACTCCAGCGCCCATGGCGATGACCAAGTTTTTCAGCTCTTCAAACGCAATAATTTTATCCAACCGAGCCCGCTCGGTATTGAGGATTTTTCCACGCAACGGGAAAATGGCTTGAAACCGACGGTCTCTTCCCTGCTTGGCACTGCCACCGGCACTGTCTCCCTCAACGATGTAGATCTCGGATTCCGCTGGGTCTTTTGACTGACAATCAGCCAGTTTTCCAGGCAAAGAGCTGCCTTCGAGCGCACCTTTGCGAATCACGGCATCTTTGGCGGCGCGGGCCGCGAGTCGGGCGCGAGCAGCCAACATAATTTTATCAATGATGGCTCGGCCCGCTTTGGGATGCTGTTCGAGATAGGCTTCGAGTTGATCTTTGACGACTTGATACACTGCCGACTGCGCTTCCACATTGTTCAGTTTACTTTTGGTTTGACTTTCAAACTGAATGTCATTGGATGGCATTTTGATAAACACCACGCCAGTGAGTCCTTCGCGCAAATCCTCTGAGCTAAAGTTTTCTTTTTCTTTGAGTAAGCTGTACTTGGTAGCGTAATCCTTGAGCACCTTATTGAGCGCCATGCGAAACCCGGTGAGGTGGGCGCCGCCATCGGGGGTCTTAATCACGTTGGCATAACTGACCAAATTTTCACTAAATGAGTCGTTGTACTGCATCGCGACCTCGACTCCGACTTTAAACTTGTCCCCTTGCCAGTCGCCGTTCATGTAGATGACGCTGTGCAGCACTTTCTTGTACTGATTGGTGTGCCCAACGAGGGCTTTAATACCACCCTCAAAGTAAAAATGTTTTTCAATATCTTGCAGCGCATCGTAAAAGGTAAAGTACAATCCTGCCATCAAGTAAGCGCGGTCCTGAATCAGTTCACAGATCACGTTATGTTGAAACGTTGTGGTAGAGAAAATAGTATTATCAGGTACAAAGTATAATAAAGTACCAGTTTGATATGTTATGAAATCTTTTGATTGGTCTGGAAATAGTTTGACCACGTCTGCTTCTTTAATCTCTTTGACTGGAGCCTTTGGGACACCAATACAGTACTCTTGGAAAAAGTAAGTATTATTGCGTTTGACGACCACCTGCAACAAGATCGATAAAGCGTTGACCGCTGAAGATCCAACTCCATGAAGTCCTCCGGAAGCTTGGTAGGCTGTCTCTTCAAATTTTCCACCAGCATGGAGTTTAGTTAATACCACCTCGAGTGCGCTCACGCCAGAGGGATGCATGTCAGTGGGAATTCCACGTCCATTATCAACGACCGTGATCCCCATCGGCGATTTTTCAAGATCAGTTTTGGTCAGAAAAATTTCAATCTTTTTGCCATATCCAGCAATTGCCTCATCAACGGCATTGTCCATGATCTCTTTGACCAAGTGATGCAGTCCCCTACCATCAGTAGCACCGATGTACATACCTGGACGTTTGCGAACGGGCTCAAGTCCTTCGAGAACCTTAATGTCAGAGGCGGTGTAGTTGGCGGATGCGGTCATACGTTTTGGTTCTCGGTGCTAGGTTCTGGGTACTAGTTATTGATGATTAAACTTATAGATAGATTATGGAAAGCTAGTTTAATAGAAAAAAGTTTAGAGCCAAGGATGACTTTCTACAGAAAATAATCTGTGACCCATTCTCTATAATCTATAAATCCATGATCTAACTAACAGGTTTTCATTTATATCACATGCAGCAGGAAAAAGAAAAGGCCGATTTTGGGACAATAGAATGGTTAATCATTTTTAGCGAAAAAAGTTACAGATGCAGTGCTAGCCACTCAAAACACAGTTTGGGGTTCGTTTTTGCTTGTAAAAACTTCAGCGCCTGATTGATGCTTCGCAGCTGGTTAATGCCTTGTAGTGTGGGACTATTCTCTATATTTCGCAACTGAGTTGCGAGAAGCTGAATCGTTGTTGTCATCGGTGTCTCGCTTTTGCTCATTTCCTCTGCCCACTGCAGTCGGTCAGTCAAGTCGAGTGTTTTGGGAAGTGATGAGCTTGGTTCAACTGAGTTTGAAGATTCGTGTATTGAATCTGGAAACGCTTGTTTTGCTTGAAGATTCTCGCTTACAGTCTGTGATGTTCTTGCAGATGTATTTCCCTTAATACTTAATACTTGATACTTACTACTCACCTCCACCCTCGACAAAATTGTCGGCAAAATCATCGACGGATACTCACTCGTCAATAAAAACCGGACATGTGAAGGTGGTTCCTCGAGTAGTTTCAAAAGGGCTTGTTGGGCCTCGATGGTAGCCAGTTCAAGATTTTGTAGGATAAAGATGCGATATTCTTCTTGGTATGGTTGGGAAAGCACATCAAGCTGTAGTTGGCGAATGGTTTCGATTACTAGTGCTTCGTGTTCGGGATTGACCCAGATTACATCGGGGTGAGTGTGCGGATGAGCGAATGGAATGTGTGAAAACAGTTCTTCCTTTGAAGTGGTTTGAATAAGCAGTGGTGTTGGTGAGAGATGTTGGGAGGACATGGGAGTTGTTGATCACTGTAGCACGGGTGAAAAAAGTTGGGAACTAGAAAATTAGTGTACCCTTGTAGCAAGATAGAAGTGTCTTATAATTAGATCATTCAAAATAAAGCTGCTTAACTAAGGGAATGAAAAAAGATTATCCAAAACATTCGGGGAGATCGAGACTCAACAGCAAACTTATTTTGAAAGACTCTTGCGATATTTTATAGACAATAAAGCATTTCAAATTTAAGTGAGTTGTTATGCATGAAATTGACACCTTAACTGGAGAGTCTCTCCGCCAAATTTCTGGAGTCGATGCCTTAGAAGTCGATGATTTTGGAGACTCTCAACTGATTGTAGTAGATTCCTTTTTACCATGTTGGAAGAATTTACTATCAGAATCTACCTTGACTGATTCTGATGCCACACACGGTGAGAAAATTGAGAGGCTTATTTTGTCGACATCATTTCCTCCAGAGAATCTAAAAACTATTGATTTGGCTTCAAAAAGTGATTGGCCAAAAAACTCACTCGAGATAAATATCTTTTTGAGTCGTTGTTTTCTAGATGTGCTGACTGAGATCTATAACCAAAGATCTCGTTTGGGGCGCGTAATTTCTTTATCAGTCAATTTGTTAATGGTAGACCATCAATTGTTAAATAACATATTTACGTCTGAACTGATGAAAACACAAAAACATATTGCTCAAAGCGATAAGCTTTCAGTTTGGGGCAGAGATGTAGATTTAGATGAGTTTAAGCAACTTTACTTTACTACAGAAATTCAAATCGTTAAGCTTGTCGAGCAACTCAGAGCTGAAGGGTTTGTTTTTGTGTGTGCAACTCCAAATTTTTCTGAAAGTTTCTCTGTTACCCACATCCTAAGCCAAGCAATAACGGTGAGTGGTGTTATTATTGAATCTCAAAATTCAGATATTACCACCCCTAATAGCTTACTATCGCTAGAAACTTTACAACAAACTTCTAGTACCAGTGTTTCAGCAATAACACGCGAGTTAAATACCCACCCAAACGCAAATGATGTGCGTTTTATCAGTAGATGGGACGTTAATCAAGATCTTTTATATCTTGAAGGCAACTCATTTGCTACCCCCATAGTTGCTGAAGGAGTGGTTATGATTCAGCACTACTTTCCTGAGCTTTTTGAGGTTGAGCCACAAATCACAGACAAACAAGTCAAAAATGATCTTGCTAATTTACGAGAACATGTGATTCGAGCATTATTTTCAGCTTCGTCGCCAAAGAGAAAAATAGAAGGCAGATCGTTAGCAGTACTTGATCTGGGTGAACTCAAAAAAATTATTTTGACAAAAAAGCCCGCAATTGCACAACAAATTACTCTAATGAAGCAACAAGTTTGCAGTAGAGATAGTGCATTGGATTTGGAAATAAGCTCATTGAAAAATGTATTACCGTACCAAAAAGAAGATAATTCGATCGGCTCAGAAAATTATCCGCTAACGGTTCATCGTGGAGAGAACATTTACAGTTTAGTGCATAAAATTCTTCCGTATTTGAAATTTCGAAAGCATTCATTAGGAGTTTTTTTTACCTTCGGTAATGAAACTTATTTTATTAATCACGATTACGTGATAACTGCTCAAGGAAGCACTTCGTTTTATCTTATGAAAATTCAAGAAGCTATGAGTAAGGTTCTTGCAAACAAAACCAACTCCTAACTCTCGTATGCGAGCTAAGGCTATCAAATTTATTCTGAATAATGAAGCTTAGCTGGAAAAATTAATTACCTATTCTCCACCCTTTACTCCCCCGTCCTATTTGCTCATAATGAGTTTGTACTGTGTTATCTATAACCTACAACGCCCCAGTAGCTTTACGCGAAGGGGGATAACCTGGTCACTATACCCTAGCACATGATCGACATCCCTGCCACACCACCAACACCAATTAACGTCAACATGAGTACCCAACCTGTTGCTGTTGTTTCAGTCACTGAAGTCACATCCCCACAACAAAACCCTGCGAGTGTGACAGCAAACTCTGGAAAGTATGGAAATGTGTTGGACATTTTGGTGAGTAAAGGGCAGCTGAGTGCTTCCCAAGCTGACTCGATCTCCTTTGACCAAATCAACTCTGGTCGCGATGTTGAGGAAGTGATCAGCGAGAAAAAGTTTATCGACGAGGAAACGCTGACTCGAGCCAAGGCCGAGTTTTATCATGTGCCGTACGTAAAGTTGCAAACGACCGGTGTTTCTCCAGAAGCGCTAGCCAAGATACCAGAAAGTGTCGCCAAGCTGTATCGAATGTTTCCATTTTCTCTGGACAAAGAAAACAACATTTTACAAGTGGCGATGCTCAACCCACTTGATTTGAGCGCGGTGGATTTTGCCGAGAAAAAAAGCGGGTGCAAAATCGAGCCATTTATTGCCGAGCCATCAGAATTGGACCGCATCATCGCTGAAAAATACGCACAGAGTTTGTCGTCCGAGGTTACCGCCGCACTGAAGGAAACCAAGCAAGTGGCAGATCAGAAACTTCAAGATTTGTCACAGCTTTCCGGACAGGTCATCCGCGATGCTCCGATTACCAAGATTGTCGAAACCATGCTGGCGTTTGCCATGAAAGCTCGGGCGTCTGATATTCATATTGAGCCGCAAGAAGATCGAGTGCGTGTGCGCTACCGTATTGACGGAATTTTATATGAAAAACTCGTGCTGCCTAAAAGTGTGCAAGATGCGGTGGTGTCGAGAATCAAGATATTGTCGCAGCTCAAGATTGATGAAAAGCGTATTCCACAAGATGGCCGCTTTACTTTTTTTTCCAACTCAGAAGAGGTTGATTTACGTATCTCAACACTGCCCACAGTGCACGGGGAAAAGGTGGTGATGCGTCTTCTCAAGAAAAATACCGAAATTCCCACTCTAGCTGATCTGGGAATGCAAGGAACGGCGCTCAAGCAGCTGGAGACTGCGATTCATGTCCCCCATGGAATTGTGTTAGTGACTGGACCCACGGGCTCAGGGAAAACCACGACTCTTTACAGTGTGCTTCATAAAATTAACACGCCCAAAGTAAACATCATGACACTCGAAGATCCAGTCGAGTACCAAATGATTGGAGTCAATCAAGTGCAGATCAACCCGCAGGCTGGACTAACATTTGCTTCTGGACTGCGCTCTTTCTTGCGCCAAGACCCCAATATCATTATGGTCGGAGAAATTCGTGATAATGAAACTGCAGACCTGGCTATCCAGGCAGCGCTCACTGGACACTTGGTCTTCTCAACAC
Source organism: uncultured Pseudomonadales bacterium (assembly GCA_964583795.1). Lineage (GTDB taxonomy): Bacteria > Patescibacteriota > Microgenomatia > UBA1400 > PJMF01 > JBDTME01. Next base: position 21,512 of record CAZOWX010000011.1, on the reverse strand, counting down.
TGCACACCAACAGCGCTGCTGGAGCATTACCAAGACTTTTGGATATGAAAGCCGAGCCATTTTTGTTGGCATCATCAATCACTTTGGTGATGGCTCAGCGTGTGGTTCGTAAAATCAATGAAAAATACAAGGAAGAGTACCATCCTCCTCAGGAAGTCATCGAGAATATTGCCGAAGTGTTGGGTCCAGTGTTTACAGCCTGGTGTACGCAACAACATAAAGATCCAAGTCAAATCACACTGTTTCGGCCTGCCGCTAACCGACCACCGCAAGAAAACGAGTACTCGGGACGTATCGGTATTTATGAGGTGATGCCGATGACCGATAAGTTGTCCCGACTGATTTTGGAGCATGCGTCTGCTGGTGATTTGGAAAAAATTGCCCGCCAAGATGGAATGCTGTTGATGAAGCAAGATGGGTATATGAAAGTACTGCAAGGGATCACCACGATTGAAGAAGTGCTGAGAGTGGCGGAGACGTAGCAGTAGTTAACAGTAAAACAGTAAAACAGTGGACAGTGAAACAGTTAATAGTGACTAGCGATTAGTGACTAGTAGTTGGTGACTAGGGATGAGTGAGTTAAAAGCAAAAAAAATAAAAAGTCGTCATCCCGAATTCGATTCGGGATCTAAAGTCAGAGTTTTTTTGTTAACAAAAAGAATATTTCATTTTTCTTTTCGAAGTACTCTGACTTTAGATCTTGTTTTTACCCTCACGGGCACGGGTCAAAAGGATGGAAGATGCTTACTTGCATATTGAAACTTGCAACTTGTAGCTAACAATCAACAATAAACTATAAACTATAAACTTTAAACAAAATCACTATGGGAAGTACCACCACTATCGCAGCGCTGTTGCAGCTCGTACTTGAAAATAATGCTTCAGATTTGCATTTAATTGTTGGGGCTCCACCCTACTTGCGCATCAATGGGAATCTCACCGCGACGAACCTCGCTCCCCTGACTCCAGCAGACACGAAGCTGATGGTAGAGAGTATCTTGACAGCGGAGCAACGCGGTTTGTTTGAGCAGCATCTCGAGCTAGATTTTTCATATCAGTTTGCAGAGAATAGCCGATTTCGGGTCAACGCCTATACTCAACGTGGCACGGTAGCGGCGGCACTGCGGTTTATTCCCAACTCGATTTTATCGATTGACGAGTTGCGACTCCCTCAAGTGTTTCACGATATTACCAAGTTGCATCAAGGGTTGGTGCTCATTACGGGACCAACTGGTGAAGGGAAAAGTACATCATTGGCCGCGATTATCGAAGAGATCAATCAAACTCGAGCTGAACACATCGTCACGATTGAAGACCCAGTCGAGTTCATCTATAGCTCAACGCAAAGCATCATTTCTCAGCGAGAAATCCACTACGATACGCTGAACTGGAATGTAGCGCTCACCAGTGTGTTGCGCGAGGACCCTGATGTGGTGTTGATTGGTGAGTTGCGCGATTTGGAAACGATTGCCATTGCTCTGACCATCGCAGAAACGGGGCATCTCGTATTGGCGACACTGCATACCAATAGCGCTTCTCAAACGGTAGATCGAATCATTGATGTATTTCCAGAACATCAGCAGGAACAAATTCGACAGCAATTTGCAGCGACCATTGCGGCCATTTTTTCGCAGCGCCTTGTCCCGACCAAAAAAGAAGGGCGTGTGGCAGCAGTTGAAGTGTTGATGGCCAATGCCGCGGTAAAAAACTTGATTCGTGAGCGTAAATCCTTTCAGATCGATAACGTGGTGCAGATGTCAGCCGAACAGGGCATGATTTCACTCGAAGCAAGTTTGATTAACTGGGTCAAAGCGGGAGTGATTGATAAAGAGGTCGCCCGAGCCTACAGTTTGCGCGTGGGTGAGTTTGATCGATTGATGAAAGATAGCTGATTAGGGGTGCTTGGTGCTGGGTGCTTGGTTCTAGTAATTCAGTTTTATCTGTATGACTAGCACCTAGTACCTAGAACCCAGAACCTAGAAAACCATGTCCATTTTTAAATACAAAGCCAAAAATTCATACGCTGAGACTATCACGGGCAAAGTTGAGGCGCAGCAGCGAGCGCAGGCCTACTCAATTCTCAAGGACCGCGGTTTATTTGTGATTGAGTTGCACGAAGCGAATGAGTCGTTGTCGCTGCAGATTCCTTTTTTGTCTGGAGTCAAACGTGATGACATTATTGGCTTTACGCGTCAGTTGTCGACCATGATCACTGCAGGTTTGTCACTCCTTGACGCGCTGACGATTTTACAGCGACAGAGTAAAGCGGCCATGAACAAACTGATCGGTGATCTGATGCGTGATATTGAGGGTGGCAGTTCGTTCGCGACGGCATTGTCACGTCACAAGCAATTTTCTCGGGTGTATCAAAATTTAGTTAAAGCTGGCGAAGCCGCTGGAGTCTTGAATGATATTCTCGCTCGATTGGCGGATAGTTTGGAAAAAGAAAAAGAGTTTCGCGGCAAAGTCAAAGGTGCGATGATTTATCCAGTTATCGTGTTGACAGCCATGGGCATTGTGGCGACAGTGATGATGATTTTTGTGATGCCGCAACTTTCTTCGATGTACAAAGATTTTGGTGCCGAGCTGCCGTTTATCACTCAACTGTTGATCAGTATCTCGGAAGTTTTTCAACAGTTTTGGTATGTGTTGTTTGGTGGATTGGCTGCTGCAATTTTTGGCCTGGTGAAGTGGCGCCAGACCCCTAGGGGTCAGCGGGTGATGGACAAGTATGTGCTCAAGCTCCCCATTTTTGGTGTTTTGCAACAGAAAATTGTGTTGACCGAGTTTGCACGGACCCTTTCGCTGCTGCTTGGTGCTGGAATCTCGCTTTTAGAAGCACTGGAAATCGTGGGCGAAGCGATGGATAACGTGGTGTATCGCGACGCGATCAAAGAAGCCTATGGCTATGTTGAAAAAGGAAGTTCCCTTGCGGCAGCCATAGAGCCGTATCCTTTTTTTCCACCGATCTTGGCGCAAATGGTCTCAGTTGGTGAAGAAACTGGCCAGTTGGATGAAGTGCTAGCCAAGCTCTCGCATTATTTCGAGACAGAAAGTGAGCAAGCGGTCAAAGGACTCACTACGGCAATCGAGCCGCTGATCATGATTGTGTTAGGACTGGGGGTGGGCTTTCTGGTGATCGCCATCGTCATGCCGATCTACTCACTGACGAGCCAGTTTTAATATTAGGTATCAGGTTTCGGGTTTCAGGTGTCAGGGAGGGCGTAATCCAAGTCGAAAGCAAAAAAAGCTTATCATCCTCGACGTGACAAAAAATACCTGATCCGCCCGGGGCGGATCAAGAATTTTTAGTCAAGCATCGGGAACCATAAAAAAACCTTAAAAAATCGATGAGTCTGTTCCTTTATTCACAATTCTTGCCATAACAAAGCAAGCAAATTCTCCAAGTAGACATGAACATTGAGTGCTGTTGATAGAATATCTTGTGATGGATCCCCGATGCTCGATGGCTTCACTCGACCGTTGGTCGGGTTCATTCATCGGGTCGAGGATGACGACTTTTGATTTTTTTTATTTCAAAATGAGTTGTCAATTCTAACGACTACAGCCATCATTGCTCACTGACGACTGACTACTGACAACTAATTCCTAGTCGCTAATCGCTAGCCACTAAATCTATCATCCACTATCTATAATCTACATTCCACATTCCCAAATATCCCACTTGCATAGCACATCGCCAGTAGTATAGAGTTGTATACATACATTTGTGATATAGAAGGAAAGAATTATGCTACTTCATACGTTCATTGCTTCTCTCAAACGCCGCTTTGCAGATTCTCGGGGTTTCACCATGATCGAGTTGTTGGTGGTGATTGCCGTGATTGGTATTTTGGCGGTTGCGGTGCTCTCCTCTATCAATCCAATCGAGCAGATTAACAAAGGCCGAGATACGAGTAAACGCTCCGATATTGAGCAGCTGCTCAACGCTTCTGATCGCTACTATGCTATTCAGGCCTTTTACCCATGGAATCGCACCACCGGCACCTACACCACTGGAAACGTTGATCCTGATAGTTTGTTCCAGTTTGATCCCAATACTGGTGATTGGGGTTTCTTGGATGACCTGGTGACTACTGCCGAGACGAAACAAGGGTTTGTAAACCGTATCGTGAATGAGAGTGTGATCTATCTGTACAAAGATGCAGTGTCAAATGCAACGCTGTATGGCTGTTTCGTTCCGACGTCATACGCCTTTAAGCTCGAAGCTGCACTCTCATGTCAAAATGACTCGTCACACCATCTAACGATTAATGGCACTCAGACATGTGTGACTACTGATGGGACGGTCGATGACAACAACATGATTTGTCTCCCGTGATGAGTCACTCGTTTAAAACAACAGAAAATCCCCCGTGTAGGGGGATTTTTAGTATTCAAAGACAAATCCATCACCTAGCGTAGGAAGAGTTTTTTTTCATACTTTTGGTGTATAATCTGCGGTCCGAAATATGCATGAGTTTCTTTCACCTATCGAATGGCCGTCAGAAGTAACCAGTGTTGCAGGTATTGATGTTGTGCAAAAGTGGCTTGAGCAAAAAACAAGAATCCTTGATTGTTTCGATGAAGCTACTAGAGGGATGTTGATACAAAATGTAATAGCAACTGTAGGAGCCGATATCAGAGATTCGCTTTCCTCAAGTCTATTGTGCATTGCTATATTGGAACATGAAGTATCGGAAATACAGTTTTTTCCTGAACTTGATGACGCATCGTATGAACTTTTGTTAAGAGGTCTGTACTTTATTACCAGGCTCCACAAGCGAAGTGAAGTGCAAATCCTCAGAGAAACTGGTAACGGTTTTGGATATCTGCGTTTTAAGCAGTCACGATTCATTGATGTGATACATCTTTCCTTTTTGATAAAAAAACTGCAAAAAGCACATATTGTTCCCGAAGGCTCAATCGTCGACTTGGGTTCTGGTAATGGTTTGACTTTGCTCACAATGGCTCTTTGTTCACATTCAGGGCTAGTTGGTCTCGAAGAGGTGCCTGCACTCATCAATCATGCAAATGCGCATGCGAAGGAGTTTAAAAATAGCAGCGCAGTTGATTGTACACATATCCGTTTTGTACAGACACGCTTTTACTCTGATAAAGAAAAAAATGACCGCGAAGTTAGAGAGTTACTCACCAGGGCTGCGGTGATGTATGTTTACGCGTACGAAGACGAGTTTGAAGAGCGACTTCGTTTGTTTGAGCAGCACGCGAAACAAGGGGCAATTTTGATCGTGTATATGCACGCTGTAGACCTGATTTCAGCTCAAAAAAGTTGGTACGCTGCACTTCTAGCCGGAGCTGAGTATAAAGGGCTGCAAGTGCTCACTTCAAGCGAATCTGAGGCCAGTATTATGGTAGATCAGGATCTGCCAAAGAAAGATAAGTGGGGAAATAAAGCAACGTTATTGGACATGAGTATCGGAAGATCATGCATTATTGTGCAAAAGGTGTGAGAAATTCTCTCGGTTTTTAGATTGGGAGGTACTGTCCATTTTACTTCTCAATCCCTCTTGGAGCACCTTCGGAGGTTTTTCCTTGAGACTCTCTCCACTCACTCTTTAAATCTCTATATTGCTCTTGTTTTCTTGCAGTCAGTCGTTGCGCAGCTACTTCGTAATTGCTCATACGTGCATACAGAGCGTGTTGCTCGGGTGTCCACTGCCTGCTTTCTATCATCACTCTCATCTCTTCATCAGCCAACTCACTTCCCAAAACTGTTACTTTGGGTAGATCAAGAGCAGCTTCTTCAAGTAGTGTACCAGTGAGCTCACGCACAGTTTCGAATTCACTTTGTAGAGTTCCTTCTCTATTAATCCGTGTCACTCGAAGAATGATTGACCATGGCAGGTGCTCAAAGTTCAATGAGTCGTACTCATCATATACGACTCCTTCGCCAAAGCTTCCTGTATTTCTATTTCGGACTCGCTCAATGAGAATAGGATCCACACGATCAATTTGAGCAACACTAGGAATAGAAAAGTGTCCATCATGGTACTCGACAGGAACATCCAACACATCATCGAGATCCCCATAGGGTTGATTAAGGTACAAATGAATTTTCCGAGAGTACTGCTCACCGTATGTTGCAATATACTCTTCTGGAATTTCACAAATCACAAATAAATCGCCTTCTTTGTGCTTAAAAAGGGACAGGTCATTCTGAACTTCTTGAAGCACTTCTTCTCTAGTTCCAATGAATGGGTAAACCGGCCAGCCTCTCACAAACCCTGAGGCACTTTCCGAAAAGTGAGTATCTATTAATCTATCTCCTCTTCTTTCAGGGACGACATACTCCTTCTCATTTTCTTCACGAGCAGAAAAAGAACTAGCCCTGTCAACATTATTATTCCGCTTAAAGTTTTCAATATCGTGGGCGGTATCATCTCTCAAGTGAGCTTTATCTTTATATAAGACTCGGATGAAAAAGAGTTTTTTTTCTGGCATAGTGTGTGTACGTATTGTAGCAGTTGTTCACAATGAATGGTTTCGCATGATCCACAGCTTACATACTTGCCTTTCCCTGATATACTTTTGTCGTGTTACTTCCATTTATTTTGACTGGCTTTTTTTTATTTGCCTTTGGACTGATCATTGGCAGTTTCCTCAATGTGGTGATTTATCGCACGCTCAACGAGGAGTCGTTCGTCACCGGGCGTTCACGCTGTGATCACTGTCGCAAACAAATCGCTTGGTATGACAACATTCCTCTGCTCTCCTTTATTATCTTAAAAGGAAAATGCCGAAACTGTAAAAAACCCATCGCGCTGACTCACCCAGTGGTGGAGTTACTTACTGGAGTATTGTTTTTGTGGTGGTACATCGGTGGATTTTTCTTTTTCCGTTTCTTCCAGTTGTCGCAACATCCGTTCCAAATCATCCAACCACTTTTTTGGTTGCTAGTGGGCATCTTTTTGCTCATCATCTTTGTGACAGACCTGATCTCCTTTATTATTCCTGATTATGCGGTGGGGGCGCTGCTAGGACTGTCGCTCGCGTATCGGTTGGCCTTGATAGCTTTTGGAATCATGCAACGAGCTGACTTTGTTCATGCGCTGATCGGAACGATCGTGGTGACGCTGTTTTTCTTTGCCTTATGGTTTTTTACTAAAGGCAAAGGGATGGGGTTTGGTGATGTGAAGTACTGTTTGCCGATGGGGTTATTGGTGGGTTGGCCAGGGTTAATCGTGACGGTGTTGGTCGCATTTATTTCTGGTTCTGTAGTTGGTGTGCTGTTGTTGGTCTTTCAAGGAAAAAAAATGAAGTCGCACTTGATTCCCTTTGGTCCATTTTTAGTATTTGGCACTGTAGCTGCACTGGTGTACGGCGGTCCGCTCTTGGATTGGTACTTGAGACTCAGTTGTGGCAGTGCGTTGTTAGATTGGTGTGTGGCGATGATACGGTAGCTGCAAGCCACAAGCTTCAAGCTGCAGGAGACACGAACTTTTTCTTTTCATTCAGTATAACCTGTTAGTAGATAGTGCATGTTCTTACATTTCAAATTTCAAAGTTGAAAAAATGACTACGTCCAAACCTTTAAAGAAATAACACTTTATCGAAAACAAGTAACCAAAAAAGTTGTCTTCTCTCCGTTTTACGGAGAGAACATCTGGAAAGTCCAGCTCAGCTGGATTTCCAGATAAGAGAGGAATTTGCCAATTCTGGTTAACTAAGCAACTAACCAACTAAGCAACCGGCTACTTTCTGCTCTCTACACTCCACAATCTACAATCCAATTTGTAGTATACTTACCCTATGCGAGTTTTGGTCTTATTTTTCAAATATAGTGTGGCGATTGTGCTTGGTTTAGTTGTGTTGGCTGCAATTGTTCGAGAAGGACTGTTATTTTGGGGTTCCCAACAAGTGCGAGCCGCAGAAAATAAAATGGAATTGATTGCCGGAGCACGATTTAAATCAGAGTACGATCAGCAATGTAAAGACAAAGGTGTTGGTCGACCTGGGATGAAAGTACGTGCCGTAGAACTTCGGTTTACTTCTGATACGCAGTACCAAATTGATGTGGTGTGTGAGTTTTTCGCCAATGACCCGATTGTGGTTCAGGAATATACCTTGCCCATGTTCGTCAAAAAAGCAAAAGGTCAGGCGGGTTTTGTGTGGGATCCAGAGCAAATCAGCGGCGTGACACTTGAAGTATATGGACGGCAAACCAGTCTGGTGTTGGAGGGCGGCAAGTTTTCCGCTCATCAAGGAGCGTTTGATTTTACGGGGATTCAGCCCAGTTCCACCTGTGGTGGATTTGGGTTTGCTTGTTGTCCTGCTGAGACACAAATTGGCGATGGCGACAACTTTTCTCAAGTTTCAGACTGCCCAAATGAGTGTTTTAGTACCTGCTTGGCTCGTCCAGTCGTACTGCGATTTATGAGTGATCCCAACCCTGATCTAAAAACCCGTAGCGTGACAGTAGCAAAGGGGGCGCCAATCACCTTTTACTTCATCACCGATCCTGGGTACACCAAACAAGCGACCACCAGAATAGAGTTTGGTGACTCAGAATTTCAAGAGTTTAATACCGCTGAAGCAAACTACACCCATCAATATCAATGCGCTCTAGCAGAATGTCGCTATCAAGCACAGTTAATCGTGACTGATCATGCGGGCAATACCAACGCTAAAACAACAGTCTCAACAATTGATGTTGTGGTACGGTAAGGTAAGTATATGGTATATAGTATGTAGTATATTGGGGTGAAGTGAGTGATCCCTATATACTACATACTATATACTACCTACGATAATCCCATGCACAAAGGCTTCTCGCTCATTGAACTGCTTGTCGTCATCTCCATCATGGCCATCTTGATGTCCTTGGCGGCGATTAGCTATACCACTGCAAACCAACGTGGCCGCGATGCCAAACGTCGTGCAGATATCGAAAGTATGCAAAAAGGTTTCGAACAGTATTTTGCGCAAAACAGCACCTACGATGCCGTCGCAGGCTGTACTACCATGGGGGCCAGTACGACCCAGTTCCCTGCTGGATTACCACGAGATCCTAAAAATGCTTCGCCGTACACGTACTCGTTTCAATGTTCCACCACAGCCTACTGTGTCTGTGCTCGCCTTGAAGCCACTGGGAGTGGTAATAGTACTGCTGCTGCAAGTTCTACAACATGTTCGTTTGCCAGTTCTGGGTCGACAAATTATTTTTGTGCAACAAACCTACAGTAGACCAGACGTAAAAGTGCTGTAATGGGGATGTTGCCTGTGGTTTATCAGCGCATGAAACAAATCGCACAATCAGTCTCAAGACGTTTGGGGTTCACGTTGGTTGAGTTGTTGGTTGTGTCCACACTCATCTTGATTTTTTCATCAGTAGTACTGATTGGCTACACCAACTCAGCCAAAACCTCTCGAGATAAGCAACGAGAAAAAGATATGCACCAGGTGCAGTTGGCGCTTGAAGAGTATTATGAAACGTACCATCAGTACCCTACAGCCAACAGCATGAGTGCATTGTTGTCTGATTCCAACTTTACTCAATTCATGCAAAACTCTCAAGTTCGCGACCCACTGAATACCGGATCGTACCAATACTCAGTCAGTTCGAGCAGTACCACCTACCAATTGGGGTACACTCGGGAAGGTGACCAAGTGTTAGTGACTCTCAACCCAGTGGGACAATAGAGTTATTGCGAAATAAGAGCTTGGAAACAAAGGAACTTTATGTTACATGCGAAACGAAACAGCGGGTTTACACTCATTGAGTTACTCGTAGTGGCGGCTCTAGTGATTATTTTATCGGGATTGAGCATCGTGAACTTTCGGGGATCAAGCCAAAAAACCCGCAACAGTAAACGGGAAGCCGATATTTCTCAAGTGCGCTCAGCCCTGGAGCTGTATCGAGCAGGTAATCAGACATACCCGATATATAGTTCAGCCAATACCACCCTAAACTTTCAAAATCTGATCAATAACGCCGCGTTCACTCCCTATTTGGCTACTCAAAATCTGGTCGATCCTACCAACGCCACTCCCTATCTCTATGAATACCAATCCGCAGCGAATGGGTTTTCGTACAGCATTTGTTACACCATCGAGCCATCCGCCACTCAAACGTGTCTCGCCAACCCATGATCAATAACAACGCCTGCCCCTCCATATCACACAGTTCCCGCCAAGGTTTTTCGTTAATTGAGCTTTTGATTGTGATCGCTTTATTTGTGTTACTTACGAGTGGTGCCGTGCTCAACTATCGAGCGTTTAATCAGCGCCAGCAAGTATTACAGTCCGCCAAGAATGTGCAGGAAGCGTTGCGATTTGCTCAGAAAAAAGCGCGTGTTGGCGAAAAACCCACCGGTTGCGTGACTCTCAACGGATACAAAGTCAGTGGCACGACAGCAAGTACTCAAGTAATCTTAACTGCAGATTGTACGAATCAAGATTATCAAGTCACGTCACTGTCTTTGGTCGGGAACGCACGGCTAACTGTGAATCTAGATAAAACCTTCAGCGTGATCACTGGCGGCGTGGTGAATCCAGGTACCATCGCAATTCGCTATGGAGCGTATACCTATGCCTTTGACGTCAACGTTGGTGGAGAGATTACTGAGGGAGCGTATCAGTGAAGGTAGTGACTGACGACTAGTGACTAGTGGTAGTAGTCGAAGTAACAATTCATTTCGAAAGCAAGAAAAATAAATAAGTTATCATCCCCGCCTCGCCGGCGGGCGGGCCTGCCTGCCGGCGAGGCGGGCCGAATTCGATTCGGGATCTAAAGTCAAAAAGAGCTGTGGAATGTGGATAATGGATTTATAGACTATAGACTATAGACTATAGACTATAGACTGCGGACGAGACTGTGTGAGCAAATAACATATACAAAGGAGTGCGGTGGTTACATTTCATCAACGATTCTGGCAGTCAGGTCAGTCCTTGGTCGAGGTGACTGTGGCGACTGTGGCGCTGACTTTTGGGTTGGTAGCGATTGTCTCGGGATTACTTTTGGCTGTGCGTAACTCATCGGTCTCGAGCAACCAGTCCAAAGCTACCCAAGATACTCAAGAAGTCATTGAGGTGTTTCGCAAGTACCAGCGTGAGTTGGGGTGGGAAAGTTTTTATGCGACGCTTTTGGCTGATGGCGGCAGTGTCACATATTGTTTGACCAACTTGCCAACAAGTACGACTGAGTTTGTGAATATGTCTGTAGGAGCGTGCAGTGTGAGTGCCAATAGCACGGCGTTTGTCCGGCAGGCAAGTGTCGTGATCACTAGTCCCAATGAAATTCAGGTTACAGCGACCGTGAGTTTCCGGGATGGCAACACGACGCGTAGCACAGCAGCAAGAAATATTTTTCGATATTATTAAGTATGGTGCGGCCTCAAGCTTCAAGCTGCAAGCAGACGTACCTCATCCCCGCCTCGCCGGCGGGTGGGCCTGCCTGCCGGCGAGGCGGGCCGAATTCGATTCGGGATCGAAAGTCAAAATACTTTCAGGTTGAATAATAAACTTGAAGAGAAGTAAGAAATTGAAACCAAATAATGCATATTTGCATCTTAAAAGCGTGTGCGAATATACTTTTTAAGCGTGTTGCGTCGATCGTTAAAGAAAACTCGGGTAAATATGACTTTTTTTAGAATAAAAAATCAAGCGGCTAGCGGTTTCTCTTTGATCGAGATGTTGATCGTGATTACCCTCACTGCCCTGATTATTGTCTCAGCAACCTCAGTGTTGATGACGGCTTTGCTCTCTGGAGGTCAAGTCAACACCACCAAGACGATCAAACAAAACGGTGACTACGCGATGTCTCAGATGACCACCTTGCTTCGCAACGCCATCAAACTGACCACCAATGATTTTGGCCAAGTGTGCACCACCGGAATGACCCAATTACGGTTTGTTTCACTGGATGAGGGGGTGACTACTTTTGGCCGATCAGTGTTGAGCGCCACGGATGCCCGTATTGCATCAGGTAGTGCGATCTACCTCACTTCGGACGCCGTCTACTTACCATCAGATATCGTTTTTGATTGTAGTCAAACTGATGACGGAGTGGTTACCAATATCACGATTTCGTTTACCTTGACGAAAGGGACTTCTGGATCAGGTCGTGTAACCGAGTACGGCTCGCAAGATTTCACCAGTAACGTGACGATCCGTAGTTTTTAGACTAGCGAATCAAAGCGAATAAGAACGAATGAAAACGAATAGAAACTGCTGAGAAGAGTAATCAAAAGATTTTCCCTCAAGAACAACCTTCCAATCACAACAAACGCTCAACTAGACTCGACCCCCTGCTATAATTCACTTATTACGTAGAAAAAGTTTCTCAAAAATGAAATGAGCACAATTTCCAAAATTAATAACGCTATTGATGAGTTAAAACCATTATTCAAAGCTGCGAACGAGGCTCATTCATTATTTCGACAACATTGGGATGAGCATTTCCCAAAAGAAGGACAAGCCTATAAAAACACTGAGCTTTACAATACTGATCTTGCTCGATTTCGAAAAACCAATGACAGAGTTTCTGCCAAAATTAATGTGGTATTGGATGAGCTCCGACAAGGAATTGTCACGAACGTCAATTATGCGATTGCCTATGTCAGCGTTCCTGATCGCCATTTTGGATCAGGATATATGAAACAAAGACTGTTTCGAGTGTTTAAGCGAATTGAGCTGAACAAAGATCAAAAAGAGCATCTGAGAAACATCCGCGATTCTCTTGAACTAAACATGAGTGGAATAGAAAAAAAAGAATACTCGAGAATGATCAACATTTTTTAACAAAGCAGTTCCTGATTTCCTCTATGGCGGGGAGCCCCAGCGAAGTAGGATCATTCATAACCCACTAAAGACTATAGTCTATAGACTAACGACTTTCCTACTTCTAAACCCTAAGGCCTAAGCCCTGAACCCTAACCCTTCCCCCTCCCCTTTTCTTGCTTGGTTGGTTTGGTTATACTCTTGTATATGAGACAAAATTTGTTGTTGTTGTCCTGGTATCCAACAGTTAAAAAAAGTCCCACTGCATCCAGCGCTGGTCAGGCTGGTCTGGTGGTGTTGCTGTTGACTGTGGTGTTGCTCACGATTGGGATTGCCGTAGCCTCTCGAGCAACTACTGATGTAGCCATCTCTCGTCAAGAAGAAGAGTCAAACCGAGCGCTCAATGGTGCTGAGGCTGGAGTTGAGGCGGCGCTTGCGCAGGATCTGAACTTTGCTGGAAACACCTACTCTGGTACGGTTGCTGTTGACTCAACCTTGTCGGTCAACTACACCATTGATAAAGTGACAGCTCTGGAGACACGCTTGTTTCAAGGAGTCAGTGCTCAAGCCGATGTGACTGGAGTTGCTGCGGGTCAAGGGATCACCGTGCGCTGGGCAAGAGAAACCAACTGCACTCAAAATCCTGCGTCACTTTTGGTGACTATCTTTCATCGCAGCGGATCAACGATCAAAACCAGAACGCATGCCTACCGTCCGTGTGCCACTCCCAACAATGGGTTTACTCAAATTAATACCGATCCTTCTGGTGAGTACTTTCGACAAGCCACGATCAACTTGCAATCTGGCGATCTATTTGTGCGTATTAAGCCAATTTATGCCGATACATCAATCCAAGTTCAAGGAAGTGGTTGGAGTTTACCCGTACAGTATTACCGAGTGAAATCAGTCGCGGACAGCAACTTAGGCAATGAAGTGCGCGCCGTCCAGGTCAACCGCACCAAGAGCGTCGCGCCATCAATTTTTGATTACGTGTTGTATTCAGGATCGACAATTACGAAATAGAAATAAGTCAAAGATAAAAGGTCAAAAGTTAAAAGTTTCCTGTATTTGCAGTGTGCTAGCACAACTAGCAACTATCGATATATCTATAATCCATAATCCATTACTCAATCCATGAACCAAATCGCGATAGACATCGGTACGTACTCGATAAAAGTCATTAACGCTCGACTCAAAAACAAAAAAGTCGATGTGGTTCGGGTGGTGGAAGTACCCAACACTGTTGGTATGAGTGTCCCCAACGACGAAATCAGTGCGGAAAAAATGATTCAACTGATTCAAGCGATTTTTACTGACTACTCACTTCCCAAAGAAGACGTGCGCTTAGCTCTACCAGAGTCAGTGGTGTCTACTAAAGTGATCCAGGTCCCGCTACTCACCGATGCAGAGTTAGCTTCGGCCATTGGTTGGCAAGCCGAGCAGTTTATTCCGATCCCTAAAGATGAGCTTTCACTTGAGTATCAGGTCTTGTTCCGACCAGAAAAAAATGATCGTGAAACTCCCATGCGCGTGTTATTGATCGGAGTGAAAAAAACCATCGTGGAAAGTCTGATGGAGATTTTTTCGCAATCAGGGATGGAGCCCAGCTTTATTGAGACCCAGACGATCTCACTTTGGCGAGCGGTGCACACCGCAGAGAATGATCCGGTGAGCTTGATTGCTCACATGGGGCTTTCAACTCTGGATATTAGTATCGAGCGCGCAGGTGAGTTGGCCTTTACCTTTTCGCATCCGCAGGGAGGGATGTTACTGACTCGAGCTGTTGAAAATCTACTCACGCTGCCCATTGCTCAAGCGGAAGAGTACAAACGCACTTACGGTTTGGATCAACAGTATTTTCAAGGGAAAGTGCAGGCCGCTCTTCTGCCGATAGTGAAGTCAATGGTCGAACAAATTCAAAAAGCGATCCAGTTCTACTCTACTCAGTTTCCCCAAGAGTCTGTGGCTCGCGTCTATCTGTCCGGTGGCAGTGCACAACTGCCAGGATTGGTCCCTTTTGTGGCGTCACTGCTGGGGGTAGAGGTGCAAGTCATTGCCCCATTCGCTCAAGCGACCGGCAACATCCCCCAAGCCAATCAAGCTGCTTATGGCGTGTGTATGGGTTTGGTCGAGCGCACGCAGTAAGATAACTCGTTGTTGTGTGGTTGAGTTGTTCGGTCATTGCGATAATAACTCAAAAGAAACCATATACTAAATACTAACTATCAGTTACCAAGCCATGGCTTCAGTCGAGATCAACTTTCTTCGCCAGCGGCACAAGCAGTTGTCGGTCGTTCAAAAGACCGATCGGTGGTACGCGACTATTCTGGCCTACATCAGTGTGGCGGTGATCGTCGCATCGGTGGGATTATTTGCTCTACAGTTTTATTTGGCCAACTCGCTTGACCAGATTAAGCAAAATGAGAAAAAGGTCGCGAGCCAAATTACTACACTCGCTTCTGTCGAGCAAGAGTACTTGACCCTCGCCCAAAAATTCACTGAGATTCAAACACTGGCTAAAGGAAAAGGGGTCGCGCAACAAGCCATCGAGTACTTCTCTACCGTGTTTGCCAACCAAAAGGTAACGCTTACAGAAGTTTCCAGAGAGAGAGACGGAACGTTGATTTTCACCATTGCTGCAGATAACGTGTTTTTATTACAACAAGCATTAGCGCAATTGCAAACTGCAGATGTGCTGACGAAGTACCCCACCCTAGCGCTCTCCGATCTCTCTAGAGAACGCTCTGGCAAATACACCACCCGCGTTTCCGTTGTCTTGGTTGTCGCCACGCCCACGCCAGCAGCCAAGAAGCCCGTATCGCCGCTCAATAAGACGCAAAAGTAACTATGTTAGAAACGAAACAAAAGAAAACAAACTACCAGTATTTGCTTCAAACCAGAAAATTCTTGTTGGTATCCATCGGTTTGGCGGCGGTGTGTGCTTTTGTTGCACTCACGATTTTGTTTCCCAACGTCAGCAAAGTAACGACACTCAGTGCAAATATTAAAAAAGAACAGCGCAAGCTCGATAACCTCCAAAAGAAGAAAGATATTTTACAAAATGTTTCGAGCACCGATTTGTATGGCAAAAAAGACAAGATCAATGCGATCCTGCCCTCCACAAAGCCGTTACTGCAACTCCTCAACCAAATCGATCGAGTATCGAGTGAGAATCAAGTGATTATTTCTGAGTTTGGTTTAGTTCCCGGACAGATTTCGACAGACAGTGCCAAAGAGAAGACCACCAAAAAGTCTCCTACTCAAAATGCCAATGTAGACTCGATTGAGACGAAGATTGTGGTTGTGGGTACGATCAATCGCATCAATGCGTTTCTCAAAGAGATCAATTTTATTGCGCCACTTACTCAGATTACCGAACTGTCTTTGAAAGGTATTAACCGAAAAGATTTAGTTGAACAACAAACTGCAGGTGAAAGCGTCTTTGAAGCAACCCTCACACTGAGCACTTCGTTTTTTGTGGGAAAAGTCCAAGCAGACCCAGCCAAAAGTCTTCCCGACGTCAAAACCTTTACCAATGAGCAATCAAGCGAGTTAGATCAGTTTAAAGTGGGAGTCTCTTCACAGCTCCCGCTCAACCCAGTTCTCAATCCCGATGGAAAAAAAGATCTGTTTCAGTAAAGGAAAAGACAAGTTGCACGATACAAGCTGCAAGCTCCTTCATGCCTTTAGTCACAAAAAGTCGTCATCCTCAACAGTCAAGCGAGACACGAGCCAGACGGGTTTAGGATATGTCGTCTGAGTTTCATAGTTCCTAGTGAACTTGCTTTTTCCTGTGTAGACTTAAGATTCCCCCGAGGCCATCGGGGGATGACTTATCGCATATGCAACCAGTAACTTATTAAAAGCCACCCGGCCCGTCATCCCGATGAAAATCGGGATCTAAAGGCAAAAATTCTCATTTTTTGTTCACAAAGGCTTCAAACTTTTAATTTGCAGTCAGTCTTTGCTGAAACTAGACCAAGTATCAAGACTGCTTTGTCGGGAGGCAGGCTGGCGAGGCGCGAATGACGAATTTTTTTTGTTATCGAGAAGGGTTTTTTACAACGTTTTCAATGACAAACTTTGACTTTAGATCATGAATCCGTTATGCTCGTGTCTCGCTTGACTGTCCAGGATGACGGGCGTTTTTTGTTTTTGTGGGGGTCGTTTTTTAGTCTTGGAATGTATGACTTGAAATTTGGAATTTGCAAGCAAGTTTCATCTACTGACAGGTGACACTGATTGACAAAAAAAGGCTGTGTCGCTTGTCGAGCCCGCCGAAGTCACTTGAATGGAAACCTGACTGATGATCAAGTTGTAATTTCCCCGCACTGCGGGACGAAGGAGGGTAGCTTGCAGTTAACTCTCACTCTGCCAATTGGATGGTGACTTTGCGGTGTTCTTTGAGGGCGCGCACTTTGGCGATCGAGCGAATTGCTTGAATAATCCGACCATTTCGTCCAATGACTTTACCAATATCTTCTGCGTTGACTTTGATCAAGTACTCAGTGGAAAAGTCAGTCTCGTGTTCTTCAACGACGACTTCATCTGGATAGTCAACGATATGAATAAGCAGAAAAGTGAGAAGGTTTTTCATTTTTTAGGTGCTAGGTTCTAGGTTTTTGGCGCTAATTAATAGGTTATAGAGCTACAATTCATGCCCGTCATTACTTCAAATTTTAGGCAGCAGCTTGCGTTTTTTCTTCCTTTGCAGCCTCGGGAGCTACTTCAGCGGTTGCCTCTACTGGTTTCTCAACTGATTCTGCTGGCTTGCTTTCTTCTGGGGTTGGGGCTGCTTTGGCTTCCTCTTTTGTTTCGTTTGCTTGTTTTTGCTTTGCGACAGCTTTCTTTGACAATGTTTTCTTTTTTGCAAAAGGGGTGTTGTCTCGGACCTTTGCTGCGAGTGCTGCGACAGTTTCAGTTGGTTGGGCTCCTTTTTTGAGCCACGCATCGTACAGGGCGAGATCCAGTTGTAACAACTTGGGTTGTGCAGTTGGAGCGTAGTGCCCCAGACTAACGACGTATTGACCGTCGCGACGACTTCTGGCTTCAGTCACGACAAAACGAAAATGCGGTTGATGACGTTTTCCAAATCTGGAAAGCTTGATTTTGAGCATAATTTAATGAGTTGCTATTATCCACTTGAGTGGTGTATGTATGTGCTTTCTAAACTCAAATTTTCAATGAATCACAGCTGTTCCTGAGAGAGAGTTGAGAACAACCAGACTAATTTGGTCTATTAAGACAGATCGAAACTATACCATCTCTACTGCATTTTCTCAAGAGCAGCTTTTGCTGCAGCTTCTTGGGCTTTTTGTTTACTCGCTCCAACAGCTTTGGCAATCATCTGTTTACCGATAAATACCCCGACTGTGAACTCTTTTTGATGATCAGGGCCAGTTTCTGATAATACTTCGTAGGTGGGAGTCGGTTGGCCTTTTGCTTGCACAAGTTCTTGAAAACTGCTCTTAAAATCACGATGCAGTTGATTTTCTTGAATATGATCAAATTCCGGGAATAAATGTGTGTGTAAAAATGTATCAACGGCGTCATAGCCTTGATCAAGATAGATTGCTCCCAAGACAGCTTCAAAAGTATCGGCCAGCAATGATGGGTTATTGTGTCCTCCAGTGCGCTTTTCGCCTTTACTCATCATGAGCGCCTCATTGATGCCGAGTTTCTGGGCAATTTGGGCAAGTGTGGTGGTTTTAACCAAAGCGGAGCGAAAAGCCGTTAGAGTGCCTTCTGGTTCGTCTGGCAGTTTGTTAAAAAGAAAGTTTGTTGTGGCGAGTTCCAAAACGGCATCACCTAAAAACTCAAGTCGCTCATTGGATACTGATGAACTTGAAATACCTTCATTTAGCGCACTGCGGTGGGTTAAAGCGGTGACCAAAAGTTCCTGATTTTTAAACTGTGGTAATGTGGAAGGAATGATCATTTGGTAGTTGTTGAGTAGTTGTGTTGTTGGGTTGTTACAGAGTTGTTTGCGAGAATGTTTGTGTAGGATGACAACAGTTCACTTAACCCCGTAACTTTTTCAGCCCAAAGATGATCCGCCTCGGGCGGAAACTTTTGCCCTTTTAAAACTCGTACTCTTCAGCAATGATGTCCACCATGTCCTGGACTACTTCAGCGTCTTCAAGGATTTCTTGCTTGGCTTCGCTGGAGAGTTCAATTTCGAGTTTGACCTGGACTTTTTTGACGATGTTGAGGAGTTCCGATTTACTAATTCCCAAATCTTCGACCAAATCAGAGTCGCTCTGAATGTCATTCAGACCATTTCCAGTGACTTCTTCAATCATGCGTCGCACCACTTGATCAATGTTCATATCTTGCTGATGAGTGTGTGTATGGGCAAGCATATTTTTAGGTTCTAGGTTCTAGGTTCTAGGTTTTGGTTATTGGATCAACTTACAACCCTTATTAGTAATAACTGTGTATGACGTTGTTTTTTGGGCTGGATCATCCATTGCTTCCAGTCCAATTGCTGTAACCTAAACAACATAATACTTTTTACTCTGATGAATCAATAAGTAATTTTCCCAAGACTCCGTTGACAAACTTGGCACTACTCTCCGATCCATACTCTTTGGCGATCTCAATGGCTTCATTAATCACGACTTTCTTCGGCGTTTTTTTAGTGATGACTTCCAGTAAAGTAGCGCGCAACACCGCGAGATCAACAGTGTTCATTTGGTTTAGGGGCCATTCTGGAGCAGCGGTTGCTATCTGGTGATCAATCGCAGTTTGATGCTCAACAAATTGATCAATATAGCTTTTATACGTGGGGTCAAAGGTGTTTTTCCCAAACGAGTAGGCAAACAATGCCTGAAATCGACCGATCCGTTTTTCGTGTCGCTGATCGCTTTGAGTGCTGTCGACGTCGTCCATAATCCCAAAGATATTACAATTTTTTAAAGGTCAAAAAACAAGAATACTTTTGATATTTCCAGTGTTTTTATGCTAGCTTGAGTGCTTTTTTCAATGAGTCAACAAGTTTGACTTTATGGCTACTGACACTGTGATGCTTGACGATCTTTTTTTTCAAAGCGTCAGCAGAGCGTCGGCGACCGCGTCGACCAGATGAAATTCGGCGTTTTGGTAGTGCTCCCATAGGGTCCTTTGCTGGGTATGAGTTGTTCGTTATCGGTTGTCAGTTGTCTGTTGAATTAAATGAGTGTTGCAACTCAATAAACAAGCAACGAACCAACCAAGCAACAAATCAACGGTTTCCTCCCAATATCTGTTGTTTTTTCACTGCTGTCAACTGTTAGCTTCCAGGGTGAGAAAGTCTTTAGTATATCTGGATGCCTCGAGCTGTCAAGGGGGGAGATTATGGGATGATGAGTGATGTTTTATGTGGACCGTCAGCTAAAAAATGTCACACCAACTGCAATCATCTTCTTTCTTTTTGCCAGGGGCATACTACTCCACCAGCTATTGGGGTTTGAGTAACATTCTAAGTAGCTAGAAATACATTTCAAGTTTTGTAGCGTCTGTGATCTTGAGTTGGGAACATACGCTTTAGAAAAGGCCATTAGGAGTTTTTCTACGTTTTTTCTTTTATTTGCCAGATAAAAGAAAAGCTCATCAAAGTCACTCTGATTAGGAAGAGTTGATTCCACAGCGGTTAGAATGGAAAAATTTGACTTTCTTGATAGCCTCTGTAACGTTTGAACTGCGTTTGAATTACTGTGATGGTATTTTCCCATAGAGTTGGAGAGTTTTCCAAATTGATCTTTATTGAGAGTTTTTACCATTTCAACTAGTATACTAGGCTTTGCTTGCCTGTAGTCGCCATGCAGCCAACTATAAAAGTAGACATACAGTGCTTGTGCCGTAGGATAACCGGCTCCGACGGCAAAACTGTCTGCAATGATTTCATACGGTGGCAGCTTTTTATAGTCTGCTTCTGTGTTTTGCATGATAATCTTGTCATGGTCTTTTCGAGATTTTTCGGTCATAGTAATGAGATTTTATCAAACAGTAACTGACTCTGTCTTAAGCAAGTCAATTAGTTTGCGAGGACCAAGTGGTTGTTAGTCGGTTTAAGTAATGGCGAAGTATAGCTTTTCTTTTGTTTTGTAAACTCATCCACGATTCTCTTCGCCTTGGAAATCAGCTCAATATCGGTCCATGAGGCGAACTTGAGTTGGTCAAAGCCGTGTTGCTGCGTACCAAATAAATCACCCGCTCCCCTATTGGTAAGGTCCAGCTCAGCCAGTTTTTGGCCGGAGTGAATTGATTCGAATTTTTTGAGCCGCTCCTTGGTATCGTTTGACTTTGAGTTGGAAAACAGCAGGCAGTACCCTTGTTGTCCGGCTCTTCCTACTCGACCGCGCAGCTGGTGCAAACTGGCCAGTCCAAACCGCTCCGCTGCCTCGATGACAATGGCCGATGCTTGGGGCAAATCAACCCCCACCTCGACAATGGGCGTAGTGACCAAGACATCAATTTTTCCGGAAAACAAATCGGTGATAATCTGCTCCTTCTCGGTTTTTTTCAACTTCGAGTGCAAGAGACCGATGGAAATGGGAAGTTGTTTGGTTGCTTGGTTGCTTGGTTTACCCGGCCAACTTTTCTGGCCATTAGGCAAAAAAAGTTTGACGGGTTGTTTTGTCTCTCTATTGCTTATTGTAATGTCCAGTTTTGAATTTTGAATTTTTAATTTTGACTTTACCTGCTCAAACATCTCCTTTGCTGCGGCGACATTTTCCAACGCCTCTGATTCAGAGGGGTTGATAAAGGGACAGACGATGAGGACCTGGAAT
>CAZOWX010000010.1:0-52725 GCA_964583795.1 uncultured Pseudomonadales bacterium | reverse complement strand
CATCACTCCAATTATCTCATTTTTATTGTTGTACTTATGGAACATAGACCGATTGATCGAACAAAAAAGTCGAGCGGTTTTAGGGGCAGTACTAAGTTTTTCGCTTCTGTTTCAGTTCGAGTTAGCGCTTTTCCCGCTACTCCTATTGATTCCACTTTCACTGTGGAAAACCAAGCATTGGAAAAAAACCTTTCTATGGGAGATATCCTTGGGATTTGCAATTGGTTTACTGCCTCAGCTCATCTATGACACAACGCACCAATTTTCTCAGCTTGGAGGGTTCATCTTTTGGGTAGCAAAAAATATCGCACGTTACTTTTTGCCAGGTACCTCCCACACTTTCTCAATATCCCAGTTCGTCGACACAGCCAAAATATTTTTCTTTTATTTTTCACGCATTTTTTCACTCAACAGTACTGTATTAGGAGCGGTATTTTTAGGGTTAGTGCTCTTGAGTTTGTGGAGTATTGTTCGTACAAAAAAGGCTGATTTATTTTTGTATGAAGTTGGCGTGAGTGTACTGCTTTTATTGCTCGCACTCGTGATACACGGCACACCATCGGAAGCGTATTTCCCTCCGATTATCTTGCTGTGTTGCATGAGTATTGGCATTGGTCTGTTTTATTGGAAGCATCTAGCAAAATATCTCGTCGTACTACTTATCATTAGCACTGCACTCATCAATAGCAGAGCCATCGTGAACAACCATTTTTTTGTGCTTCCGGCCAATTCAGAGTTTCACTACGGACCATCGTACAAAGAACAACTGCAAGTGATGCGCTACATCCAGCGTGATACAAACACAAAGCCATACACCTTGCACTCAAGCGATCCTGAAGCTCGCTTTGAAAGCTATCTCGATAATTATCGAATGATTGGTCTCTCACTCAACAACTCTACCTCTCCATCCCAACCCGACACTCCAACTGCGGTATACTTTATTAACAATAAAAACAGCGAGTTAGATGAGTATCAAGGTGCGAAAACAATCCACTTTGACCACGTTTCAGTTACTGTAGTCCCAGATATCCCATGACCAAAGCCCCACTCACCATCATTATTCCGTGTCATCGCGATGACGAGCGAATGTGCCAAGCGATCCAAAGCGCAACATTTGCCCAGGAAATTATCGTCATTGACCAGCAGTCGGGAGTTGACTGGAAAAAAATGAAGACCAGCACAGCACTGAGAGTGTTGCCACATCCGCAGCTCAAGAGCTTTTCGCAGATGAAAAACGAAGCGATGCGTATGGTCACCACTCCCTGGATCATATTTCTGGATAGCGATGAGTATATTTCAAAGCAGTTAACCACTGAAATTGAAGCGCACTTGAATGATGCTGATGTGGTTGGCATGCGACTGCGCAGACTTGATTTTTTCCTGAACAAGCCGCTTTTTCACGGAGAAACTAGAGGAGCAACTTTTCTGCGAATTGTGAAAAAGGGGGAAGCACAGTGGCATGGGAGTGCACACGAACAACTGGTACTCACATCGACAGCGGCAAACGTGATCACGCTGAACCATTTCTTGGGGCATCACCCCCACACCTCAATCACACAGTTTATTCAAAAAATTGATCAGTATACTTCCCTGCTTGCAAGTGAGCATGATGAGCGATTTTTACTGCTGAAAATGGTTTGCTTTCCAGTTTGTAAATTCATCTATACATTTGTCATTCGTTTCGGCTTTTTGGATGGCTACCGCGGGTTTGTGTACAGTTTTTTAATGGCCATACACTCCAATATGGTTCGGATTAAACGCTATGAACTTCACAGACGCTAAACCAGCACTATTTCGAATTTTGATTGCTGTCTTTTTTGCAGTGTTGAGTCTTGGGCAACTCCAGCGATTTCAACTCACATCGCACGTCGCTGTGTATCTTCACGAGATGATTCTGTCTGGACTGATCGTTCTTTTTCTACCGGAGTTATTGACTGCGTATCGTAAGTTACTGGGGTATGCATCCCAACACCCATTGACCTTGGTTTTTGCGCTCTTTCTGGGTATTCAAACGCTTTTTATTCAGCTACTGCATCCTGACATTGTGCCAGTGTTGTATCTGGTTCGATTGGGGTTGTATACCCAACTGGGAGTGTTGGTTCACCTGGCGATCAAGAATCGCATGATGAAAAAAACTCAACTGTTACATTTGTTTTTGGGCATGATCGCATTGATTGGGGTGTTTGGTGTGGTACAGTACGTTTTCTATCCTGATACTCGGTGGTTATTACTGCTGGGGTGGGATGATCATTACTATCGTCTGATTTCTACCGTGTTTGATCCGGGTTTCACTGGATTGATCCTAGCAATTGGGGTAGTGGTGTATACGCTCACTCAGAAAAATTCCAAATGGTGGCTGTTTGGACTGTTTATTGGCCTGGGAATGGTGAGTGTGTTGCTGACGTACTCTCGCGCTACGTATGTTGCTCTCATTCTGGTGAGTGTGTTTAATCTTTGGGTATCAAAATATAAAAAACAATTTCTGATAATTCTCTTTTTCTTTGCAATAATCCCGCTATTACCGCGTCCTTCCTCAGAAGGAGTGAAACTTGAGAGAACTGCCAGTATTTTTTCGCGAATTAACTCAAACCAGGCGGCTTTACAATCACTTTCATTGACTGAAGTCATCTGGGGAAAAGGGTTGTACACCACTATTCCCGCATCGCTCAACAACTTGCCTAATCATGCCACCGCCCCGGACAACTCATTTGTATTTGTGTTTGTGTCACTGGGAGTTTTGGGTTCAGTGCTGCTGCTGCTCGCACTGTGGCAACTGCGTTTTACTTTTATGAGCGAACCGATTCGATCAGTCGTACTATTGATTGGCATTCATAGCCTGTTTAACAATAGTGTGTTTTATGCGTGGACACTGATTGCACTTGCGACGCTACTAGGAATGAATCGGTTACGGTTTAAATGAGACAACGCGCTCAACAACCGTTTCGTTTCCCGCGTTGTCGGTCACTTTGAGGCTGAGGGCATTATCCCCTTGATTGAGTTGGAAATTGGTTTTAAAGTTACCATCGGGTGAGTTGGCCACAAACTTATCGTTGAGATACACCTTTGCTGCTTCATTTGCAGTGCCTTTGACTTCGATTGATTGCTCACGCAGATTTTTAACTACTTTTTTATCTTCTGGGGTTTGCCAATCAACTTCTGGTGGGGTTTTATCAAAACTGATGGTGTAGGTTTTACTGTTGGCACTTTCGTTTTTGGCTTCATCGACACTAAACAAAGCAATGGTGTTTTCGCCTTCGTTGAGCCCAACGTTGAGTGAGAACTCACCGTTGTCATCGACTTGCGTGTTTTCAGATTGTTGGCCGTTTTTCACCACAACGATTTTGCTTTTGGGTTCACCAAATCCTGATAGGATAATTGAGCTTTCCTGTGTGGCTTCGGGTGGTGCAGCAAAGGCGGGAATGCGTGGCGGAATCGAGTCACTTTGTTGGAACACGGCGAGGTTACCCCAGTTACCAGCAAAGCGAATCAGCAGCGGAAAGATGAAGAAGATGAAGGCAAGGCCCAGTGCGACTGAAGCTGATAACGCTGCGATACTTTGAAACAAGATGGAGCGTTCGGATTCTTTGAGGTTTTTGGATTTGCGTTGAATGGATAAGATCTGGTTTTTGAGAAATTGTTGGGTTTGCTCGTAAGCAGATAACCCACTCATCGCTGGAGCACTGGGAGTATTGGGTTGCACCGATGGATTTGTAATCGATCGAGTAGAGGAGAGGGGGACTGGTCGATTCACCGGAGCAGGGTTATTGGAGACAACGGGTTTCTTGACGGTTGGTTCAGGAGTTTTTTGCTCAGCTGATGGGAGAGTGATTTGTTGAATCATGTTGTGTCTATTGTAACCCAAAATATAAAATCGTGTTAAAATAGATCGCTGCTTAACAAGTAGAAAAACAGCGCGGGATTAGTTCACCGGTAGAATGCGTCCTTCCCAAGGATGAGAAGGGGGTTCGATTCCCCTATCCCGCTCCATTCGGGAATTAATTCCCGTTTTTTGGTTTTTAGCCAAGAAATCAATCTTTCCCCGAGTTCGAGCTTTATTTTTTGCAAAAAATCGTTTAGCCTGGAAAGTTGCAATACCGGTGACGGGAATCGAACCTAGGATTTTTCTTTAGTCTTCTTTCCTAACAAATCATTAGTCCAACCAACACAGAATTGTAAAACATGTCAGACATACGATCTATCAAAGAATTTTTTGGCTAAAAACCACATCGGAGGATGCTTTGAAACATCACCCCCATTTTCTTCAGTTACTTTTTTCGTTTTTATATCTACTTTCTTTATTTTATTAGCGTAGATTCCTTGAATCATTTTATGATTCAGGTATTGGCAAAATCGAGAAAAATATGCATTTGAGTTAGCCGGCCAAATATTATCAATGTTAGAAAAAAAGTTTGGTATTTCCAAAAACGTAATAAGTTATCAAAAAAACACTTGACTACTCTTAAAAATTGGCAAAGATTTAATACCTCTTGGATCTAAAATAGTTCATACTAGTTTCCATGATATAGTAACAGTAACAGCAACAATTTACACCAACCATTTCAAGTAGTATCTAAATTAAATGACAGAAAACAAAGATATAAGTAGGCGGAATCTCTTGAAGGGAATAATCTCTGGTTTTATTCTCACAGCAGCTGGTGTCGGTTTAAGGTCAAGGGATAGAAACACTTCTACAAATTCTACACAAAATCAAACTCCCTCACTCACCGAAACGCAACCCTCACCTGAAGTGCTCTCTTTCAACCAAGATGGTATAAAGGTCTGGTTTCGTGAGGGGATTCCAACTAGGTGGGAAGACCAAAGTAGTCAAGGTGAGTTTGACACCGAAAAACTTTTAGAAGCTAAACGGCAAGGTGAAGAGGACGGAGACCACAAAGTCGCGCAGGTAGTTCGTGTTACAAGTAGTAGGGCAACCAGAACTCCAACACCTGAGGTTGAAATTGCAACCGAAGGGATCAAAAGGTTGCCAGAAAACATTGTAGAAGTAAAAGAACTATCAGAAAGAGGCATCGAAATATTAGACTCACAAAATGTCGGCTTTCACATACGGCAATCCGCTTTTGAAGAAGGCGGATTAATGGCTCAGTATCAGCGGGGTGGGGATAGAAGATTAAAGATTTTAATAACTGATAAACCAACTATTCTTCAGGAAACCTTCCGTGATGAAAGATACGATTCCGCTAGAGATGTAATTCAAAAGGCGTTGCCCACTGTTGCTGACGCAGACATGTTTCTCCAGGCACACTGGCAGTCAGGAAATGACGTACAGCGACAACTTCGTGAACAGTCATTACACCTAATTACACAAAATGAAATTGCAAACTGGGGTTTAATGGGAATAACGGGCTACTCAATTAAAGCAGGTTTAGAGCAAGGCTCTACAGACACAGATTATTTGTTTCTTGCAATTGGAAAAAAATCGAAAGACCAAGTAGTTTTGAATGTATCCAGATAACATACGCACCAGAAGGGTGGAGTGATAGAGGTTTTAATGTAAGCATAGAAGATATTCCATTAGAAGAAGCTTTCGAACCCACAAAGATATTAGAACTTCAGCCAGATCAGAGCTATACAAACCCTGCAGAGTACACTAAACTTGAACTCTATCCTGAAGGTTCGTTTCAGTGGAAAGTATTAGCTGGAGTAGATCCAGATTCAAAAGATCCCTATTTTGTGGCAATGCATGAATTGGAACATATGAGAAGATATGCCCTTCTCGATGCATTAGAAGCTCCTCCCCAGGGTGAAGTAGAAAGATTAAGATTCTACAGTGAACAAGACATAGATAACACAACATGGAATAACCTAAAAAGAGCATATGACCACTACCAACAAATAGGAGATGATTCAAAATATCCTTTTGTAATAGAAAATAAGACAGATCGTTTTTTTGTGATTGGATAGTACAAAAAATGAATATGAATCATATCGTTTCTTGATAGAGCATATTAACTAAGGGTTACAAAAAATCGATACGGACATGCGGTTTGAGTAGGTAAAACTGGAGGAAAAAATCTGGTTTGTTGCTGGCATCCAAACCCAATAGATTTGAACTAATTACCATTAGTAACCTCTAGTATGCCACTCACACCCCACCAACACAAACAAATAGAAGTCATTAACACCATCGCCAAACAAGTCAGTGTTAATGCACTGAATTTTAGTACTGTAGCACCAGTAGAAGATTACGAAAATGATTCCAGAATTTGCTTGACCAGCGTTCACATTCCAAACCAGAAGCTGATCAATCAAGTCAGCACACTGACTCAGCCACTGCGAGCAATCGAACCTGATTTTTTCTACTACCCCAATGACTCACTGCACCTCACCGTCAAAAACGTACGCGTCATCAATGATCCGCCACACTTTGATGAAAATGACATTGAAAAGGCCCAGCGCGTTTTTTCTAGCGTCATCCCTCGTCACCACCAGTATCAGATCTACTTTTATCGCCTATTACTCTTCCCAAATAACCTCGCTCTGATCGGCACAACCGATCCAGAACTAGATAACATTGTCCTAGATTTAGACGAAGCGATGAAAAAAGCCAATGTTCCAGATGATAAAATCTACGCAAACACACGCTATTTCTTTAGCAATATGACATTAGTTCGGTTTAGCTCTCAACCATCTCAAGCGTTTCGAGAACAAGTATTAAAACTATCGGAATCTATACAATTCGAGCCGTATCTGGTTGATTCTGTCACACTCCTAAGTTGCAACGCCGTGTTTAAAAAACAACGAGAGATTGGCACCTGGCAGTTACAACCAAGCAAGATGTATAATCACCACTCATGAGCTACCTTTTCTTCGCGTTTCTCGCAGCTGCTTGTTTTGCAGTGGTGCTGATTCTCAACAAACTCTTAAGCAAGCACAGCATCGATAACAAAGACTCGATGATGGCATACTTCATGCTAACGACCTTCTCGTTTAATCTTGTTTTATTTCCATTTGTGTCATTCACCACGCTTTCATTTGAAATGTTCGAACTTATAGCACTGCTTGTCGGTGGTTTTTTGATAGGGTACTACGCGTTTTACACCGCAATCTTTGATACCGATGCATCAAGCTTTGCGCCGCTCTTTCAGTTGCAAGCAGGGTTTGTGGGATTACTGGCATTTCTTTTTTTGGGCGAGCGCTTTCCGATCCAAAACTATCTGTGGATGGGACTGCTCATCTTCGGAGCAATTCTCGTTTCACTTGACGAAAAAATGTCTGTCAAAAGCTTCTTCAACAAGGGCATTGGGCTCGTACTACTGATGCAAATCTTTCATGCTTACTCCAATTTACTCGTTGGCTTTAGCTTGAAACAACTCACTCCAATTGAATTGATTTTCTGGGAATACATGTTCATAGGAACAGCTGGCTTTCTGTTCATCATGCTTAAAAAGCCAAAAATGAACTATACGACAAAGCAAATTACACCAATGGTCATCTCCAGTTATATTGGCTCTATAGGGGTCATTGCTCTATTCAAAGCATTCAGCGTAAACCTCACCATTTCTAGTGTAATTGGCTTGCTCAGTGCTCCAATCGTGTTTGTGGTCAGTCTGATTGCATCGCGCTTTTCACCGACATTCCTGGAACACCATCCTGCAAAAGTGTATGTGATACGAGGAATTGGACTACTCGTGATTTTGTTCGGAGCGTATAAAATAGCAATTGGCTAATCACGCTATTTAGCCTTCAAATAAAACTAAAAACAACATTTGACGTCTCATTAGCTAAAAATAGTAAAAGACTTTTAACCATATTGGCAAATACACGAGAGGCAAAAACTGGCCAAAGTATTGATCCACTAAAAGAAGGATTAATACATCCTTTGATACTTGGCTGTATTCTACAAATTCCCAATCTAGCAACCGAGTTATCATTCTTTGATTTTGGGTCTGGAGATGCTTCTTCATCTCAAAATTTGCTAATTTCTTTAATACTAAACGGTATGAGAATAAAAAAAACAGCATTTTTTGAAACTGATACAAAAATCTTTTCCAATCTAGTCAGAACAACTTTTTCTAATCCAATAGACACTTTCAGCAATCAAGTGGTACTAGCACAAAATACTGGAGTAATATCTCGGTTTACTCGCCAATATGAAAGTAGTTACGATGTAGCAGTGGCTCAACTGGTGTTGCATCAAATACTCAATAGAGATGAGGCTTCATACTTTCTTTTTTTAGCCTTTCAAGCATTGAAAGAAACTGGAGATCTGCTAATAGTAAACCTTCACCCCAAATATTTGCAGGATTTGGAGGAACACGAACCACAGAAATTTGTAGTGAAAAGCAGCACAGAAAATGAAGTAACTGGAGTATTTTCATTCGATACTTCGGGAAGTACTCTAATGTGTAGTCGCAGCCCCCAAAGTTGGTTAGCAACACTCTTGGCTCTTGGATTTGATTTTATCCAAATGGTCCCTATCTTCACTGATTCAATTCAAGATCATAATCCCAGATATCACCGTTTAGCAGAAAACAAAATCCCAATCTTTTATCTACTCCAATTGAGAAAAAATCCTTTCAACTTTGTCTCAAGTACACAAGGTATTGTCAGAAAAATAGAGACATGTGACAATCAATGGATCAGAGTGACATTTCTTGATGCTCAAGAAATACATATGCCAGGCTTTAAAGATTGGCAAAAGGTCCAGATAGGGGATTATTTGATTTTGCATGAAACACGAATGAAAAATATAAGTGCAATTACGTTAAACTACTGGGTAATAGATAGTAACGAAAATATTATTGGTGGACGAATACGTTGCCAAAAGGGTGTTTAATATATTAATACTCTCAACAAAATAGGACACAGAAACGAAATCAAAGCTCTCACTCCTTACCACAGAACAACGCCAGCAAGCAATCAAGGCGATTATTGACTTTTATGAAACAGAAAAAGATGAAACCATTGGTGTGATTGCTGCTGAAGAGCTTCTGGATATGTTCCTAGATACTGTTGGAACAACCCTGTACAATAAAGGGGTTGATGATTCAAAAAAATTTATAATCAACCAATTCGCTGAGCTTGATACGGAGATTGAAATAGCGCTAAAAAAATAGGTCAGTATATGATTCAAACATACGTCATCCTGCTTCGTGGAGTAATGCCAATCGGAAAAAATAAAGTCCCAATGGCAGAGCTCAGAAAAGCCCTTACGAGTGCCGGACTGCTCAATGTTCAGACGTACATCCAAACTGGTAATGTCGTCGCCCAATCAGAGCATCCTCAATCCACCATTGAACAGATGGTTCATCAAGCCATCATGAATCAAATCGGAGCTGAGATCATTGTGATCGCTCGAGATGCAACAACTTTTAATACAATCTTTTCTAACAACCCCATTCATACTGTTGACTCGTCAAAGGTCTATTTCTCGATTCCACAACAACCTTTTGACACCCAACTCTTAGATGCTTTCATCAAACAAGATTTCTCACCAGATGCTGTTCAAGTTGTTGATAACGTGCTGTATACCCAGTATGCAACCAAGTACAGTGATTCAAAATGGAATAACAATTTTTTTGAAAAGCAACTGAATGTGTCAATCACTACACGCAACTATAACACCATGAAAAAATTAGTTGAATTAAGCTCCACTTAGCGTTTTCTTCTTCATCGTGAACTCTGTTTTGTCTCAAGCAGCATTCCAATCGTGATAGCAAATACAGGAATGACCAAATATCGCATACCAATTTGGGCAAAATAATCGGCAAAATTAAGTTTGGCCATCGGCAGTAAAATAACGATATCCAATAATAGGTTGATACCAAACCAAGTTACTCCCAAAACAACCGATTCTTTCAAAAAACGAGACGATAAATGCTTGAAGTACAGGACAAACAAGACACTGGCACTTAGGGAACCAACCACAATCATGATTGATTTAAATAGAAACACATCAACCAATAATGTACCTTCTTTGGTATAAAAAAAAATGGATGCCACAAAGGGCACCAGCCAACTCAAAAAACCAAAACCAAACACTCGAGCAAACTTTTGCATAGAGACTCCTTCTATACAAATCCTACTGCAAAAAGAGAAGAAGAAGCAAGCAACGTCCGATTAACTGCTATGAATAATTGCTTGCAGTTGGGTATGAAGTTCTTTTGCTCCGGCACAAACAGTAAAGTTCTGCTCAATTTTGGTTAAAGGGTTTGAAAAATCCATTGATTTCCCCCAAAAGTCAGTGATCACACCGCCAGCCTCTTCAACTAAACAGTGAAATGCAATATTATCCCAAATTTTGGTCGTTTGATTTAAGAATGCTCCATATCGGCCATCAACGACATGAACCATATCATACGCACTATTAGTTGTTCGCAAGTTTCGAATATTAAGAACTACTTTGGTCACCAACTGCATCTCTGTCTCAGTTCGTGTAGGATTTTCTTGATAACCATCAATTCCATATGCCACCAAAGAAGAAAGTAACTTCTGTTCACTTGAGACATGCACTCGTTTGTCGTTACAAAATGCTCCAGAACCATGTTCGGCAATGTAGAGCTGTTGAAAATAGGGAAGTACGATACCACCAGCAATTGGTTTTTCTTCCTTGAGCAAGCCTAACATCACCCCATACGTTGGCAAGCCTGCGGCAAAGTTGCTCGTGCCATCAATTGGGTCGATCACCCATGTGTATAAAGAACCATTATCGATGACTCCAGCTTCTTCATCGATAATATTAAAATCGGGAAATTCAGATTGGATTTCTTTGATCAAATGCTGCCCAATATCAAGATCGGCTTGGGTGAGTACTTGATTGTTATCTCCTGTCTTCACAGACTCAGAAGATACTTTTCCAAAATGCTGATTCGCAATCTTAGAGGAACTTAACAGTACTCTTTGAATAAAAGTAAAAAAACTCATACTTTTACTGGCATGGCTGTAAAAAGTGTTGTACAAGTTGTGAGTAGTCAAGAAGGTCACAACTTCCATCACCATTTATGTCAGCTTTTGGATTGATTAGCGGTTTTTTTAGAAAGTTAGCAACCAAAACTGAGTAATCACTTAATCCTGTCAGATAATCCCCATCAATATCAGTTGGACAAGAAAAAGGCACATTTGTCGCTGTTGGTTGGATTGGCGTCGAACTAGGCTGAACAGGAGTCGAGGTCGGTTGCACAGGTGTGGCTGTTGGTGGGTTTGGATTATAATTCACGTGCCGGACTTTGATCGCAATACTTTTTGAAAGATTTACAACTGGAACTGTTAGATTCCCTCCAACAACTGTTACAGTAGCCGTCGTCTTTGTCCCAGCAGTAGTATCCCAATACTCAACGTTGTACTGACCATCAGTCATACCTCCGACACTGAACGATCCAGAGATAGCAGCTGGAACAGTGGTTCCATACTTCCAAATAAAGTCTTTATGCTGAACGTAAGCATAAAATTGTTGAGTATCTTGACTGCGCATACCCAATACACGAATTTTTACGTTTGTCGCTGTAATGGGAGACGTCGTAAGGGCCACATCACTGGTGGAAAAATACGAGAACTTTGCCTTATCGTAAGCAATATCCTTAAAAAAGTTTCCAGCAACTTTTGCTTCTGCATATTTATCTTTGACAAAAGTTGTTGACTCATCTCTACTATACCAATCAACTGGAGCCATTCCAATTGGCGAAAACAAACCCGCCCAGCGCATATTGAGACGAGCTGTTGGTTGAGGATTCGCTACATTCCAAGTCGTGGTCCCAGTGTCCAGCTCAGTCCATAAAATTGGCTTTGAGTTGGGATCAGCCCAGGTAGTTCCATCACCGATACCAAAACTACAACCATTACTTTTTCCAGTTGTCGTTCGTAAACATTGTGCATAGCGATACACAAAGTTAGTCGCGTCATTGTAGACACCATCTGGGAATCGATTTGACATCATATAATCGTGATAATTTGCCAAGTCCATTTGCGGCAGAGCCCAAAATCCAGGGCTCCAGTTCTGTGAACCTTGAGAAGTGGTCACAAAATGTTTGTATGGATCTGTCTGCTTTTGGTAATCACCATAGGCTTGATAAAACTGTACCAACGTGCCATATGAAAACATATCCTGACCATGCTCATTCCAGGCCTCCCAACTAAGAACTGCAGGGGAGTATCCCCACCGTGCTACTTTGTAGCGGAAATTGCGTTTCCAATAATTCACGTGTTTCACATTGGCGAAATCAACTTTATTTAAATTCCATCCTTCATTGTGCACTGAAGCATCCCAGATCCAGTACGGGTCTGAATGAGAACACAGCTCTATATACACTCCATTATTTTCCGCAGAATCAATTATAATGTCTTGTTCAGCATTGCCTCGCTGATTCATCTGAGTTCCTTTTGGCACTGCAATCGCGGCTGGATCATTTCCTCCCAACCCCCAAGCATTTGGGTAGTCATCTGGGTATGCGTCATATGGCCCTTCAACTGTTAAACCATAGCCATCATTTTGATCCCATATTCGGGTAAAGTTAATATTGTTCAATTTAAAATTATTAAAAATCTTGTCGTATCCATCTGATCGTCCACCACTCCACCACTGAGCAGCAGCAGAGTTCGGAATAAAACTATCACCATTGGAAAAAGCAAAAAATCGAGGATCGCTCGAAGACTTCCGTACAAATCCCTTCGAAGTTGAAGTTGTTGCCTGAAAATTTAAAGTTCCAGACACAGGATACCGTGAACTCCCGTTTTTATCCTGAACTGTAATATAGTACTGATATGCACCGACTTCTTCCGGTGCAAAGCGCAGTTTCCAGGAATAATTAGTTGATAAATTAATTCGATAACTTGTCCCTCTGGTATATTCCTGCATATAAAACGCCGGCACGACAAGTTCTTTGCCTGACGGAGTAATAAAGTGTCCATCAATGGTTATGCCATCGGCTCCAACCGGACCTGGAGTTGGAAACGCGGTAATCACTGCAGTATCAGATGGATCATAATAGTAGTAGGGTAAAAAGGAGCCGGCAGGGAACTGTCTTGAGATTTGAAAAGTGAGTTCAAACTTTTTATACTTCCCGATCGTAGAAGCATTCGCACTATGTGATAGCACCGTAGTTGCCGCAGCAAACACAGCTTGACGAGAAAAGGCACTCATCAAGAAAAGGAATATTGAAAAAGTGAAGGATACTTTTACTGTCATTTTTTTCATAACTTAACGTATTCTTAATTGATAAATTCCTATGTATCCTATACTACACATGTAAAAGGTAAAAAACAAAGAGCAAAAAACCGCTGACTAGCACTAATTTCTGTCCAGCCTCGGCCCTAACATTATCAAATAGTGTGGTTTTTGCCACAAAAGAGCGGTAAAATGGTAACTCTGCTGAGCAAATAAAGCAGTAGCCTCCTTAGTTCAATGGTAGAACAGCGGTATCGTAAACCGCGGGTGACAGTCCGATTCTGTCAGGAGGCTCTCTTGCTAGGTTTCAGGTGTCAGGTCTAAGGTTTCAGGAATTGTGTGAAAAGTAAACAAAGAGTAATGAGTACAAAATTTATTCAATTCTGCGCTTTTAGTTGACAGGTTTGGCCACTAATAGCCAAAAATCGGCAGATTTTTGCAAAATTCTACCAAAGAATAGTGTTTACAATTGGGGAATGGTGAGCTCCATTCCTACTCGGATATCGTCTGGGCTTTTCATTTTGTCTTTATTTGCTTCGTAAATTTTCAAGTACTGATATCCGTCTCCATAATACTTTTGAGCGATTTGCCATAAACCTTCTGAAATTTGAACAACATGCTTAGTGGGTAGTCCAATCTTCATTGAAGATTGATCCTGGGGGGTTGCACTGGATGTCGGTGATACTGTAGTGGCTGGGCCCAACTTTTTTGACGGCACATTTGGCAACACGATTTTTTGCCCCATAACTAAATCTTGATTGGGTTGCATCGCATTCTCTACTTCAATGTCACGATAGTTGTCTCCCGATCCATAGACAGCCAGCGCTACTTTCCAACTTGAATCTCCATTTTTGACTTCATACTCAGCCGGCAATCCCTTAGCATACCAATGCCCATCTTTCTCATACAAATCAGGGGTTTCAGGAAGCTTTTCTATCAGCAAAACCCCCACCGTGGGAGTAATTGATACTTGGGTATTCTCAGCATCGCGATGAATGAATCTACCTTGAAACTTCATCTTTACCATCCCATACAACACACTACCTGCTATCAAAACCACTACGACCACACCCATGACAAAACTCCCCAATTGTTCATATTCCTTAATATTCTTGAGCAGTTGTTTAATGTCACTTTTTTCCATAATATCCCACCTTTTTCGCGATTATATACTCCATAGTTGTAAATTTGCAATTTATAATCCCCCAGAGCTCAAGATGAGGAGTATGACTGAATAAGCCCAGCGACAAAGCAATCTTGAGCGCATGGGGGATATCACTACTTTAGAAGTTTTAGTGGTACTCAAGTGCCAAAATTTCGATATAATTAAGGCTCGAAATTTAACATCTGGACTCGTAGTGTAGTGGTTATCACGCCTCTCTGTCACAGAGGAGATCACCGGTTCGAATCCGGCCGAGTCCGCCTTCGCCTCGCCGTAGCTTCAGTGGAGGCGGGCTCCTTTTAATAGAGCAATTACTTCAACTATACGTTACCTGCTAAAGGCTTTGGCGAGACACTGTCCGCTTATCCTCAACAACGAGTCTCAAATTTTAACAACCGTATATCAGTAAAAAACTAGGGCAAACTTTTCTTCATTAGTTTATAATGTCCCGCAATGTATTTTGTTTATATTCTTCTCTGTTCAGATAAAAAAAGCTATATTAGATGTACTGACAACTTAAAAGAGCGAATCATAAGACATCAGAGTGGACAAGTTAATTCCACAAAACAAAGATTGCCAGTTAATCTTCTTTGTTACTTCGCTTTTGCAAACAAGTTTGTTGCGTTTGGATTCGAAAAATATTTAAAGTCTGGTTCAGGCAGAGCATTCATGAAGAGACATACAATAATTAAATTTTCAGAGTCGCTCTAGTACTATATTAAGTACTAGCGAACTCCCTACATACCATATACAAAACCCTATATACTAGCAACATGACCAACGTTGCCATCTCCAAACAATTCGAGTACCTTGCTGCAGCGCTACAACTGATCGATCAGAAAAAATACTTCTTTCAAATCCGATCATATCAAAAAGTTGCTCAAGTCTTACTTGATTTGACAGAAGAAATCTCCGATATATATCAACGAGAAAAGTCCCTGGATCGGATTGAAGGAATTGGACCAGCCATTGAGTCAAAAATTATTGAACTTTTAAACACTGGGCATTGTCAGGAAATTGACCAGTACTTGAATCAAGTACCCGCAGCCGTTTTTCCACTTTTGGACATCACAGGGATTGGAGTCAAACGTGCCTACAAATTTGTCACCACGTTTCAGCTCGAACCAAAAAGTGCAGTTGATGATCTAGAACAACTGGCAAAAGCAGGCAAAATCAGAGACTTGGAAGGGTTTGGTGAAAAAAGTGAACAAGACATTATTGAAGCTATTGAGCTCTCGAAGCATCAAGCATCTTCGTACAGTTTTGAAGAAGCATCGGTCATTGCAGACAAATTGCTCACTCAACTCAAAGAGTGTCCAGCAGTCATCGAAGCACTTCCGCTTGGCAGTTTGCGCCGAAAAAAGAAAAGAGTTGGGGATATTGATTTGGGAGTTGCTACTACTGATTTTGAACAAGTCAAAACGTTTATTAAAACGCTCAAAAATATTAAACAAGTTCTAGCCGATGGAGATAACCTCATCCGCGTTATCCTCACCAATAACATTCAAGTCGACATCAAAAGCTCACCACCAGAGCGTTTCGGGGCATTTTTGCAACACTTTACTGGATCAAAAGAACATAACATTAAACTGCGCGAGTACGCGCTCAAACAAGGCAAGTCCCTCTCGGAGCATGGTATTAAACTGCTTGATCAAGACAAAAAACTTGTTGAACTTAACAACGAAAAAGAGTTTTACAAATTCTTGGGACTGCGAGTCATGCCCCCAGAACAAAGAGTGGGAGAGAGTGAAATCGAGCAAGCAAAGATAAAGTAAAACATTGGCTGCGTCATCCTTGACCCGAAGAATAACAATCCTATTTTTGGGTTTATAGCCAAAGTAAATATCGTAACCGTTTGTAGTATATCGATTTTTGGTTTTTCTCTTTTTCATATTTTGATATTTACCCCCAACCACCTAAAACCCCCTCATTGCCATTTGGGTATTATTCGTATTTACTAATAGTATGTACCAAACAATATCCGAATCGATTGACGTGGTCGGAGTGTATACCAAAAACACCTTTACCCCTAAAAAGTTCCGGTGGAAAAGTAAAGAATACTGGATCAATCAAATCACTCTCAAATCCGACACCAAAGACGGTGGCATTAAAAAACGCCTCTATAGCGTACTGGTCGGACAAGACGTCTATCGACTCTGTTTTAATCGCGAGAAAGAATCATGGACCTTAGAGGAGATCT
This sequence comes from uncultured Pseudomonadales bacterium, assembly GCA_964583795.1. Taxonomy (GTDB): domain Bacteria; phylum Patescibacteriota; class Microgenomatia; order UBA1400; family PJMF01; genus JBDTME01. The sequence continues at coordinate 36,243 of CAZOWX010000010.1, read as the reverse complement.
GGATCGATGAGTAACACCCCTCAAAAAACCATCTTGCATGTGGACATGAACTCGTACTTTGCCACCATGCTACAACAAGAGAATCCCAAACTGCGCGGTAGACCAATTGGAGTGGTCAAAGATGTTGGGCGCACCTGCATCATCGCTGCCTCTAAAGAGGCCAAAGCCATGGGTGTGCGCACCGGTTCACGACTCAAAGAGATTCGTGATCTTTGTCCCAACCTATTATGTGTCCCTGCCGCGTTCGAACGATACCTGGATGCAACGCGACGACTGAAAACCATTTTTACTCGTATTTCTCCCGATGTGTTTATTTACTCTCTAGACGAAGCCTTCATTGATCTGACGCATTGTCTTCACTATTTATATAGTGACCCATTAATCGTTGCGAAGCGCATCCAACAGATGGTTTTCCAGGAATTAGGGGAGTGGGTCACCTGTAATGTTGGTATTAGCCACAACCGTTTACTGGCTAAACTCGGATCGGGCATTGCTCCCAAAGGGACAATTTTTACTATCGATGAACACAATAAAGACGCCATCTTAGCGCAAGCTCCATTTAGTGAAGTGTGTGGTATTGGTGCTCGATTGGAGAAAAAATTGAGACTTTTAGGAGTGACCACCCCGTACCAAATCCGTTTCTACACCGAAGAGCAGTTGTTACCGGTTTTTGGCCCTTTTTGGGCTAAAGAACTCGGACATATTGCCTATGGTGAAGAATCCCATACTCTACGTTTAGTTGATCACCAACCAACTCATATGAAAAGTGTGGGACGATCAATCACCGGATATAAGCTCTGCAAAGATGAGACCACAAAAAAAATGATCTTGCTCAATTTAATTGAAGAAGTCACCTACAAAACTCGTCAAATGCAGCTTGCTGGTCGTCAAGTCTGGATCGGACTGTACGGCCACAATCAAGGCTGGTCAGCCCACAAAACTCTCAAACAGTATATTCGGCACACTTCAGAAATGTTTGATATTGCCTATCACCAACTCTACCAATCGCAACTCCCACAGTTTCCCGTAATCAAATTTGCTGTGCGCTTGAGTTTAATGAGAAAAGCTGAGTTAACCCCACGCTCTTTATTTGACCCAGAAGAAAAACGAGAGAAATTAAGTCATTCGTTGGATGCTATTACTCAAAAATATGGTTTATTCACTGTCAAACCATCCACGATGCTCACCCATAAAGTCTTTCGTCCTGAAGTCACCGGCTTTTTAGGCGACCGCCAGTACTATAAACTATGATGGATTTATAGACGCATAGATAATGGATAATGGAATGTGGAATGTAGAATGTGGATAGTGGATTGGCAACTAGTGACGAGCGATTAGGAATTAGTGTCTGGGGTAACAATACATTTTAAAAACAAGAAAAGTAAAAAGTCGTCATCCTGAACAGTCTAGCGAGGAACGAGCAAGACGGATTCAGGATCTAAAGTCAGACCACTTGCTTTGCTCAATCCAATAGTAGTAAAGCCTTCAGTAGGTAATGTTGTTGAGTTGTTGCGTTCTTAGGAGTGGCGTACAGACAGGTAAAGTAAGCAAAAGAAATAGCTCGTGTCACTTGCCGTACCCGCCATAGCAGCCTGAATGAAACCCAACAAATGATCAAGTTTTCATATCAAGCGCGTAGGATGGTAGCCTGAAGCTTATGTAATGTTGTTGAACTCACTCAAAAAGCGTATAATACAAAGTACATCTTTAGTAAAATATCGAACAAAAATAAGGAGTCACTATGACTAGTTTACCTATTATCTTACTCGTCGCTGGAGTTGCCATCGCTTTTTACATCATCTCCATCTACAACTCGCTGCAAACACTCAAAACTCGGATTGTTGCCAGCATTCAAGAAATTGGCAACCAACTGAAACGTCAAGCCAGTTTGATCCCCAATCTTCAAGCTTCAGTCAAAGGCTACATGAAGCAAGAAAAAGACATCTTTCAAATGCTGACTGATGCTCGAAAATCAGTGCAGATTGCCAGTGACTCTGGTTCCATGAAAAATGTCGATAAAGCGGTCAGTGATTTGCAGGGAGTGATGGGACGATTAAACGTTTTAGTGGAATCAAACCCTCAAATCAAATCTGATGCTACCGTAGCCCAGTTCATGAATGAGCTGCGAGACACGGCTGACAAACTGATGTATGCTCGCCGAACAGTTATCGATCTGTCTCAAACATACAATCAAAAGTTAATGGTTTTCCCAAGTAATATCAGTGCTGGAATGTTTGGCTTTAAGGCAGAAGCAGGACTGGCCACACCAACCACAGGTGAGCATATCGAAGTCAGTTCCAGTGAGATGAAAGATCCAAAAGTAGAGCTGTAAACAGTAAACTGCGAATAAAGTGAGTTGGATTCATCAAATGAATGATACCTATCGCAATTATACAGAACTTTCTAAATAGGTAATCCATTCGCTCACATTCGTTGTCGTTCGCTTACATTCGTTAAACTCATGGCAAATTTTTACTCTCAAGTCGATTCCAATAAACAAAAGTCTACCCTTGTTATTGTAGGGTTTGTGACCTTCATTGCGCTGGCAGCATACATCATGGCCAGAGGTTTTGGATTTGGGCTGGATGTCGTAGGATACGCTTTTATTTTTTCTGGAATCACCTCTTTCTTCTCGTATTACTTCTCGGACAAAATTATCTTGGGTATTTCTGGAGCTCGAGAAGCCACGCGTGAAGAGTTTTTTGATTTTTATACCGTCACCGAAAACTTGTGCATGAGTCAACAAATGAAACTGCCGAAGCTTTATGTGATTGACGACACAGCGATGAACGCATTCGCCACCGGTCGGGATCCAAATCACGCGGTGATCTGTGCTACTACCGGAATTTTAAGTCGACTTAACAGAACTGAGCTTGAAGGTGTCATTGCTCATGAGCTCTCTCACGTTAAAAACTACGATATTCGCCTCATGAGTATTGTCAGCATTTTAGTTGGACTGATTGCTCTGATGGCAGACTGGATGTTACGAATGTCATCATGGGGTGGTGGCCGTCGTAACAAAGACTCAGGAGCTGGACAACTCCAAATCATTTTTTTCATTGCTGGATTAGTTTTAGCACTCTTATCTCCACTTATTGCGCAACTCATCCAACTGGCCATTTCTCGCCGTCGAGAGTTCTTGGCAGATGCCTCAGGAGCAGCAATAACCAAATATCCTGAAGGCTTAGCCAGTGCTTTGGAAAAAATTTCAGCCGATCAAGAACCGCTGGAAGCGGCCAATAAAGCTACCGCTCATCTGTATATTTCCAATCCTCTAAAAAATGTTTCTGGCGGACGTAGTTGGTTTGCGGGATTGTTTGACACCCACCCTCCAGTTGAAGAAAGAATTAAAGCTCTTAGAGGCATCGCATAACTCATAATTCAAAACTCAAAATTTCAAGCTCCAAATATTGGTAAAAAACGAAATGAATCAAAAGAAAAATGTACTTAAGGAGAGGTCATTTCAATTTTCGCTAAACGTGATCTCTTTTTTTAAACAACTTCCTAACTCAGCAATCTACTGGAAATTATCAGATCAGTTGCTTCGCTCTGGCACTAGCATTGGTGCCAATATTCATGAAGCAATTTCTTCAAGTTCAAAAAAAGAATTTATTCGTTACTATGAAATTTCATTAAAAAGTGCCAACGAAACCGTTTATTGGCTAGAATTATTTGAACAGGCAAATCTTGCTGATAAAGATAAAATTACGCCACTCCTAAATGAAGCTCAAGAACTAGCAAGAATGCTCGCATCTAGCATTAAGACCATGAAACGATCACTGTAATTGTTTTTAAAAATTGGTAACATGTGGTTAAATTTTGAGTTATGAGCTTTGAACTTTGAGTTAATTATGATATCGCCCAAACTCACCCAATCAAGTCAACTTACTCTTAATGAAGCTGCCCAAAGCGCGCAAGAGGCAAAACACAGCGAGGTCACGAACCTCCATCTATTGCAAGCGTTAGTTGAAAATTCAGGAATTAGTCAAGATTTTCTCAATGAGCTAGTTCAAGACACTCAGCGCCTCAAGCAGACAATTCATGAGAAGTTAGAAAGTCTCCCCACTACAGAAACCCAACCAGAACCAAAACCATCAACTTCTCTTATTCGTGTCATCCAAGAAGCCCAACAAAACGCCAACTCCCTCAATCAAGGATATATTAGCCAAGATATTTTATTGCTCGCATTGACGAAAGCAGACATAGACAGTAAAAAGATATTAGACTCATTTGACGTCACGTATGAGCGCATCAAGGAGAAAATTATGGCACACCACCAAAACGCCACTCAAGACCCCGAAAGTTCCGATCAAAACTACAAGATCTTAGAAAAATACACAACGAACCTGACCGCTTTGGCAACCGAAGGGAAACTTGACCCAGTCATTGGTCGTGAACAAGAAATTCGCCGGGTAATGCAGGTACTGTCTCGCCGAACCAAGAACAATCCTGTTTTAGTTGGCGAACCAGGAGTCGGAAAAACAGCGGTAGTCGAAGGGCTGGCCATTCGAATCGTCCAAGGAGACGTCCCAGAGTCACTGAGAAACAAAACTATTTTGACACTCGAAATTTCATCATTACTCGCTGGAGCAAAATTTCGGGGGGAGTTTGAAGAGCGCATGAAGAATGTCATTGAGGAAGCGGTCAAGTCAGAAGGGAATGTGATTCTATTCATCGATGAACTGCACACGATTGTTGGAGCAGGAGCAGGGGAGGGCAGTACCGACGCCGGGAACATGATGAAGCCCGCTCTGGCTCGCGGAGCCCTGAGAGTCATTGGTGCCACCACTCAAAATGAGTATCGTAAGTATATTGAGAAAGACAGCGCGCTCGAAAGACGTTTTCAACCAGTTCCGGTTTACGCACCCACAGTGGAGGATACAATCTCAATTTTACGAGGACTCAAAGAAAAGTATGAAGTTCATCATGGAATTCGAATTACCGATGATGCACTGGTTGCAGCTGCAGTTTTATCGGATCGTTACATCCAAGATCGCTTCTTACCGGATAAAGCTATTGACCTGGTTGATGAAGCCGCTTCAGCACTGAAAATCGAGACAGAATCCGACCCAATTACCATCGACACACTCGCGCGAAAAGTCACCCAACTGGAAATTGAAGAAAAGGCCCTAAAGAAAGAATCATCACCAGAAGCAAAGTCTCGTAAAAATGAGATCGAGCATGAGCTTGCTAATTTAAAAGAAGAGCTGCAACAAACACGGTCCCGCTGGGATAAACAAAAACAGATTTTACAAGCCGTACAATCGCAGCGTCAACAAATCGAACAATTGCGCAGTGAGCTGGAAATTGCCGAGCGCAATGTTGAGCTCGATAGAGCTGCCGAGATCAAATACGGCAAAATTCCTGAAGCAGAAAAAAAGCTTTCACAGGCCCAAAAACAATGGGAGCACATTCCCGTTGAAGAAAAACTCCTTAAAGAAGAAGTTGGAGAAGATGATATCGCTGCCATAGTAGCACGCTGGACTGGTATTCCGGTCAAGCGCCTAGTGAAAAGTGAGTCACAAAAGTTGATTCACTTGGAGGATGACTTATCAAAAAGAGTTGTTGGTCAAGCAGTAGCCCTCAAGGCAGTGGCCAATGCCGTTCGTCGCGCTCGCACTGGGATCGCTGAACAAGGCAAACCACTAGCCACATTTTTGTTCCTTGGTCCTACTGGAGTGGGGAAAACTGAAACCGCCAAAGCCTTGGCTGAGATTTTATTGAGTGATGAGCGAGCGATTATCCGAATTGACATGAGCGAGTACTCTGAGCAACACTCAGTCGCTCGACTTATCGGTGCCCCACCAGGGTACGTCGGTTATGAAGAAGGCGGCCAACTCACCGAAGCAGTGAGGCGCAAGCCCTACTCAATTTTGTTGCTTGATGAAGTCGAGAAGGCTCATCCCCAAATTTTCAATACATTTTTACAGATTTTTGATGAAGGAAGAGTGACTGATGGCAAAGGTCGAACCGTTGACTTTAAAAATACGGTGATCATTATGACCAGTAATGTTGGCGCTCACTTAATCCAAGAAGCGTACGAGAAGTCCGATACATTATCGGACAAGGATAAGCAAGCTTTAGAAAAATCGATCTGGGATTTATTACATCACTCTTTTAAACCTGAGTTTCTCAATCGCATCGACCAAGTCATTTTCTTTGAGGCACTCAGTGCCAAGCATATTGAATCGATCGTGGCGATTCAACTCGAAGACTTGCAACAGCGCCTTAAGGATCAAGGAGTTGAGCTGGAAATAACTGAATCAGCAAAGAAGTATCTAGCTGACAAAGGCTACGATCCCGTCTTTGGCGCCCGCCCACTCAAACGAGTCATTCAAATTGATGTGCTTGATCCCCTGTCACTGATCATGCTTGATCGGGTTGATGATGAAGCAATTACGGTGAGTGTTGGAATTAAAAATGCTCAACTAGAATTGGAAAAGAAATAATCATTTCAATCTTTGAAGTCGAGCTGTTGTTTCATAACTAAACTTCAGTTATTTTCAAATAATTTTGTTTCTCATTGCAACCTTCTGAGATACTTATTGATTGCCACACAACAACGCTTTCGTTACAATCATACTACTATACATGTTTATTTTTTCACTTCTATGAAAAGAACTCATCAATATTTGTTCTCAGTTATTGTTATCAGCTCAGTGTTATTTCTAGCAGGGTGCAACAGATCTTCAGATACGACTCAGAACAAACAATCACAGTCACAGAGTGCGGTCGCACCAACATCAATAGACACAGCAACTGAAGCTGACAAAGTAACCACGTTTCCTATCACCAAACTAGAACTCAGTGATGGAATGATACTGAAATTAAAAATCCTTGATGAAAATGGTAAAACTCAAGCAGAGAGTCAAGTTTTGACATACTCTCCAGATCTTGCAGTTGTCACTGCTCAAGGTGACGCATTTCTTGAATTCACATTTGATCCGCAAAATGCTGGAAGTATCAATGAATATAGGGCGGCAAAAGCATTGTACGAGGTGTCGGTTGATTCAATGGGCAACACAAGTGAATCAAAAATTGCTTCAGAAAGCATGTGATTGCACAGTAGGACTCACTTTACTTCAAATGTCCCAAACCTTTTTCTTTCGCAGCGGCAAATGAACGAACAAAAAACCACACGGCCAAACTCAAATAGATTGCATCGAGCACAAAACTTTTGATGATCCCTTCAACTGGAGGTTGGCCAGTCTGGACAAACAATCGCATTCCTTCAAAAACGTAAGTCGTTGGCAAGATCGAAGCAACTGCTTGGACCCACTTGGGGAGTAAGTACAGCGGATAGTACACTGCCGAAAACGGCATCAAGATGAAGGCCCCCGCCCAAGCCAGGGTTTGCACATCAGTACCTTTGCGCAAAAACATCCCAGCAGTCATAAATCCAAACGCCCAACTAAAAAGTAACAGCGTCAAAGCAAATGGTACCAACCACAAACCCAAAGTTAATAAATTAGTTCTGTAAAGCAAAAAGGCGATTGAGGCAGTGAGTGCAATCGTCAAGATCAGTTTAAATATTCCCATTAGACACAAACCAACCATCCACTCAACCAACTTCAGTGGCGATGCAAAAAGGTTAATTAAATTCTCGCTCCATAACTCTTCTAAAAAGTTAACCGTGATTTCTCCTTGCCCTCGCCACATAATAAACCAAAGAATCGTCCCAATGACAATGAAAAATACTTGATTAGTCACTGTTTGACCCTGTTTTTCCATCGCGGTCAAAGTCAGCCCCCATACCACCACATCCAATGAAGGCCAATAAAATGCATCAACTACTCGATCAAGATTGTGACGGAAGTTATATAAATGGCGCAAGACAATCGCCCAAATCCGATGCCACTTCATACATCTCCCTTCTCTTGCTCACTGACAGACAAAAAGAAATCCTCGAGTGACGGACGAACAATCTCAATCTCAGTGAACTTTAACCCACGACTTCCCATATCGCTCAAAAAAACCGCCACCTTTTCTTCTGGCAAAGTAATCGAGATAAAGCGTTGCTTTTCCTCAAACTTGTAGTGATACGACTCCACTACTTCAATCAAACGCTTTAATCCATCCTCAACCATGAGTTGTAACTCACACATGGTATTGCGGCGAGCTAATCCTTGCGGGGTATCGATCGCGAAGACTTTCCCATGATTTAAAAACACCACACGATCACACATTTGCTCGACTTCTTTCATATTGTGTGAGGTGATCAACATCGACATCGTGCGCGCTTTTTGTTCCTTTAAAATGTACACTCGAATTCGCTCTGCGATGTCTGGGTCCAAACTAGCCGTTGGCTCATCCAGCAAAACCAACTCAGGCTCATTAATAAATGCTTTCATCAATAACACTCTGGTTCGCTGTCCGGCAGATAACTCTACGAATCGTTTTTTCAAAAATTTGGTGGTGCCAAACACTTCAGCTAGCTCGTAAATTTTTTGCTTACGATTTTTTATCCCATACATCCAGGCAAAAATATTGATATTTTCGTACACACTCAGTCGCCAAGGCATTTGTGCATATCCAGAGGTGTGATTGACTCGCTGTAAAATCTCTTCACGGTGTTGGTTGAAGGGAAGTCCAAAATAGGAAATACTACCTTGAGTTGGGGTCATTAACCCAAGCAACATTTGAATTGTTGTTGTTTTTCCAGCCCCATTTGGTCCAAGCAGTCCAACAATTTCACCTTTGTGAATCTCGAATGTGACATCCTCAACCGCCAGAAATTCAGACTTTGCTGTATGAAAGTTTTTGGACAAATGTTGCACAGACAACACTACTGGTGGAGTCACAGTATGATCATTCATAGGGTAAGGTGGTATTGTCTCATAATTGCAGGCCAAAGGGAATGAGTTTGTTGGTCAACTCGCTTGCTTGCCAGCAGATAAGTGTCATTGTTGATTTGTTAGACATTTTTACTGTAGTACTTATCGCGAAAAGTTGTTACGCCTGCCTGCCGGCGAGGTAGGTTGTTGTGTAGTAGGGTTGTTAAGTATACTGATAAAAATTATCGTTACTGTCAAAATGATTTGGAAAGTCAAGATAAAGCCCTTTATGGGTTGGCTAGTTGCATGGTTGATTCGTTTGTTAGTTGTTCGGTGGTTGAGTGGTTGTGTTGTTATACATTACTGCTCATCCTTTAGATTCTACATACTTGCAAATTATTCCCTTTTTCAAAGTTGCCTGCAGCTTGTCGCTTGAAGCTCGCAGCTGTTAATCACACATTGCACATCAAGAAAAAACTTCGTATAGTAAAGGTAATGTCCTCTTCTTTGTGTACCGTTGCTAGTGTTGCGCTTATTCTGTGTTACTCAGTGCTGGCAATTTTAATGGTCATCAACATTTAGCATGAACGACACACAATCTCACCTTCTCATCTTGATGAAGAATGATAAAATGAACTGTTATGAAAACAGGTATTGTTCATCACGTTGCGAAGCTTGCTCAAATTCCGGTCACAACTACGGAAGAAAAAGCACTGGAAAAAGCATTTGATGAAACCTTGTCCGTTGTGAACTCTCTATCTCAGCTTGATGTAAGTGGCGTAGAACCGACACATCAGGTCACTGGACTCACCAATGTTCTTCGAGAAGATATCGTTGATGAACAGCGCATGTTCACTCAAGAACAAGCACTGATGAACGCCAAGCACACTCACAATGGGTACTTTGTCGTACCGCAACTTATTGATCAAGACTAAGAAACTGTATGTCATCTCTTGCACACCTTACTCTCAAACAAGCACTTCAGGGGCTAAAAGATAAAACGTTTAGTGCTGCTGAATTGTGGCAAAGTGCAATGAAAAACATTGAAAGTGAAAATAAAAAACTGAATGTGTTTTTGACTCTTGATGAACAAGCAATCAAGTCGAAATCACTCATTCCAACGAAAACGCAGCCTCTCGCCGGCATTCCTATTGCGGTGAAAGATAACTTCTTAACCAAAGGACTTCGTACAACGGCATCATCTACCGTTCTTGATACCTTTATTCCACCATACGAATCAACCGTTACGAAAAGGGTCAAAGAAGCAGGAGGACTGATCATCGGTAAAACCAACCTTGATGCTTGGGCACACGGATCATCCACTGAAACTTCTCAATACGGACGTACGCTCAACCCACGTAATCCAGAACACCTTCCAGGAGGATCATCTGGAGGCAGTGCGGCAGCAGTTGCTGCCAATATGTGTATTGCAGCAATCGGCTCAGAAACAGCAGGTTCAATTCGTCAACCAGCCGCCTGGTGTGGCATTGTTGGGCTCAAACCCACCTATGGAAGAGTGAGCCGCTACGGAGTGGTCGCCATGGGATCTTCACTTGATAGTCCTGGACCAATGACCAAGACGGTAGAAGATGCCACTATTATTTTCAATACCATTGCTGGTCACGATCCTTTTGACGGGACCTCATCACCACAAAGTATCCCTGATTACACCCAATTTTTGAATCAAAACATCAAAGGTCTCAAAGTTGGAGTGCTGTATATGGATATCCCAGGTCTAACATCTGTCAAACCACAGTTTGAACAAGCATTAAAAGTGCTTGAGGGATTAGGAGCAAAGGTTGAATTAGCACAAGCGCTTGACCCAAAGTACGCAATCGCCATTTACACTGTCATTCAGCGCAGTGAAGTCAGTAGTAATCTGGCTCGCTATGATGGGGTACGCTATGGCAATGATCGTTCTTTTTTTGGTGATGAAGCACGGCGCAGAATTTTGCTTGGAACGTATACACTCAGTAAAGGGTACGCTGACAAGTATTATGTCCTCGCTCAAAAAGTACGCACTCAATTCCGACAAGATTTTGAACAGTTGTTTAAAAAATATGATGTCCTTGTCTCTCTAACATCACCAGGATTTGCAAAAAAGATTGGCGTCACCGATGGCGAAGTCATGTTTGGAGAGCTCGAAGACATGCTGGTTGAACCAAGCTCCATGACCGGACTACCTGGTGTTAACGTCCCATGCTATAAAGATGAAAAAACTAATCTCTACTTGGGAATGAACATCGTGGCCCCCATGTTTCGTGAAGATCTTGCGATTAAAGTCGGCGATGCGTTTGAGAAAGCTACACAGTGGAATGAGTGGAGGAAGATGGATGTATAGATAATAGGTGAGGGATTATAGAGAATAGATGGATATCAGTATGAGAGATCAAATTCGAAAAATCGGCTCATTCATGATCGGGGTTGGGGCAATAATCGAGCTAAAAGGGACAGATACTATTCTGCTCGGTAAACGCGCTACAACAGAAGTGAATCACGGCAGTTGGGAAATGATTTATGGTCGTATCGACCATCATGAAGAGCTGGCAACGGCGTTGAAGCGAGAAGTCTTTGAAGAAACCGGAATTACTGATTTAAAAGTAAAAAAATTGAATCGAATTTGGCACATTTATCGGGGAAGTAAGCATGTTGATGCCGAACTATATGGCTTCACTTTCATCTGCGAAACACAAATAGAAAAGCCAACATTATCGCATGAGCATTCAGAGTTTCGCTGGGTCACACCACAAGAAGCACTCGATTTACTGACAATACCAGGAATTAAAAAAGATATCGAAACGTATATCAAAAATAAAAATACAAAATCAAATATCACAATTTCAGATATTCAAGATAATATAAAAATATACTAATTAGATATATAGATCATAGATAATGGATGATGGACCGATGGGAGCACCTTTTGAAAAATTAGAAATTTGGCAAAACTCACTCGATTTTGCAGTTAAAATTTTTAATTTAACCCAACGATTTTCAATTGAACATAAAAAATCAATTGGGGACCAGATGAATCGATCAAGTTTATCAATTTCCAGCAATATAGCTGAGGGAAGTGGTTGCGAATCGATTAAAGAGGAAACCAAATATATAAAAATCGCAATTAATTCGGCATATGAATGTTTGTCACAATTATACTTCTGTCAGAAAATGCAATTGCTTCGAAACGATGAATTGATTAATGAAATTGTAATACTTATTAAAAGAATTAGAGCTTTTAGAAAGTTTAAGTTAGAAAAAAAATGAAAAATAAAAAGTCATCCATCCATCATCCATCATCCATTATCTATACCCCAATAATCGGTATGGAAGTTCATGCCGAACTAAAGACTAATTCCAAAATGTTTTGTGGTTGTAAAAATGATCCCTTCCACGCTCCGAAACCGAATGTCTACACATGCCCAGTGTGTCTTGGCATGCCTGGAGCGCTGCCAGTTGCCAATAAAAAGGCTATTGAGTGGACCATTAAGTTAGGACTGGCGCTCAACTGTACAATCAACTTGTTTTCCAAGTTTGATCGAAAAAACTACTTCTACCCTGATTTGCCAAAAGGCTATCAGATTAGTCAGTACGATATTCCGTTTTGTGAACATGGCATTCTGGAGACAGAAGAAGGGCCGGTGCGTATTCGCCGTATTCACTTGGAAGAAGATACTGGAAAATTGATTCATCAAACTATCTCGGTTAATTCTGCAAACCGTCATCCTGAAAAGTCAAGTCGAACTCCACAAGAAAATACAAAAAATTTGAGACATGAATATTCAGGACCTACTGAAAAAATTGTAGAACAAAAAGTGAGTCTCGTTGACTTCAATAGAGGAGGCGTCCCACTAGTAGAAATTGTAACTGAACCGGACATCCACAGTGCAGCACATGCAAAAGCGTATGGTAAAAAACTGCGTCAAATTTTGCGATTCCTGGACATCTCTGATTGCAACATGGAACAGGGAAGCCTGCGCTTGGAGGCAAATATCTCGCTCTTGGATAGCTTCAAGCTACAAGCCACAAGCAACAAGCGTCTCACTGAAGAAGATTTACCCAAGTATAAAGTTGAGGTAAAGAATATCAACTCGTTTGGGTTTCTAGAAAAGGCAGTTGCATTTGAAATTGATCGTCAATCAAAAATCCTTGCAAAAGGAGAAGTACCAACGCAGGAAACTCGTGGTTGGAATGAAAAAAAAAGCGAAACTTTCTCCCAGCGGTCAAAGGAAGATGCTGAAGACTATCGTTACTTCCCTGACCCTGATTTACCTCCAATACTGTTCACTCAAAAACAAATTGATGAACTCAAGAGTCAACTCCCAGAGCTTCCCGATCAGATCGTTGAACGATGGGGAAAAGAGTATCAAGTTGAAAAACGCTATGCGCAAGTACTCACGGTAACTCCAACTCAAACGCAACAGTTCGAAGCTATCGCTCAACTTTTTGTGCAAAACAAACAAGATGTCAATAAACTTGCTAATTTATTAGTCAACAAAAAACTTGCAACGCAGTTGCTAGAGAGTCCAGACAAGTTACTCAAAACATTTGAAGAATTTACCCACGTTGATACAGTCGATACGAGTGAACTTGAAACAATTATTGCTTCTATTATTAAAGAACAGCCAAAAGCCGTCACTGACTATCAAGCTGGAAAAACGCAAATCATTGGCTTTTTGATGGGTCAGGTGATGAGAAAGCTCGGTAAGAAAGTCGATCCACAAAGTGTAAAGACAACTTTAGAAAAACAATTAACAAATTAGTTTAACTGATAGTTGACGGATAGATTGTAATTAGTTATGTATTAAAATCTTGTCTCTATTGGCAAACTCATCTCTTAATCATGGAGGATTTTTTTAAAAATTCTTAACAGATGCTCCTGTCGACCAGATAGTCCGGCTCTTCTTCAGAAGAAGAGAAACTACTTTTCATGTTTTCTGCGTATAGATCCTGAAACGAGTTCAGGATGACGCCTTCTTTATTTTTCTTGCTGTCGATTCAGCGTTATTTCTTTATTGGAATTTATTTAAAAATGACAATATTCACTGACAAGGGACGCTGATTGTAAAGGAAAAGCTTGTGTCACTTGTAGCCTGTAGCTTGAAGCTTGTAGCAACCAAAAATCTTGAAACTTGCAACTATTACCAGTTCTCATTACACTACAGCCAATGTCATTCGTTCACCTTCATAACCACTCTGAGTACTCACTGCTTGATGGTCTGAGCAAGTTACCTGACATGCTTGAAAAAGCCAAGGAACTCAATCAACCTGCCTTGGCACTCACTGATCATGGAGCCATGCACGGAGCAGTGCATTTTTACAACAAAGCTCGAGCAATGGGCATCAAGCCAATTGTAGGATTGGAAGCCTACATGTCCAAAGAGTCACGACTCAATAAACAACCTCGCCCAGGTTCAGATCAATTTCACATCACATTGTTAGCAATGAACTTAGAAGGGTATCGAAATTTAATGAGACTCACTAGTATTGGGCATTTGGAAGGGTTTTCCTATAAACCAAGAATTGATGAAGAAGTTTTATTCACCCACTCAAAGGGAGTCATTGCTACCAGTGGCTGCATGAATAGTATTTTTAATAATTTGCTGCGTAATAATCAGTACGAAGCAGCGAAACAAAAACTGCAACTTTATTTTGAAAAATTTGAAGGTCGGTTTTATATTGAAATTCAAGATCACCCCAACATAGAAGAACTTAAAGAGCTCACCAAACTCCAAATTCAACTCAGTCGTGAACTGGGTATTCCTCTCGTGGCGACCAATGATAACCACTATGTCAACGCAACTGATGCTGAAGCTCAGGATGCTCTGCTTTGTGTCCAAACACGAAAACTGGTCACTGACACGAACCGAATGACCATGCTTGATTCACCCGATTTTTATATCAAATCAACACAAGAGATGGAAAATGCATTCGCCAAATACCCCGATGCACTTGAAAATACTATCAAGATTGCTAACCAATGTGACTTAGAAATTCCGCTGGGTAAAGTCATCTTCCCCCACTATGACATTCCCGAAGGCGAGACAACGGAATCATTTCTTCGTAAGATGGCTTTTTCTCGATTAGAAAAATTTTATCCAGGTGTTTCAGCTCATGCCACAACAGCAAAAGGCCAACCATGGGCTGAAATTGATCCTGAGACTGATTTGATCACTAAAGTAGCCAAACGCCTTAACTACGAAATTGATGTTATTGCAGATAAAGGGTACTTAACATACTTTTTAATTGTTCAAGACTTCATCAACTGGTCAAAACAAAATGGTATCTCGGTGGGTCCAGGTCGCGGCAGTGCTGCAGGATCAATTTTGTCATTTTCGCTCAATATCACCTCGATCGATCCCATAGTCCATGACCTACCATTTGAACGGTTCATGAATCCTGAGCGCGCTTCAACTCCTGATATCGATATTGACTTTGCTGATACCCGACGTGAAGAAGTCATTGCGTACACCACTCAGAAATATGGGGCTGACAAAGTCGCTCAAATCATCACCTTTGGTCGGATGGAAAGTAAAGCAGCCATTCGTGATATTGGTCGGGTATTGGGGTTTGAGTACACCGAAGCCGATCACATCGCTAAGCTCATCCCCGAACCACACCAAGGCCACACTGTTCACATCAAAGATGCGCTCAAACAAGTTCCTGAACTCGCGACGTATTACCAAGATAAAAAGTATAAAAAACTGATTGATCTCGCTATGGGTGTAGAGAGTAACGCACGCCACACGAGTGTACACGCTGCCGGAGTGATTATTTCTGATGAAGCGCTCACCCAGTACACTCCAATTCAAAAAGATAGTAAATCAGGCAAAATCGTGACCCAATATGACATGAGAGTCCTGGATTTGAATGTTAGCCCTGACGCAATTGGCCTGCTGAAAATGGACTTCTTGGGACTGCGCAATTTATCCATCCTTGAAGAGGCCATCAAAGTTATTAAAAGTACTACGGGAAAAGAAATTGATCTACAAAGTATCGCCCTCGATGATAAAAAAGTGTATGACATGATTACCAGAGGCCAAACCACTGGAATTTTTCAGATGGAGTCTGCCGGCATGCGTCGACTAGCACGCAATTTGCGCCCCTCGGTCTTTTCCGATCTTACCGCTATGGTCGCTTTATACCGTCCCGGACCAATGGACCTGATTGACTCATTTGTCCAAGGGAAACTATCGCCTGACACGATTGAATATCCTCATATCGATCTTAAACCAGTATTGAAAGATACCTACGGTATTTTGTTGTACCAAGAACAATGTATGCAGGTAGCTAACGTCATGGCAGGTTACTCATTGGGACAAGCTGATGAGTTGCGCCGAGCAATCGGAAAGAAAAAGATTGAGATCATGAAAGCAGAGAAAAAGAAATTTGACGAGGGAGCGAAAAAGCTCAATTACAATCAAAAAACCATTGATCAAGTATGGGGATTCATCGAAAAATTTGCCGGGTATGGTTTTGGAAAAGCGCACAGTGCCTGTTATGCCATGATCGCCTACCAAACTGGGTGGCTCAAAGCCAATTATCCAGTTGAGTACATGTGTGCTATGTTATCGATAGAAGCCAATGCAAATAGTGCCAACCGTGAACTCAAAGTCGAACAAGGTATTCAGGAATGCAAAGAGCTGGGAATTTTTGTATTGCCACCAGACATTAACCAATCCAGTAACAACTTTACCATTGAAAAAAATGCGGATTCACTCAATGGATATGCGATTCGTTTTGGTCTACATGCCATAAAAAATGTGGGTGTTGCTGCCATCGAACATATCATTGAGCGACGCGCCGATGGACCGTTTCGCTCGTTCACTGAGTTTTTGATGCGTACGGAAAGTCGAAAGGTCAACAAAAAAGTTCTTGAAAGTTTGATAAAAGTCGGAACTTTTGATCAGTTTGCCACTCGATCTTCGATGTTGATTCAACTTGATGATATTCGCACCAAAGCAACACAATTTCAGTCAGACGATGAGGGACAAGACACTTTGTTTGCGGGACAAGAAAATGACGTGCGTGAAGTCAAAGACACATTTCCCTCACTTCCTGAGTATCCAAAACAAGAGTTGTTGTCATTTGAGAAAGAGCTACTGGGCATATATTTAACTGACCATCCAATGGGGAAAGCACTCAAAAATGTTGCTGCCCAAGCCACCAAATTAATTGGCGATCTCGATGCTCACATTCATGTCGGACAAATCTTTTTGTTTGGCGGTTTTATCACTGATTTTAAGTTGGTACTGACCAAAAAGAACCAAGACAAGATGTGTTTTGGGACTTTAAACGATCAAAGTGGCAAGATTCGATTTGTGGTGTTCCCAAAGTTATTCAAAGATTTTGAAAAATATTTAAAAAACGAAAGCGTGATTTTATTGAAAGCCAAAGTTGATTCTCGCGATGACGAGTTACAACTGGTTGCTGAAAAAATTACGGTACCAGAAGAGTCTTTGTTGGACGCAGTTCCCCAAGAGCTGCGGCATGAAATTTTTATCCCCAGAAAAACTCAAAAAGCAACCTTACAACAATTGGGAAGTCTGCTCAAATCATCGGAAGGTGAACATCAAGTCACCCTGATCATCCCCAACGGAGATATGCCAAAACGCGTTATCTTACCCTACACTGTCAACTGGACTGACCAGTTAGAGAAACAGGTTAAAGAGATGCTCAAGTAATATTTTACCCCTTTATTCAGTTTCTAACACATGTATCAATGTTTTTAACCAATACAATTCTTGAATAATCAGCATGTGTGCGATATAATGAAGTTATGGTTAGATACACTTTTGGTGAAGTAGATCCAGCAACCCATGATGAAGAAGTCATGGCTGCTTGGCTTAGCGACATTGAGGCACGAGTGGACTGGGACCGCAAAGACTGGCAAACTTTTCGCGCTGAACTTAACAAACACATAGATCGACTTAAGCAGATTCCTTGGTTGACAGGAATCACTACGGCTAGTGTTGTTGAATTGATAGCTGTTGCTTCACTTGTATTGACTAATAGTGTTGAACCTTTCCTTGGAGGAGCTCTAGTAGTGACTACAGCTGCCGAGATTATTATTTCAATTTTTGTTAAAGAACTCAAAATAGACGCAAATTCCACAAAAGGGCGAGAATTATTACGGCGGTTATCGTATCAATATGGAATTGACATTTCAGAGATCCATCCAGACACACCAGCTTACGATAGTGCTGTTGTACTGACAAAATTACATCAGGCAGTACACGTTCATGTATTACATAGAAAAAGAAAAAATGATGAAAGAGCGCCAAGAATTGCAGCTTTATCGGACCAAACCGAAGTTGGGCAAGATGGTCCCCCAATTGATCCTTCTGAAGCGGTACGTCCACTTAAGAAAAAACGATAACTTTCTTCAAAAGAACCTATTTTTTAACGAACACATTCTCAATACTTTACACTTCATACCTAATACTGATCCCTAAACAGCTACTTGCCACTCTATCCCATCTCACCTACAATGTATCTCCATGAGCATTCATGGAAAAAAACCCACAGCATCAACCAATTCCCCCAAGTACATTTTCATCTCCGGCGGAGTCCTGAGTGGACTTGGCAAGGGGATTACCGCCGCATCTCTTGGGGTCCTCCTTAAAGCCCAAGGGTACTCTGTTACTAATATTAAGTGCGAAAACTATCTTAACCTTGATTCGGGTAACATTAATCCCATTGAGCATGGTGACGTGTTTCTGTGCGAAGATGGTCTCGAGGCTGATCTTGATTTAGGTTCCTATGAGCGCTTCTTGGATGAAAACGTGGGAAATCGCAACTTTACCACCATGGGTCAGGTATACCTAAAAGTGATTGAAGACACAAAAAATCTTACTTTTAATGGCGCGACAGTTGATGCCATTCCTTATGTACCAGAAGAGGTCATTCGACGTATTCAACTTGCAGCTGAAGGCTTTGATATTATTTTGGTTGAGCTTGGCGGGACTGCCGGAGAGTACCAAAACGCTATCTACTACGAAACCTATCGTATGATGAAGCTGCGCCAACCAAAAGATGTGATTCATATTCACGTCACTTACTTTCCCTCTCCAGAACACATTCACGAACTCAAATCCAAACCCACCCAACTCTCTGTCAAAATGCTCAACTCAATGGGGATTCAACCCGACTTCATTGTTGGTCGCGCCCAAACCATGATTGACGACAAGCGTAAGGAAAAAGTAGCCTTTTACTGTAACTTAAATAAAGAACATGTCATCTCTAATCCTGATATGGACTCAATTTACGAGTTGCCACTGATCTTTCAACAACAAAGATTTGATGAGTTAGTGTTAGAAAAATTATTTTTGAAATATAAGCAACTCAATGGTGAGTTTAAACCTTGGCGAAAATTGATCGACAAGATTCACTCTGACAAAAAACATGCCACGCGTATCGGAATCATTGCAAAGTATATTTCCACCGGTGATTATGAACTGGTTGATTCGTATCACTCACTCATCGAAGCGTTGAATCATGCCAGCTGGGCAAATGAAGTCGCACTGGAAGTGGTGTTTATCAATGCAGAAAAATTGGAACAAAACGACGCCCAAGCCAAAAAAGATTTACGATCAGTTGATGGCATCATCTGTCCAATCGGGTGGGGAAGCAGAGGAGTAGAAGGAAAAATTACTGCCATCCAATATGCTCGTGAACACAAAGTGCCGTATTTGGGTTTATGTTACGGATTGCAACTTGCTGCAGTTGAGTTTGCACGAAACGTAGTTGGACTCAAACAAGCTCACACCCAAGAAGTCGATCCGAACACTCCCGATCCTATCATTCACGCCATTCCCTTTGATCCGCACTATCAAAGAATTAAAGGGGATGGAGCAAGTATGCGCTTAGGGGCCTACGACTGCGTGCTCAAAAAAGGGACTTTAATCGATCAAATGTATCAGCAACATCATCAATATAAAGATGCCAAGAAACATCTCATCTCTGAGCGTCATCGCCATCGATTTGAGTTTAATAATGAGTATCGCAATGCCCTTGAAGAAAAAGGATTTGTGATTAGCGGCACGTCGCCCGATGATTTTTTCGTGGAGATGATTGAGTTACCCAAAAAGATTCACCCATTCTTTGTCGCTACTCAAGCTCATCCAGAATACAAATCACGGCCACTGAAGCCTCACGCGATGTTTATTGAGTTTTTGAAAGCGACTGAGAATACAAAAAAATAAGATCACGAATAAGTGACAGAAATTAAAATAATCGTGCTACTCAACAGATTTTTAGTAGCATAAGCAATATTGGTATCTGCAAACTTTTTAGTAAAAATAACGATCGTCATCCCGGCGGAAGCCGGGATCCATTTCCCAAATTTATGTACAATAATCAAAACAATTTAAACTGATTAAAGTAATGAGTTAAAACCTTGACGTCTAACAATATAAATATGCATCCAGACTGTAATGATGGATCCCGGCTTCCGCCGGGATGACGAGCTATTCTTGATTAACAAGTGTAAAAGCCTTGTATAATTTAGTCAGAAATCAATAAGTACTCTAAATCTTGTAATCAATAAAGAAAAAGTACCTATGACAAAGTTGACTGGAATGATACACTGCTTCTACTTCGCGATTTAATCCTTGAAGAAACAATCGAAAAAATAGAGGACGAACCAACCATATGAACTCAGTTACTATTAAAAATATCTCCTATCAATTTCAAACTTGGGCTGAGCAAGGACAGGATATCTACACCTTGGCTCGACAAATTGTTGAAAGTGGAGAGAAGTTTGACCGAGTCATTGCTCTCGCTAAAGGCGGACTTACTTTTTCGCGATCACTCGTTGATTATCTCAACATTGAAGATGTAAGTTCTCTGCACATCGAGTTTTACAACAACATTAACACACCTGGCGCTATGCCAGTCATTACTCAAAGTATTCCAGTGTCGCTCAAAAGTGAAAAAGTGTTACTCTTTGATGATCTGGTTGATTCTGGCAAAACCATGCAAACAGCCATGCAGTACTTACACCATCGGGGCATCGCTTCGCTAAAAACCGCCGTTTTTTTTCATAAACCCCACTCAACTATTCGTCCCGATTTTTTTGTTAAGGAAGTCAACGCTTGGATTATTTTCCCCAATGAAGTTCGTGAAACGGTGTTTGAACTGGCTGACATGTGGAGTAAAGATAGTGACAATCTGGCGACTATTCAGGAACAACTCAATCAAATTGGCTTTCCGCAAGATCAATCGGCGTTTTACCTGAATCTTTGGAGTCGACATGATTAAATCCCCCCTTCGCTTCGCCACTGTTCGCTCGACACTTTAGAACTTTCTTCTTGTTCGAAATTTTCTTTTCCTTATACTACTAGTTATTAAAATCGATAGGATAAAACATGGTAAACCAACAACCAAAAACCAACACCCAAAAACCAAAGCAAGATACTATCTTTTCGCTTATCAAAGCGGAAGAAAAACGACAAAAACAAAAAATTGGACTGATCCCTTCAGAGAACAACGCCTCACCGGAAGTTTCTGCAGTGCTTTCCTCTTGTTTATCAAACAAATACTCAGAAGGCTACAGTGATGCCCGCTATTACGAAGGCAGTCAGATTGTTGATAAAATTGAGACCGAAGCGATAAATAGAGTACAAAAATTGTTCAATGTCCCCTACGTTAATGTGCAACCGTACTCAGGCTCACCAGCCAATGCAGCGATTTATTTTGCCCTGATGAATCCAGGTGAGACCTTGATGGGGCTTAAACTGGTAATGGGTGGACATTTAACTCACGGTCATCCCAAAGTAACAGCGTCGGGTCGTTTTTATAATAGCATCCAGTTCGGACTCAACAAGAAAGCTCGCATTGATTTTGACGAAGTCCGGACACTTGCCAAAAAACATAAACCACAGGTGATCATGGCAGGGAATACCGCTTATCCTTTTGTGCTGGATTTTAAAGCATTTCGAGACATTGCTGATGAAGTTGGTGCATGGCTGGTCTGTGATATCTCTCATATTACCGGCCTGGTGATCGGAGGAGAACATCCCTCACCAGTACCGTACGCTGATGTCATCATGAGTACTACGCATAAAACTTTCCGCGGACCGCGTGGAGCGATGATTCTCGCCACACAACGTGGACTTGATCGTGATCCTCAGTTGGGCAGAAAATTAAATGCTGCCATTATCCCTGGGATGCAAGGAGGGCCGCACAACGCCACAACCGCTGCTATCGCCATCGCTGCCAAAGAAGCCAGCACCAAAGCCTTCACCCGCTACGCGAAGCAAATTCGTACCAACGCCAACGCGCTCTCCGAAGCACTACAAAGTGAAGGACTAAAACTGGTTGGCAATGGCACGGAAACGCATTTGATGTTGATCGATCTTACGCAGTTAGGGTACGGTCTGGGAAAACAGGTTGCAGTCGCTATGGATGTAGCAGGACTCTATGCCAACCGCAATACCATTCCCAATGAACCAGTATCACCGTTTTATCCATCAGGAATTCGTCTGGGCACTCCACTCGTCACCACACGTGGTATGAAAGTGAGGGAGATGAAACAGATTGCCAAATGGATTGCTCAAGTAGCCAACCATGTGAAGCAATACGAATTACCAGAAAATAAACTGGACCGCCAATCATTCGTCAACACATTTATTCAAGATATTCAGAAAGATAAAGTGCTACTGAGTATTTTTGACGAAGTGAAACAGATGACCAAAGAGTTTCCATTATTTGCCTGGTAACCCCAATGTTGTAATTCTTGGAACTATTTACACCAGCACTGAGTGAAGTCAGTTATTGTTATGCACAGAGCCCTCTAAGCAGTGGTAGTTGTTTTCGTGACAATGAACCGCACTTTAATTGCGAACTCTTTGCTCACGTACTTTTAGAAGAGCTTGGTTTTGGCCTACCTAAGTGGTTGCGAAGTGCCGAACTCTATCGTCGTAGTGCTGGTCGAGGAGTATGGGTTGATCGGATAGACAGTGTTGAACAACTCATAAGAGGGGATATTGTTTTGCTTGGACCTCGACCGATACAGCATATTCAAGATCCACTCATCTACAATCTGCACGTCGGAGTGTGCATTGACACGCAGACACATCTCATCGCTCATGCCTCACGTTATGGGAAAAATGGCAAAAAACACCCAAATGGGGGAGGAGTGTTCGAGCAACCACTTTGTGACATCATTCTTTCAAAACGGTACAATACCATTTGCGCTATCCGCAGACCAAAACACTAAGCTTTTAAAAATAAGGAGAATCTATGCGAAAACTCGGAGCTCACGTCAGTGCTGCAGGGGGACTGCATAAAGCTATACAACGGGCAGATGAAATCGGAGCCAACTGCGCTCAAATTTTTTCTGCTAGTCCACGAGTATGGAAAAAACCGTCACTCGAAAGTTTTGATACCAAAAAACTATTTGAAGCTCAAAAGGATTTTCCAGTCACCCCACTCGTGACTCACGCATTGTACTTAGTCAACTTAGCAACTGATAATCCAGAATCACTGAAAAAATCGATTGCAGCACTAACTTATGAGCTGAAATTTGATAGCGAAATCAAGGGAAGCGGTGTAGTCGTCCATCTAGGTAGTCACCAAGGACGAGGCTGGGAAAAAATGCGCAACCAAGTTGCGAAAAGTATTACCACAATTTTAGAAAATTCTCCAGAAAATTCAACATTTTTGATCGAAAACTCAGCTGGCCAGAACGGTAAACTCACCACAGATTTGGAAGATATTCGATGGCTCATGGACCAAGTGAAATCAAAACGGTTGGGGTGGTGTTTTGATACCTGCCACGCGTTTTGTGCGGGATATCAGCTGAATCCTAAATCAAAGTATGCAGATGGATCAATTGGAATTGCAGAAGATGAAATTGAAAAATTTAATTTGTGGGCATCACTTGGGTGTGTGCACGTCAACGATAGTCGCGATCCCTTTGCTTCACACAAAGATCGACACGAAAATCTTGGTGAAGGCAGTATTCCGACAGAAGATCTTGAGCATTTTTTGAACCTCAAACAACTCGAACAAATCCCTTTGATTCTTGAAGTCCCTGGACTTGATGGTCACGGCCCTGACAAAGCCAACATCGACCGGCTGAAAAAACTGATTCAATGATAATGGATGATGGATGATCCCACTTCGCTAGAGGCTACGCGGAACACGGTAGATTGTAGATTATGGATTGTGGATTAATGGTCACTGGTTGCATTTACTGACAAATAGAGCTCTTTGAAAGGGAACGGCACGTGTCACTTGCTCGCCCGCCGAAAGTAACCTGAATGAAAACCTGACTAACAGTCAAGTTATCATTTCAAGTACGAAGGAGGGCAGCTTGAGGCCTGTAGCTTGTAGCGAGTTGAAAAAGAGAACTTGTAGTCAATTCAACCACATCAATCAATTTTCCCAAATAATTACGTTATAATACCCACATGTTAATTTTCGATGGCAAGCAGTTTGCAGCCCAAAAAGAGGCACAGTTGCTCGCTCGCATCCACCAGCTCAAATCAACTGTGCCAGGCATCACTCCGCATGTGGGCTGTTTGGTCTTCACTGAAGATCAAGGCGGACTGGTCTACTCTCAAGAAAAACAAACCGTCGCTGCTCGATTAGGTATCGTGTACGACATCGTTCAAACCAGCTTAACGAAACCAATTGAAGAACTTATAAAGCTGGTTCAATCATTTGCGAATGATCCTCAAATTACTGGCATCATCATTCAAAAACCTTGGCGTGCTAACTGGCAAAAAGCCCAACTGCATTCAGCTGATTCTTTTGAAGATTTTCAAACCTGGTGGCATACATTGACCAGTGAAATTCCTCTCAACAAAGATATTGATGGTCTGCATCCAGAAACACTTGAAGCAGTGAAAACAGGTACTTGGCAACAACAAAAGCTGGTTCTGCCAGCCACGTGCCGAGCTGTCTTGAGTATTCTGAAATCTGTCCAACAACACACACCTCAACAGCTTGATCAAGAGCCAGCGATAATTGTAGGACGCTCAGAACTCTTGGGAACTCCACTGTTTTTTGAACTGCAACATCTAGGCTGGCCAAAGGTCCAGTTAGCTGGCCAAAAAGAGTTAGGCACACTGCTGAATTCACCACAACAACTTCGGGAGTTCACTACTATTATTAGCTCAACGGGCATACACAACTTGATAACTGAATCGATGATTCGCAGTGGCAGCATCATTATCGATGCTGGTTTTCCTCAAGGGGATGTTGATTTTGAACATATTGCTTCAGCTGCAACATTCATCACGCCGGTTCCCAATGGAGTAGGACCAGTGACGGTGATCTGCCTACTTGAGAACGTGATCGAGCTTTGCTATAATTCAGCCTCCTAATTGTTTCCCAGTTAACTATTCACTGTTAACTGTTTACTATTAACTAAATACACATCATCCGGTTACAACCACCTTGTCCCGCTTAGCGGGATGACGGATGAGCGGCGAAAGGCGGTTTTTATGGCAGATACAGTTGCCACTGATACCAAAGCGACTCCAAAAGAGGAGGCGCAAATTACTAAAACAGCACCAGCAACAAAAAAAGCTGGAGCAGTTGCTTCTACGACATTTTCCCCTGAATATGACGTTCACCAACTCCTCGAAGCTGGATGTCATTTTGGCCACCAAGCAAAGCGTTGGCACCCCAAAATGGCTCCGTACATTTATGCAAAAAAAGATGGCGTGCATATCTTTGATTTGATCATCACCGAAAAACAGCTTCGCCTAGCTGCTCTAAAAGTGTACGAACTTGCCAAAGCAGGAAAAAACATCGTATTTGTCGGTACAAAACGCCAAGCAAAGGACATTGTACGCGAAGAAGCAGTTCAAGCAGGCGCTATGTACATCGTTAACCGTTGGCTTGGTGGTTTTGTGACCAATTGGGAACAAGTTTCGAAATCGGTGCGTTCAATGACTCAAATGAAAAATGATCTCAAGGAAGGTAAGTACAAACACTACACCAAAATGGAGAAGTTATTAATCGAAAAAGAGGTGGCTCGCCTTGAGCGCTTTTTCGGTGGTGTAGCTGATTTAAAAACTACTCCTGACGCTTTATTTGTCGTTGACATCGGACGAGAGAAAACTGCTATTTTAGAGGCCAATCAAGCTAAAATTCCAGTGATTGCAATGGTGGACAGTAACGATGATCCTTCAAACGTGGATATCGTTGTCCCAGCCAATGACGATGCTGCTCGCAGTATCAAGTTGATCGTCCACACTATTGCAGAGGCCTACAAAGCTGGAAAAGCTGCACGCTAGATTTTTTTGAGAATTGTTTCTCAATCATTTAGAATAATTAAAAATTAGAATAATAGACTTGTAGTGAAATAAGAAATTGAATTGAAATGATGCATATTTGCACCCTAATAACGGGCACAGGCGAATTTTTCGAGCTTCTTTTCGACGATAGTAGCAGCGTTACTTGAGAAGAAAAAAGCAAAGAAAAAACTCAAATAGGCGCATTTCAAACAAGATTGTTATTTCGCTACAAGTCTAATAAGGAATTTTACTCTATGTCAATTTCCATGGATCAAATCAAACAATTACGCGAAAAAACCGGCGCTGGAGTGATGGATGCCAAAAAAGCGCTCGAAGAGTCAAATGGAGACATGGACAAGGCAGCAGAGTGGGTCAGACAACGTGGTCTTGCTAAAGCCGCTAAAAAGGCCGATCGAGAAGCAAAAGAAGGTATTATTGCTTCATACGTTCATATGAATAAAGTCGCTTCTATTGTCGAGATTAACTGTGAAACAGATTTCGTCGCTCGCAACGAGGAATTCTTAAACATGGGAAGAGAAGTCGCCATGCAGGTTGCCAGTATGGCTCCCGAATCAGTCGAAGAACTCTTGAAGCAACAGTACAACCGTAACCCCAAACAAACCATTGAAGAGCTGGTCAAAGAGCTTTCTGGAAAGATCGGTGAAAAGATGGAAATCAAGCGATTCGTGCGCTATGCTATTGGGGAATGATATTTCGCTCTCATCTGAAAATTAACTCCATATTTCTACGGTTGTTCACAGCTCAATTCATTTACCTCATACCAACCTTATTTTTGTACGCACTCGCCATCGGGAATAAATCAGTAGTACTCTCTCGAACATTTCCCTGCACCCTTCCCAGAAACACGTTCGATACGCAAATACTTTTCTCACTCACTGAGTTTAAAGTCGGAAACCGTTTGCTTCTACTTGGCAACATTGCATACGTTCTCGGAATTCTAGCAGTGGTAGGGTACTATTTTCGTTCAGCTCCACCAAAATCCAGGCATTTTCTACATCTTTTGTCACATTTTTGGCTTATCATCTTTCTTGTTCCAATCTTTTATGCCATGAATTGGTGCGTCTTTATTGGCTATTCTTTACTCAATTTCACATTTCCCATAAACATGGGGTTTTATTAAAGCACAGCGAGAATCGGCTTTAAGAGAATGTAGTAGTTCTCAACAAATGAGTAAAAACCAGTAGCAATCAATCAATTTGAGAGTTATGCTATTGGTCAATGACCAATGTAGATGATCAAAGGCATCGTCAAATTAGAGCAATCCAAACACTAGAAGCAATCCTTGAAAAAGGTTTTTCTCTTAGTGAACTTTCCCCCGAACCTCTTTCTGAAGGAATTTTGCGGTCAATTTTTAAGCAAGTCCATGAAACGATCCCCCAACTCGTTGCCATCGTGTTTTCACAAATTAAAAAAGAGGGCTGCCCTATTCAGGAAGATGATACAGAACACCATGTAATAGAACGTTGTATCACTTTGAAAGGAATTCGATCAAAGGAACTGGTTGAGCAACATATGAACCCATCTGGAACAAAAGATGCGGTTATCATCCCATATAATGCTTTTCATGAGGCGTTGCAACAAGCAAGAGCAAAAATATTATCAACTCGTTTGCCACTTTAACAAATCAACATCGCATCCCCAAAGCTAAAAAATCGATATTTTTGTTTGATGGCTTCTTGATATGCTTTGCCTATCAAAGTGTTTTGAAACTCGGTGAATTGATGTTGAGTATTAGGTTGTGAAACAAAAGCACTGACTAACATCAGCAGAGTTGATTTTGGCAAGTGAAAGTTAGTGATCAGTGCATCGATGAATCGAAACTGGTATGGCGGATAGATAAAAATATCTGTTTCACCAATACCCGATTGTAAAGTCCCGTTCTGATCAACTAAGGTTTCAAGTGTTCGAGTTGTAGTGGTCCCAACACTGATGATTCTTCTGCCGTCTTTTTTGTACTGGTTGAGTCTGTTAGCAACTTCTGCAGATACTTCATACCACTCGCTATGCATCTCATGCTTCGTCACGTCATCAATCTTTACCGGTAAAAACGTCCCTAATCCAACATGCAGCGTAATCTCTTCTATTGCTATTCCTTTCGCTCGTAATTTCTCATCCAGTTCTTTGGTAAAATGTAGTCCTGCAGTCGGCGCTGCAACCGAGCCAACGATTTTGGCAAAGGTCGTTTGATACACCTCTCTGACTTTTTCCTCCTCACCTTCCCAATGAATGTAGGGAGGAATCGGCATTTTCCCAATTGCTTCGATACTACTCATCAGCTCAATTCGACTTTGTGAAAACCGCATCTGACGAGTGTATCCCGTGACTGCAATACACTCAGCGGTTAAGTTCCCGTGTTCAAAAACGATTCGCTGTCCAACTTTCAAACTTGGTTTTGACAATACCTCCCAAACTTCACTCGCTTGACTGGACTGAATCGCTTTCACTAACAGTAACTCCACAAACCCGCCACTTTCCTTCTTCCCATACAACCGTGCCGGTAATACTTTGGTGTTATTACGTACTAACACATCGTTAGAACGAAGTAGTTTGGGCAAGTCGAAGAAATGCCGTTGCTGTATTTCACCTGTTAAACGGTCCAGCACCAGTAGTTTTGAGTGATCTCGCGGACTGACTGGTCGCTGTGCAATCTGTTCTTCAGGGAGGTGATAATCAAACGCTGTTAATTTCATGAGAGTAGTATTATATCTTATCTGGTAAAATAGCGTGATGACTCCCTTTACCTTCAAACTTGAAAAAACCAAACACCATGCCAGAGCCGGTCGTTTTACGACCGAACACGGCGTCGTGCAAACTCCTATTTTCATGCCGGTTGGCACGCTGGCCACTATTAAATCACTAGACACTCAAGATATTGAAGAATTGAAAGCTCAAATCATCTTAGCCAACACCTATCATCTGTATTTAACACCTGGAATGGAAGTCATCCAAAAAGCCGGTGGAGTACACCAATTCATGGGCTGGGATAAACCCATGCTGACCGATTCGGGGGGATTTCAAGTGTTTAGTTTGGGCGAAATAGTCGACAACCAACGAGTCAAATTACAACACAAACAACCAGCTGCCAAACAATTTAATCACAACAAAATTACTAACGAAGGTGTCGAGTTCACTTCACACCGAGACGGCTCAAAACACTTTTTCTCTCCGGAAAAAGCCATTGAAATTCAGCGCCAAATTGGAGCTGATATCATCATGGCATTTGACGAATGTACTCCCGACAAAGCCGATGAAAAGTACGCAAGAGAGGCACTTGACCGAACGCATCGTTGGGCCAAACAATGCAAAACGTATTGGGAGCAGCAAAACCGTCAAAGTGCGTATGGCTCGTATCAGGCATTATTTGGCATTGTTCAAGGGGCCATGCACCCTGAGCTTCGGCGTGAGTCACTCGAAGTTATCAAAAGTTTAGAGTTCGATGGCATTGCTTTTGGCGGAGAAACCGTTGGGTACAACATGGCAGGCACGGTTGAACTGATGGATTGGGTTCGCGATATCTTGCCCGAAGATAAACCGCGCTACGCCATGGGCCTGGGTCGTGATCCACAAAATTTAATCGATGCTGTTTTGGCTGGATATGACATGTTTGACTGTGTTGCTCCGACGCGACTGGCACGCAACGGGACACTATACAGTGGACAACTTGAAATCAAAGATAATCTGCCTCAGTTCATTTCAGAGTTTCCCAAAGGTCGCCTGCAAATCGGAAATCAACGCTTTACTTTCGATCAAGGTGTCATTCAAGAGGGTTGTAATTGCTTTACGTGTCAGCAAGGTTATTCAAGAAGTTATTTGCGACACTTATTTAAAACCGACGAGCTCACGTACTTTCGGCTCTCATCTATCCACAACGTCCGATTCATGGTTCGCCTCAGTGAAGAGTTACGTAAATGGATAGTTCAAGAAAACTAATTTTGTTGGTGTTGTGCCTTACTGGTAATGTTTTTCGAAGAATAAACCGCACTTGTTCAGCACCGAGATCGTCATCCCGGCGAAGGCCGGGATCCATTTCCATAATTTCCATAAAATGATGAGTGACAAAGATCACCTTGTAACTTTGTAAGCTACAATGCGAATGATAATTCAGCTATGAAGTGTTTAATTGTCCAACAGCCCAATAACCGGTCTCATCAACAGGCAGACCAAACAACAACTCAAAAAGGGAAATCCCAATTTTTCTCTCAACCTAGCAACCAATAACTCACAACTGACAACTGATCACCACCACCTATTGACCTCGGCTAATCACATTCACCAACTCATGAGTAAACTGAGTCAACAACGTTTCTGGCTGTTCACCCAGAGGGAATGCGTGAATTCGACGCTCGAATGTGGTGGCAATTCCCTTAATCATTTCTTTGGCCTCATCAACATTTGCACTAGCCTTGCGAATCAATTCAAATGGTGAGAAGTTCTTGTGCTCAAGATCTTCTTTGGCGTACACAATCGCATCCACCAAATCGTTGAGTTGATACAGAGCACTGAGTTTATAATTGAGGGATAATTGCAAATCTGCTGGGATCATCTCTGCTGGGACATCTCGCTCAAGAACAGCATTGACGAGTCCAGAGTAAATAATGCTATCCATTGAGCGAATGTGAAAGATACTATAGATATCCTGAATCGCGAACTGTTTTCCCTTTGATAAATCATTGTAGAGAGAAATTAAAAGAGTATCTTGCAATGGGAAAATATAGGAGAACACATGATCGAACATCGCTCTCACTTTTGGAGAATCAATAATCGCCAAAATGTCATGCAAAGCCGGTTGTACAGCCTGCCACTCAGTTTCGAGGGTCGCCTCAGGAGTCTCCGCTCGATGTGATGTGCGAGCGTCAAGCAACGCTTGGACTTTGGGAATCAAAGCGATGATATCTTGACCTCTGCGAGAGCGCACTTGGTCATTTGCTACTGCAACAGTTTCTGCAAAAATCAGATACACTAGTCGCAAAGAGTTCAGTGGGAAAAAAGGCTTGTCTTTATTGACCTGATACTTTGCTGATAATGATGCTATTGTTGGTTGGGAAGAGGGGTCTTGGTTTGTCATCAGCCAAGGATACCAAGAAATTCCTTTTTGGACAATGCCCAGTGACATTTTTTCAATTTTCTGTTCGCAAAGTCATGTAGACGTTACCAACTTTTGCGTGCTATGATTGAACGCTTATGCAGCCACAACAAACCTTCATCAAACAAGTCATTACCGCCATACTTTTGATCGCAATTGGAGGAGTCATTGGCTTTCAAGCTGGAAAGAAAAATGTATTTACTACAAGTGGTTTCAACCCCAGTGCGCTGATTTCACACACTGATCAACCCAAAGAGTATCAAAACATCGATTTTTCTCAGTTCTGGGAAGTTTGGGGGATTTTAAATAAAAGCTACCTTGATCCTCAAAAGCTCGATTCAAAAAAGCAAGTGTACGGGGCAATTCAGGGAATGACCAACTCGCTTGGAGATCCGTACACGATGTACTTACCGCCTACTGAACAAAAGCGTACGAGTGAGGATTTAGCTGGCTCATTTTATGGGATCGGAATTCAACTCGGCTACAAAGACAACACCCTTGCTGTCGTAGCTCCACTCAAAGGTACCCCTGCAGCAAGTGCTGACGTCAAAGCCGGCGATCTCATTTTACATTTAAAAGACGAGACCAAAGATCTTGATGTTGATACCAATGGAATGTCCCTGGAAGATGCTGTGGATAAAATTCGTGGCAAAAAAGGTGTCCCTATTACCCTAACACTGGCAAGAGAAAAAGTTGATCACACCTTTGAAGTTACTATCAGTCGTGGAGAGATCGTTGTTCCTTCAGTTGAGGTAACTTATGCAGAAAAAAACGGAAAAAAAGCAGCAGTCATTCACCTCTCTCGATTTGGTGGTCAAACCGATCAGGAATGGAATAAGATCGTCGACGAAATTGTTCAACAAAAAGGTTTAGCAGGTGTCATTTTAGATTTAAGAAACAACCCAGGCGGATATCTTGATGGTGCAGTGAACATTGCGAGTGAGTTTATTTCGGATGGGTTGGTTGTCTCTCAAGAAGGTCGAGAAGAAACACAGAAATACACCGTTAATCGTCGAGGAAAACTCACAGAGACTCCAATTGAAGTACTGATTAACAAAGGGAGTGCAAGTGCCTCAGAAATTGTTTCAGGAGCACTGCGTGATCGTCGCAATGCAAAGTTATTTGGTGAAAATAGTTTTGGAAAAGGAACAGTGCAAGATGCGATGGAACTTTCTGGTGGAGCAGGCCTTCACGTCACTGTTGGTCGCTGGTTGCTCCCAAATGGCGACTGGATTCACGGAAAAGGAATTGCTCCAACCGTCGAAGTGGCTGATGATCCCAACACTCAAAATGACGAAGTGATCGACAAAGCTGTTGAAGCATTGTAATTCACATACTCTTCACTTCTTGGCATGAGTGTTTTCAGGAAAAATTCAGAAACTGGGTTTAGTCTTAGCTGTCACTTCACACTATTTTTTTGTTATAACTGAAGTATGCAAGATCAATCATCACTTCCCAAACACACACACTCACCAATAAAACCCTTTCTATTGGGTTTATCAGTTAGCGTTTTAGTCATCGCGTCAGCTCTTGGAGGAGCAGTTGCGGATCGATTATTTGTGATTAAACCACTTGATGGTTTGATTCAGCGAACTTTCACTTCAAAGCAGCAGTCTTCAACCCCAGAGACACCACGTCTCAACAATCAAGAGAATAGTATTGTCAGTATTTCAGAAACAGCTTCGAAATCTGTCGTCACTATTTCAATCAAGCGCAAAAATCAACCGTTCTCTCGTTTGTCTCCATTTGGTTTCTTTGGCTTTTCACCGTTTGACACTCCGAACCAAGGACTCAATCAAAATGATAACGAACCTCAAGATATTGGTACCGGTTTTGTCGTCGATTCAAAAGCTGGTCTGATTATTACGAACAAACACGTTATTTCTGATACACAAGCAGAGTACTTTGTCGAAGACAAAGACGGTAATCAATTTATCGTCAAAAAAATGTATCGTGATCCAGCAAATGATATTGGCATTATATTGATTGAAGGCGAGCTGCCAGCTGTTGAGTTGGGCGATTCTGATCAGCTAAAAGTCGGACAATCAGTGATTGCCATTGGAACTGCCTTGGGTGAGTTTCGCCACACGGTGACTACTGGAGTCATATCAGGTTTGGGTAGAGGCATTACCGCGAGTGATGGAAGTGGCTTTAGCTCGGAGCGACTTGATAACGTAATTCAAACTGATGCTGCAATTAACCCGGGAAATTCTGGTGGCCCTCTGCTTAATTCAGAAGGGAAAGTGATTGGCGTCAACTCAGCAGTAGCCGGAAATGCGCAAAACATTGGTTTTGCCATTCCAATTAATATTATCAAAGAAAGCTTAGACAACTTCAACCGCACTGGGAAGTTCGAGCG
Organism: uncultured Pseudomonadales bacterium; assembly: GCA_964583795.1. GTDB lineage: Bacteria > Patescibacteriota > Microgenomatia > UBA1400 > PJMF01 > JBDTME01. The sequence continues at coordinate 2,757 of CAZOWX010000010.1, read as the reverse complement.
TCCATTTTTCGGCGTTCAGTATCAGATGATTTCCAAGAAAACCGCCCTGATGAACAACCTGCCACAAGGTGCGTATGTTGTCGATGTAGTGCCAGGCACTTCAGCAAGTGAAGCCGGCATTACAGCAGATGACATCATTACCAAGTTTGATGGAACAGAGCTGAAAGATGATACTGACCTGGCAAAGCTCATTAATAACAAAAAGGTCGGGGATAGTATTGAGCTCGAGTATTATCGCGATGGAGAAAAGAAGGCCACCAAGGTAACACTCAAAGAAAGACAAGAATAAACTCAGCGAGAAAATTGAGTTATTCTTGGCTAGCAACTTCTTCAGTCGGCTTGTGAAACTCACGGTAAGTAAAATCAAGTACGTCACCCAAATCACCTTCAATCACTTCGCTTAAGTTGTGCCAGGATTTGCCGAGACGATGGTCAGTAACTCGATTTTGTGGATAGTTGTAGGTTTTAATCTTTTCGCTTCGCATACTGCGACCAATGGCTGACCGGGCATCACCGATAGCCGCGAGTCGTTTTTCCTCTTCAGCTTCCCACAATCGCGCTCGAAGCAATTCAAGAGCAATCTCGCGATTGCGCTCCTGATAGCGCTCTCGGCGTGAATCGACGCGAATACCGGTTGGAATGTGCGTCAACTCAACGGCGGTATTGACCTTATTGACGTTTTGACCACCAGCACCACCGGCTCGACTAAAGCTCCATGAAAGATCCTGTGGTTTGATCTCGATAGCTTTTTCACTTACTTCCGGAAGTACTGCGACCGATGCGGTTGAGGTGTGAATCCGGCCTTGAGCTTCAGTCGAAGGAATTCGCTGTACCCGATGCACACCAGATTCTGACTGAAAATACTCAAAAGCAAACAATTCCTGCCCATCAAGCACAGTACTCCCTCGTACTCGAAACACCAACTCATCCAAGAGTTCGATTTTAAATCGAGTGGTCTCGATAAAACGCATGTACATGCGCATCAAGTCATTCGCCCAAATTTTGGCCTCATCTCCACCAGTACCACCGCGAATTTCGATAATGCAACGTTTTGGTCGCTCACCGGTGTCTTCTGATTCACCACCACTTTCCATATCGAGTTTGGCTTTTTCAAGCGACAATCTCTGCTCTTTGAGAACTTCAATTTCTTGCTGAGCCAAGTCATGCATCTCTGGATCACTCAAGAACTGCTCATTGTCAGCAATTTGCTGATCAATCAGTTGAATTTGTGCTTGATAGGGGTCGGTAAAATTATTCATGCGCGCAACTTCTCCAACAAGTCTATCACAAAAATACTTTCGGTCATTGACTTGTATCGAGAGTAACTGGCTGTCGAGCTATGCAGCTTGAGAAAGTGTCTCTTTTTCGCTTTGAAGCATGTCCTTGAGAGAAAGGACTGGTTGCTGTTGCTTGTCTTGCTTCTCTTTTTTCTTGGCTTTTTTGGAGGCATTGACCACAGAAGCCGTCTGTTGGCGAAGTTTAAACTTCTCAACGCGTCCTTGAGTATCAACAAACTTCATTTCACCAGTAAAGAAAGGGTGACACTTACTGCAAATATCAACTTGAATCGCATCACTCGTTGACCCTGTCTGGAAAGTAGCTCCACAAGCGCAACTAACAGTAACGGTATGACTCCAATTTGGGTGGGTATTCGCTTTCATATGGTTCTTTCATAGCTTCGCTTGATACGAAGGCTTCTCTCTAATGAAGTGTTATTATATCAAGAGATTGGCCAAGAACAAGGCCCCCTTGCAGATACTGCGTGTACTTGGTACAATACCTGTCTTGTCTACAGTTTCATTGGATATTATGGCAAATTCTTTAACCTTTCGCGACCAAAAACTTCAAGTTGGAGATACCATAGCGGTGCACCAAAACATTACTGAGGGGAGTAAAACCCGTATTCAGGTGTTTGAGGGTGTGCTTATTGCTGTCCAAAACCGTGAAGAGAACAAATCAATTGTTGTTCGCAAGATCGCCAGCGGAAGCATTGGTGTCGAGAAAATCTTCCCAGTTGAGTTGCCAACCATTGAGAAAATTGTGGTCACTCGAAAAGCCATCGTCAGGCGCAGTAAATTGTACTATTTGCGTGGTCGAATAGGGAAAAATGCTGTCCGCCTGAAAGAGAAGAAGGTGGTCAATGACGTTAAATCCACATCCCCTGCAAACGCCTAAGCAGCTTCTTGGAAAAGCGGGTGAGCAAAAGGCAACGAAGTTTCTTCAAAGTAGAGGTTATCGCATTCATACTGTAAACTTTCATTCGAAGTTCGGAGAGATTGATATTATTGCTCAAGAGGGGCTCGAGATCGTATTTGTTGAGGTAAAAACACGGACACATAGCGATGTCATCCATCCATCAGAAGCGGTCGATGAGGCAAAAATCAACCGAATTATTCAAACCGGCATACAATACCTTGAGCAAAATAACATCAATCTTGATTTTCGCTGTGACATCGTCACCATCTTACCCAACTCAATTGAGCATTTTGAGAATGTCACATTTGAGTAAAATCTTGACAGGTGTGTTCCTAGCCTTGAAGTCTTTATATTCTATAGGTATAATTTCAATCTCAGGTCCAGATGACGCATAAGTTTTTTTGGATTTAGAAATTAACAACTTAGAAATGAACGAAGGCCCCATCGTCTATCGGCTAGGACATCAGGTTTTCATCCTGAGAAGCGCGGTTCGATTCCGCGTGGGGTCACCAACACTTCTTTTGAAGATAAAGAAGTCGATTTTAGCTTGAACAATGGGCG
>CAZOWX010000009.1:27893-59855 GCA_964583795.1 uncultured Pseudomonadales bacterium | reverse complement strand
ACTCAAAAGACCTTTAGAAATGATTGAAAAGGTGGCAAAAGAAGTGAACGAAGTCGCAAAAAGGTTTGAACCTCTTGAAAACAAGGATAATAGGGAAGAGTTTAGACTTTATTTGTCTAAAAATCCCGTTATGGGTGATAGACGGGATTCGAACCCGCGACCTCCGCTGCCACAGAGCGGCGCTCTAACCAACTGAGCTACTACCACCATGAGTGAGAGTCTATTCTACCATAAACATTAAAAGTTTCTTTAAAAATTTAAAAATAACAGTTTAGGTTAACTATCTTGAGGATCTCTTCTCACTAACAGTTCCGATCTGATTTCACTAATATGTGCTTCAAGTACAGATTGAAGCTCACTAAATGTATCAATATATCCAATAGCAAGAGCATTTAACACAACATGTTTTCGAGTAAATGCAACAACTTTTGCATTTTCTGCAATTTCAACTCCAGTATCGCCGTCATCAACCATTAGAAGTTCCTCAGGAAAGATTCCAAACCTCCTACAAACTTCCAAATGAGCCAACCACTTATGATGAGGAAAAGGTTCATTTTGCTCTAAATCAATTATTTCTCCATTTTGATTAACTTTTACCCGAGTATTACCGCTCGCAAAATCAATTCTTAAACCTTGTTTTTTAATTTTCAACACTAACATGTCTATATAGGGCACAATTGAAGAAGAGTTGAAGCCAACAGGTAAATTATTCAAATTGCAGTACTCTATTAGCTCCAAAACACCTTCCGCAAATCCTAATTCATCAAGAATTTCTAACCATTCATCTAACTTCAACGGTTTTCTGCCATCGGCTGTTAAAGCCTTCATCGTTGCCGTTTTCATGTGCAGGTAAGCCATTGGATTACCTGCTCTCACTTCTGCTAGATATCTTTCATAAATCTTTGCAGTTTTATCTAAAACTCCTCTGGCAATTGCGACGGCACTATAGGTGTCTCCAGGTACAATAGACTCATCGACATCCAATGCAACACCCCTCACCCCTCGTGGAAAGCTAACTTTTAAGATACCTGGTGACAGTTGTTTTTCCAATGCCATATTATAAATAATCAATTGAAAGATTAAAGCAGGCATTATACCAGAAAAAATGACTATCGGCTACTCAAATTGGTTGAGGAGTTGAAGAACGGTCGGAAGGTACTTAATTTCTCTCCAGGCTAACTCTTTTAGCTGCTCGTTTTCTGTATCAACCGCAATACCTGGATAAAGACGAAATAGATCAATTTCCTCGTGTCCACTCCCCAGCACCACACATTCACCAGACCCTAAAGAGTGCTGTTTGAGATACTCTTCAACTTTTCTCACCTTAAACCCTCTTTCATCAGGATCCTCGGTATAGTCTACCCAATTGTTTTGTTTATCAAACAAAAACTCCGCACTTGCGTACCAGTCTTCAATCTGAAGCTTTTGAGCAACTTGTCTTACAAAGATATCCATATAATTTGAAATTAAGCAAACCTTGTAACCTCGATTTCTCAGATCAATGAAAAATGAAAAAGTTTCCCCCCTAAGTGACACCTTGAAAAAAATATCCTCAAGTACTCTTCGGGGGATCGCAGAGTTATACCCGGTGATCCACATATCAAAAAGTTTTTGTTTCATTTGCTCAAATGTGAGCAAACCTTTCTGATAACTGGAATAGAATTCAAAATGTTTCTCCACATCACCATGAAGTGCCGACGTTAAGCCATACCAGACATCACCTACAGTCAATGTTTTGTCAACATCACAAAAAATTACTTTTGGCTTGTGGGTGAGCGAATGTATTGACATAAAAAACAAAATCAAATCCTATTATATACCATGTTTAGAAAAGGAATTCCGGTAATTGTACAGGAAGTACCACTAAAACCAACTATAACTTTCTTCATCTATAATCTATCAATCTATAACCTATCACCTAAAAACGTGCGTCGGGCGGGATTCGAACCCACGACCTAATGCTTAGAAGGCATTTGCTCTATCCAGCTGAGCTACCGACGCAAATTGCTCACAACAATTTCAATAATTATAGCACGTCTCAGCATCTATGAACTTGAGGAATTAACCATTGGGAGTAATCACAATGATTTCACGAAGGCGAAAGTTTGCCTGGTTTTGCGGTGGGTAATTGTCAAGCTCAAACCACCGATACTCAAACTGCTTTGTGTCCATTTTCCTCAGAGCACCAAGTAGAGGATCAGCGAGCACAATAGTGTTGGCCTCAAACCCAACCACGGGGGAGTAATGACCATTATCTTCCGGTGAAAACCACTCAACAATGACCGGGATATCTTGCTCAACTAAGCGGCGAACTTCATCCAAAGAGGAGTTCTGCTTGTACTCAACGGCAAAACCCAGTTCCTGTGCAGCCCGAACGATATCTTCTGGGTCACAGCCATACTCGGGCGTAGCATGAAGCAGTCGCGCTAACTCTTGAATTGACTTTTCAGTGTGATAGTAATCGAGTACCATCTTCAGTGAGTATGGTCCACAAAAACCTTTGGTTTGTTTGAGGAGAGGAAGATTTAACATCTGGTCGGAGAGACAGGACTCGAACCTGCGACCTCACGCTCCCAAAGCGTGCACTCTAGCCAACTGAGCTACTCTCCGAATTTTATTGCTCCATCAACAATACTTCTTTCAACTTATCTATTATTTATCGGACTACTCTAGCCATCCGCCTTCGTTCTTGATATTTCGTCTCGATAACCTGTCGGGACTTCATTCATGAAACTTCGGACGGACGCGTCTGAGCTACTCTCCGAATGTATAAGTTGTTAGTGGTGAGTTGTTTGTTGTTAGTTAACTCCACTTAAAAAAGCTCACCACTTATTTGACAACAACATTTTCACTCGCCTATTTTAGCAGATTAATTGCAGTTGGGTGAAGCAGTGTTTTCCGAGTGCGAAGAGTTTACAAACTGATTCAGATCAATCAAGTATCCCATCGCCAGCTCACGAATCTTTTCCTTTGTCTCAAAATCATCGGGTTGAGCCAGCAAGGCGACTCGCATCAGCACATCATCAGGCTCTGATAAGTACTCAGTAATATACACTTTTTCTTCCAAGTGGACAGTGCGCACTCGCACTCGATCACCATGTGTATCTGGAAAACCCGGCCAGTCGTTCGCTAAAGAGCCAACCACACTAAATCGTCGATACAAACTATCATTATTGACCGCTCGCCGATAAAGCTCAAAATCCGACTTGGTCACACTAACCCACAACCCAAAACCGACTCCATTTTTCAAATCTTTTAGCGGCAACATTGCGCGAGTATGAATAAAGTACTGCTCTCCTGGAATTTGAGCGATAAATCCACGTTCAACAAAAAAATCCTTTCCCTCAACGCCGCCCAACCGAATTAACTGTAGAATCGGATCGGGAAGCTTTGCCACGATGTCTTGAAGTTCAGCCATACAATTCATTATAGACAACTTGGAGTTTTTTTTTCTAGAGAAACATTGACCGCAAAATCAACACACCAATTATTATAGATACTGTTCATCATCCGGTGAAAGCTAGGATCAAGGCAAAAAGTCAAAACTCAATTGCATTTAGTCAAACCGAAAAATTGTCAACACAAAACTAAGCATCTATTTTTAAAGATCTCCCTCCATAATTGTGCATAAATTTTGGAAATGGATCCCGGCTTTCCAACGGGAATGATGCTCCCTTCTTGTTCATTAAACTAATGATAAATTGTCAAGATTTTATTGATTTATCGAATATCTGAGCGGAATGTACGCAAACTCCATGAGCGAGTCAGTAAAACCGAATCTTTACCGAATATAAAACACCCTCTATCATGAATAGTCATGAACACTATCTCGGATAATCGACCACTTGCAGACATTTTACGACCCACCTCGCTCGCTGAGTATATTGGACAAACTCACTTGGTCGGCAAAGGCAAACCCATTCGCACCATGATCGAGTCAAAACGAACCTTTTCGATGATTTTTTGGGGGCCACCAGGAGTCGGAAAAACGACTCTCGCTCGCATCATCGCCAAAGAAACTGATCGAGAGTACTTTGAGCTATCGGCAGTGAGCGCAAATAAAAGTGATGTGCGCTCAATCATTGATCAAACCTTTCAACAAAAAACTTTAGGACAAAGTTATGATGCCCCCATTCTGTTTTTGGATGAAATTCATCGCTTCAACAAAGCACAGCAGGATTTTTTGCTCCCATATGTTGAAGAGGGCAGGATTATCCTAATTGGAGCCACCACAGAAAACCCTAGTTTTGAAGTGATCGCCCCACTGTTATCCCGAACCCGTGTTTTTGTACTGCAAGAGCTTAATGAAGACGAGATGGCACAGATCATTGATAAGGCTGCAAGTAGCTTAGCCATCAACATCCCAAACATAACAAGTGAAGCAAGGGATTGGCTTGTACAACTGGCAAACGGGGATGCGAGACAGGCATTGACGATGATCGGAAATGCCGCTTCACTCTATGGCAACTTAGACCTTGAATCGCTCAAAAACACGCTACAATCCAAACATTTGCGATTCGACAAAAAAGGGGAAGAACACTACAACACCATTAGCGCTTTTATCAAATCAATGCGTGCCAGTAATATCGATGCCGCGCTGTACTACTTGGCTCGCATGGTTGATGCAGGTGAAGACCCAAAGTTTATTGCTCGCCGCATGGTAATTTTCGCGTCTGAAGACATTGGTCTTGCTGTCCCCACAGCGCTCGTCGTTGCTAATGCCGTATTTGACGCCGTGACCAAAGTAGGGTATCCCGAAGCACAAATTTCCCTAGCTCACGGCGTTGCCTACTTGGCCCACTGTCAGAAAGACCGCTCTGCTCACGATGCCTACTTTAGGGCACTGGACGACGTCAAGAAGCATGGGAACCTCCCCATACCACTCAATTTACGCAATGCACCCACCAAATTAATGAAGAGTTTGGGATATGGAAATGAGTACAAAATGTATTCAAAAGAATCTTTGTTACCAGAGAAGCTACAAAATAAAACGTATTTTTCAGAATAGTGGAGCATTTATGCAAAACATTTCAGAACAACAAAAACAGCAGCTCATGCAAGCAGCTACTGCAGCACTCAAAAACCCCTATCCTAAAAACTCAAAATTGGTATTTGCAAGTGCTGTATTGACGACACAGGGGAACATGTATTCAAGCGCTCAATACTTTTCTGATACGTATTCACTCACACTTCATGCCGAGCAGGCAGCTCTGGCTCACGCGGCAGCACATGGAGAAGGGGAGATAGTGGCCATTGCTACCACCAGCAATGAAACTACCAACACACTTGCATACCCTTGCCATATGTGCAAGCAACTACTCTATGAAAGCCAGAAACGTTCTGGAGTGTCCATGTTCGTTATTGTCTTTAATCAACTTGGAAAAGTTGAAGAGATTGAGCTTCAAAAAATGATGGCCTATCCATGGCCATGAGCTGTCCGAACTCACCTAGACTTTTTTTCGCCTGTTATGATTATTGCGAACATGCCCAGCCCATCCAACAGTCGTAAGAGAATAGACAGCAAAAAAAAGTGCTTCTTCAGCTGAAAGGGTCGATTCACTCAAATGAGCTATAAGCGACGCCATAAGTGGCGACCACATAAATAAGGCTACTCCAGCTCCCAACCACTCCAACAACTGCTTGCGTAGCTCTTTTGCCTCTGATTCAGTCATATCAAGTAAAACTGTTCAGTATTCAGCTCATTGTATCAAACTCAAAATTGTCTTGTTCTTACGCCACAAAATCAGTACACTAATGAGCATGTCATTTATCTACATCATCACTCACCCAGAAGTAGTCGTTGATCCCCATGTTCCTGTTATCGAGTGGTCAGTGAGCGAACAGGGAAGAAAACGAACCTCAGCTATGCTACAACAACCTTGGGTCAAAACTTTGGACCTCGTTTACAGCAGCGAAGAGAGAAAAGCGTACCAAACTGCGGAAATCATTGCCAACACACTTGAAATCCCCTTACATACTCACTCAAAGTTAGGTGAAGTCAATCGCTCAAGCACAGGGTTTTTAGAAGAAAGTGAGTTAAACAAAACAGTTCATGAGTTCTTTTCGCATCCGGATAAAAGTATTGCTGGCTGGGAAATGGCAAATATTGCTCAAGAAAGGATTGTGCACACCTTCTCAGCGATTGTACAATCGCATCCAGAGAAAACGCTTGGCATCGTCACACATGGTATGGTTAGTGCATTACTTATTTCCTATCACAAAAAAGTCCCCATTCATCAGCGATATATGCAAAAACAACTTGGTTCATACTTCATTTTCGATACTGTTGAACAAACAATCATCCAAGAGTGGCGATCAATCAATGACCATTTTTGACGGTTTTTGCATTACGATTTTTGTACACATTGAGAACCTCAGTAATTTTGGTACAATAAACGACACGTTATCGCGGGCGTAGCTCAATGGTAGAGTGTCTGCCTTCCAAGCAGAATACGAGGGTTCGATTCCCTTCGCCCGCTCCTTTCAAGTACAGTTTGATGGTTTCTTACGTTAAGCTATCTTCATTTTCACTTTTTGCACTATTTGTCTCTTGGTTAAAGCTTTTTCCATGATATGTGTTTTTTCACCAATGATAAACAAAGCAAGTAAGATCTTGTAAGCAATGCTTATTTATCAGGAATATTTTGAACTGAACTCAACTATTTTGTTTACCTTTATCACAAGATAGATTCCCTCTCAATCAAAGTGAAAGTGCCCGTTGCAATCTGCTAATACCAATTCTAAGATGAATTTATCAGAGTGGCTGTCAGGAGTGGTGTGTTGCATCCAATAGACGATCATAGTGTGTAACTATCAAACAAAAAAATGCAATTAAAAATATAGAGAGGCACAGTGTTAGAAGCCGTTAAACAAGATAATTATAGCAATATCAAAAATACTCTAAAACAACTGCGGCGGATTTTAATGAAGTCCCCAATGGCGATAGTTATTTTTGGTGGTGCTTCGGTAGCAATAGCATTCGCTACATTTTCTCTTAACCAACGCTCAACCGAAAACAGAAGCCAGGCAAGCAGTAATTGTTCGTTCGTTGCTTCCATTGCAGCATCAACCTGTCAGCAAGGATGCAACGAAAATGCAGACTGCGTCTCGTCATTGTCTTGTGTCAGTAATCATTGCGTTAACCCGGCAGAACCCACATCTCCTAACTGCACTGTGTTTCCAACAAACACTCCAACACTGACAGTTACCCCAACATCAACACTGACTCCAACACTTACGGTTACTCCTAGTCGGACACTTACCCCCACAAGAACTGTGACCCCCACAATAACGAACACTCCGACAGCAACGGTTACCCCTCAAACGGGTATTGTTACTCTGGTTCCCAAGCTTCAAGATATTGCCAACCAAGATGGAAAACAAATTACCATTGGGAGTAGAGCGTCCTGGGTAGGTGTAGGACAAGATGTCAACAAATCCTATCTGGGATTGCGGTTTACGTCAGGATTGCCAACTGCTCAACAAATCAAAAAAGCAGAGCTGGAATTCAAGGTGGTTGATAACTATGAACAATGGATTAACGTCGGATTTGTTGTTCGGGCTGAAGTGCCAGGAAGTCGACAAGCATTTTCTTCAACTGCCCTGTTAAGCACTCGGTCTTTGTTGTCTACCAGCAAAGCCTATAAAGACAATGTGAAATGGCTCGCTAATAAACCCTATCGATATGATATAACCTCGGTTATGAAAAGTGGTTTATCAACTCAATCAGATACATTGGTGTTGATTTTGAAGGGAAATGACTTGCAATGGGGGAGAAAGTTTGTTGACTCGAAAAATATTCGACTTGTCATCACACTTCAGTAGGCGATTTTGAAGCAAATGACTTACTTTAGCAATCACCTGAATCAGGGAAGAGAGAATCATTTAGAGAGTTTGCTCAATGTGAATTTTAAAAAATGGCTTTAAACTCTCTAAAGTGAATTGATTACAGCGGACGTTTTTCACTCTCGCAATCAAGGTTTTCAAGTCAAAACAATTAACACCGCTAATGAAAAAAAACAACCCACAATTTTTTCTCCTTTCTTTCTTAGTACTCACAGCTGTGAGTACTTCATTGGCTTGGCATTTTTCAGCAAAAACTCCCGAGGTTAAAGCTCAAACGACATCTGAAAACTGGGAACAACTTGCGCACGACTCTCAGAATACCGGTCACGCACAAATCGGAATTGCACCGAGCTATAAACTGAAGTGGGCTTGGTTCGATAAGAATCACATTATCAGAGACTACGTTGGTGGCAGAAATCTCAGTATTACGGACCAGCTTCCAGCTAATTTTAGAAGCTCGGTTATTTTTGCTGATTCTGTACAACCAATTGTTGCTGATGGCAAAGCTTACTTCGGGTCTATGAATGGCACATTATACGCAGTTGACGCTCTCACAGGAGCTAATAAGTGGGAGTTTCCAACTAGTGGACCAATTCTTGCTACAGTTGCCTATAGTAATGGCGTAGTCGCATTACCATCAATGGATGGAAATCTATACGGAATCGACGCAAACACAGGAACCAAGCGGTGGCAATTTTCAGCAAAAGCGGGTTTTATGGCGGCTCCAAAAATTGTCAACGACGTAGTTTACATTGGATCTAGAGATGGCTTTTTTTACGCAATTGATTTAAACAATGGTCAAAAGAAATGGTCATTTGCTGCCAATTACTACCCTCAAATAACTAATCATAAGTTTAATGAGGCGCCGATCGTCGCAACTGCAGCTTTGAGTACAGACGGATCAAAAGTTTTTTTCGGAGCCGAAAACATGTTTTTTTACGCACTCCATACGGCAACGGGGCAACCAGTTTGGACACCGAAACAACTCAACGGTCAAAGCTTTGCGTACACTTGGCCAGTAATCGTTAAAAATAAAATTCTGGTGTACACAGTTTCGAGTTTTTTGGGAACAGAAAACAACTCAACTCCGTACGAAGCTCTTTTTGATTCACTTCCGCAGAATGTTAGTTGGGTTGAAGAAAAACAAGCGCTACTCAATATCCTTTCCTTTCACCCAGAACAAAAAGTACTCTACGTGCTAGACGAAAATACCGGACAAGAACCGTATCAGGTCGCGATGGGGCGAGTTACCGGAAATAATAATCCTCCATATGCTTTCGTTATTGACCAGCTAGGTAGGCCGATTAGTTACTGGAGAGTTCGCTACGATGTCTTTTTTTCGGGAAAATCTGCGTTTGGGACAAATTATGCTCCTGATATTAGCGCAATGGATATCAACACTGGTGATAGAATTAATTTGCCGCTCAACGTTGGAGCCCCGACAGAAATTGACAATGGCTTTGCGCTCACCACAGCAGGGGACTATATGTACTTCCAAAACTCTTTCCGTGGAATTCATGTCGTTAACTTAACCACAGGCAATCATACTTGGGTCGTTCATTCAGATGCGATTTCAGACTGCGCAAACTGGAGAGATTGGGGAGCAAAAATTATCTACATTGGGAATGACAGTACAACAAACCAGTGCGCAATTCCTGATCATATTCCTAGCGATTATTATAGAGCTGATGGTATTTCTGGAATTTCAGTCGCCACCACGAATGGAGTTACGATGGTTTATTCAACTGAACCGATGAACTTCATTGGTGCATTTGGACAGTAGTACATGAAAATAAAAAAGACACTTTCTATTACCATATTCGTACTCGTAGCTGTGGCGATACGTCTTTTTGTTGCAAGGGTGAATGCTCAAACTGTTCCTGAAAAATATGTGTGGGAGTTCCCTATAAGTAAAAACGTCTCCGGATCCAATGATCTACAACAAAAATTGGACAGTGAGGTTCAAAAGGTTATTACAGCAGGGCATCTTGCTCCATTCAGAGTATTATATGGTGAAACTTCAGTTCGTTATTATTGGACTCGTCGTTTCGAAACAATTAATGCATTAAGTATCGCTTATCCCTTCATAAGCCCAAGTATTCAACCCCAAGTAAAAGCTTACTTACAAACCGAGTTACAGGCATACCCCGTATGGGTAACCTCATCGGGGAACCAATTTCTCAAAGCAAATCAAGGTTCTCGCAGAAACCCGGACTTGAACTTAGCAGACCAACAACTCGTTTCAGAAACATCTTCATATGAACTTGCCTATCAAAATTGGCCGAAATTGTATGCCATTTATGCTCTCTGGTTGTATGCAAATAACACTGGCGATTGGCAATACATTGATGCAAATTGGGGATCAATCACAAGCTTCTACAATAGCAATCGCCCTGAAATCTCTAAGTATTACCAAAGTATTGCTGGGGCGATGGCAATGGCAAGACTAGCAAAACTAAAAACAACTCCAGATGAAAATATAGCTCAAATTGCAAAAAGTGACGTTCAGAGTGGACTTTTGGCTGGAAACAGCTTCAATACTTTAGCATCAACCTATAGCTCAAAATACTTCAGTAACTCGGACACTTGGAGAGTTGCCGAAGATGCTCGAGGCTATGTATTCGAATACCTATCTCCTGAAATTGCGCGGTATTTTTCTGAATCAGCAACCCTTTTAAATAATGTACAAGACAGCAATAATGTGTATTCATTTGCTTTTATTGAGAAAAGATGGCCTCTTTGGTACGTTGCACAGCAACCGACCTGGGGAAGATTTTATGGCGAAGGTTTTTCTTCAAACCTCGATGTCCGACAATGGCTCATGTATTATCATGCTTGGGTTATTAAGGACAACCCACAAAAATTGCGACTATACGTTGATACACCCGATGCTTTAATTGGGGATTATTACTTCATTCAAAATTTGGCCTATACGATCGCTCGTCATGGTCAGATTTGTTGGAAAAACAGCTTAACTAGTCAAGAAACTTGTGACCCCGCTCCAAATATCACTATTTCTCCAACTCAAATCATGATCATGTGCCCTGCTGATATTGACCAAAGCGGATTTGTCAATTTAGCTGATTACTCGATATTGGTTGCCAACTTTCTAAAGATACCCATCGTGGATTCAAGAGCAGATATTAACAAGGATGGCAGAGTTGATCTAAAAGATTACTCAATACTAGTAACGCGTTTTCTGCAAGCATGTAACTGAACAACACTCGACTCTAAATCGGGAAATTCACATTTAATCAACTCGAAATCGACGGAAGTTAGTTTTTACTCCTTGTTTGCATGAATTCAACTGATCTCAAAGCTTGGCTATCCGGGAGACAAAGGTTTCTACTATCCAACAAACACAACAGAACTTTCTAGGCTAGTGTCTTGTCCAACTAGTTCACCACTATATTAACTAGGAATTCAAGCACTTGATTTTATTTCATGCATCGTTCTAATATTAGACATCTTGAAATTGAAACAAATCATCTGTTTAATTTTGTTAGTCTCCTTTTTGATCATAAGGGGTCATGCTTTCGCAGCTGGGGCTGTCTGTGCTTCTGATATTAACCAAAGTGGTTTTGTTGATCTCACCGACTACTCCATACTTGCTATTAACTTCTTAAAGATCCCCTTTTCCAATCCCAAAGCAGACATTTCTGGAGATGGTAAAGTTGACCTTGCGGACTATTCATTGTTAGTAACAAGCTTTTTACAACCAGTCAACTGTCCGACAGCAACACCGACAACACCACCCAATATTTCTAATTTATTTTTGAATGGCGATTTTGAGCAAGATTTAACAAATTGGAACGTGCCCGCAACAGGAAGTATTACCAATCAAGCATACCAAGGAAACAAAGCGCTTCATGTTACTTCCGGTTCCAGCTTTTATAACAATCCTCTACGCAGGTCAATCCCTGCTGGAAAAACATATAAAGTTACCTACTGGATGAAATTTGATTCTGGTACATCATGCACCGGTGATTGTTGGGGAGGATATTCCGGATCAACAGACAATCCGATCGGCCAAGTTACTACGACAGGGGTAGTTTTTAAAACACCAAGCAATAGACCGGTGGGACAGTGGTTTAAAGAAAGCATGACAATTACAAATACTGGAAACTCGGATGGTTCTGTGCAGATTTTGTTTGGAGCATTTTCAGGCTCGGGTTGGTCTTGGGATGTCTCTGTTGACGATGTTAAGTTCTTCGAAGTGGCCCAGAACTCCTCCCCAATTTTAAATCCCAGCGCGGACAAAACAGCAGGAAATTCTCCATTTACAGTACAGTTTACAGCAAACGCTGATGATTATGACGGGACAATAAGTGTTTATCGTTGGAATTTTGGGGACGGATCAAGCAGTGGAGAGGCCAACCCATCTCACGTGTTTGCCTCACAAGGAACATATACTACAACATTGACGGTCACAGATGATAATGGAGCGCAATCAACAAAGTCTGTTCAAATCACCGTTACCGGCACTTCTTCTCCCTCGCTAAGCATGACCTTACCAACAAACCAAAGCACGTTTTCAACTAGCAACCCTACTCTTACTTTAGCGGGAACTGCATCGACTTCAAATGGTCAGATTTCCTCTCTCGTCTGGGACAACGTTAATACAGGAACAGCTGACACTATCAGTATTTCACCTGCTCAGTCCCTAAATTGGAGTTCCGGTAATGTGAGTTTAAAACCTGGTACTAACGAGTTTTTGGTCACAGTAACAGACTCCACTGGGAAAATTGCAACAAGACGGCTTGTTGTTACTCGGTTAATCTCTCAACCAAGTGTCTCGAATATTTCCGTAAACACCACAACACCAAAAGTATATGAGAAATATGAGGTTTCATTTGACGCTAGTACAGTAGCAGATTATCCACTTTTCATGTTTGACACAAATTTGCCTCCCAATGCTCAAAAATATAATGGAGTGACAGTAGAGGGTGTTATTACACTTCCAAATGGCCAGCAGGTTACTCAACCAGCCTTTTTTATGGAAAATGCTACAAAAAGTGGGTCGCGATACTTGTTAACTGGGCAAAAAACATGGAGAATGCGTTACGCCCCTCAGGTAACAGGCGCTCATCGAGTCGCGCTAAGAATTACTGATAAATCGGGTTCTTCTACAACAGAGGTTGGCACATTTACTGCAACTGCAGCTAGTAAACCAGGCTATGTTCAAGTTGCCAAACAAGATACTCGCTATTTTGAGTTTTCAAATGGATCGCTTTACTGGCCAATTGGAATGACAGGAAGTGGTGGGACTATCCCTGAGAGTGGGACAGCCCCCTCCATTATTAACTATGATCGTCCTTGGTTAGGTGGTTACGGAGCTTATTCTACAAATTGGGCTCGATGGGTATCATCTGCAGAAAAACATGGTAATGAAGGCTATGGTTCACATTTTTCGTACACAGAACGTTATCCAAGCAGTGAGCTCTCTCAGTATATTCACTATCCAACCGGTTTTCGCATGTGGATTCCTTGTTGGATGCACGAGAACTCATGTGGAGACGTTCAAGCCAATTCCACCTATAAAATTGTATTAAGAGTAAAAACTGTTAGCATTACTGGTCCAAGAGCTGCTGGAAAACCGTACGGCTTGATGCTCAAGAACCATGGCTGGTTGTATGGAGAAGAATCTCCGAGCACAGTTGATCAAGCACTCGCTTCAACGCCTCGCTGGATACCTTTTGTTTCTGGAACCAACGATTGGCATACCGTTGTGAATCAGATCACATATACTGGTAGCGGTGATAACGATAACTTCAGCTTGTATTTGGAAAACGTAACTGGAGGGGAAGCTTTTATAGATTATTTATCGGTGAGAAAGGTAAATTCGGATGGATCTTTAGGTCCTGAATTAATTATGGACCCTAAGGCAGATCTTCACACATATGTAGAGCAAAAACCCATGGCTGCCATAGAAGATAACTTTCTTAACGCTGAGGCAAATGGAATTTATTTGAGAGCTGTAGTTCACGATAAAAATGATCCTATTATTAACCACTTATCAAATGACGGGTATTTTGTCACAAGCGGCAGTGGAGGTTATTACCAGCCCGAAAACTCGAAAGCTACTTGGTTAAAAAAGCAGTGGTGGAGATATCTAGTTGCTCGATTAGGTTATTCCACATCTGTTTTTGGATGGGAACTAAACAACGAAGGACCTCCAGATGATGGAACAGGAACACACGCACGCGATACTCAGATATTCGCAAAGTGGATGCACGACATCGATGCTCATCCGCACTTAGCAAACACCTCATTTTGGTGTTGCTGGAGACCGACTTTCTGGAATAATTCAAGTCTTCCTGATATTAACTTCGGTGATATTCATCACTATGGTACTCCAACAAACATGGTGCAATGGTACCTTGATGAGGCAATTCCTGCTTATAACTCACACATCGGTAAACCGGTTGTACGGGCAGAAACTGGAATTGACAGCTTTAATGTTCCATCCACAAGCAACACCGGTGTCTTTTATCACAACATGCTCTGGAGCCAATTGCATGTTTCTTCGATGTTTGACATTGGATACTGGTACACCGATCACTTTAAGGGGTTTTCAAGAACTGCGCATGCTCAAGCATTTGCCAACTTTGTTAAAGATTCTGAACTCAACAAGGGTGGCTATGTGGATGCTGAAGCAAGTAGTAGTAATACACAACTTCTAACCTTTGGTCAAAGAAATTTGGGTAAGAACAGAGCTCATCTTTGGGTACACAACATCGATAACACCTGGCAAAAAGTGTACAATACGGGAGCACCTGCACCTGTTAATGGCACCATCACACTAACCATGAATCCGAGTACCAACTATTTGATAGAGTATTATAATACGTATAATGGAACAGTCACTCAAACCCTATCGTTGACGAGTAATAGTAGTGGGGTGCTGTCAATTGCAGTCAGTAACATTTCAACAGATATTGCCATAAAAATTAGGAAATAATGAGTTAGAAAAATTGAGACTTCTTAACATAAATCCGACTTTTAACTTGATTTTGGTGATTACAAAACAAAAAAAATAAAAAATCTCTTATCTTGAAGGAATCGGTTTGGTCCATTAACATTTTACCCGTACATAATTGCTTCACAGGGCATGTTGAAATTTGTTACACTGACTTCTTGATCATACGATACTATGGACGTTACAACTTTTTTCTACAAAATCAGATTACAAAAAGCAGCTTTGTTTTTTGTTTTAGCTGTTCTCATAACGATGCTGGTAACAGCATATCCCTCTGGGATCTTGGCACTTATTCGCTCGGATCACCCATTTCCGCCACCAACTCTAGTTTGGGAGGTGGAGGATACCACTGGTGTGAACCATGTTGCCGATCAATACTCTTTCGATCCAGTCAGTGGGGCTTATTCTATTGCTACCGACTGGGCTAGTATTGTACACCACTCACAACAATGTGCCTGGAACATCAATAACTTCGAATTTACAGCTCGTTTAGTGAGTGGAAACTCAGCCACTCTCGGGACTGTTACATCACAAACGCTTGCAGGACTAACCGCAAGAACAACTTTAAATAACTCTTGGAGCACAGGAATTAATTTTAATGTTGATAGTGACCCTTCTGTCTCTCGTCTTCGAGTAAACTTTTTGCAGGGCAGTACGATATATCGGCAGACAACACCATATACTAACTTACCAATATGGTTAAAATTAAAAAAACAAGGAACTACTGTAAGTGCTGCATATAGTGCTGACGGAATTTCTTGGACAAACTTATCCAAAACTCTAAATCTAGCTGCACCAACCAATAATCTAGTTAACTTTGGACTTCTGAATCGAAATCTGGCTGAAACAACGAAAGTTCGCCCAATGGTTAGCGCTGTTTTTGACCATGTCACATCCTTAGCATATTGTTCAAGTATCGCCCCCACCCCAACACCAACGATTGACCCACATCTCACACCAACTGCAACAATCGATCCAAACCTTACGATAACACCAACGCAGGACCCCAATTTCACACCCTTACCGACAATCGATCCGAACTTAACACTCACTCCAACACTCGATCCCAACATAACCATGACGGCTACACCACAACCAAGCCTAACTCCTGATCTGACGCTGACAGCAGCTGCAACGATGTCTGTCGCGCCACCTGCTACTGCTACGCAAACACCGCTGATGTGTCTTAATGCAGCATGCCAGAGTAGCACTGGGACAGCTTTATTTGGCAGCGTCATGAGTTGCAGCGTTGCACCAGTAAACGAACCTGCTGTCACCTATGAAGGCAAATGTGAAATTCTGAGAAATTTGATCCCAGTGGAAAGTATTACACTTGAACCACTATCGTTTGATTCACCACAATTTAAGCCTTTTACCTTGACCAAAGCCAACGCTCAACTTTCTTGTTCATTTCGCATTTGCAGGACAGTTTCAACACCCTATTCTGACTGCACGCCGTGGGGACAAGGGATATAGAATCAGGAAAATTAACAGTCAAAGTTACAAAACCAGTTTGTTGTAGAACAACTCACTTCCAGCAAATCCCGAAAATCAAGCGACTCATCGTGCTATTTATGCACTCCCTCGATCATGTAGAGTGTCGGTTTACGTTTGGTCATTCTGTTCAGTGGTACTTCTTGGTTATCAGCATACACAGTTAATTTAAATCCACAGTTAAGTAGAAGTGTCACTAATTCTTCAGGTCGATGAAAATCAGTTTTGTGAAACTCCACAAACAGATACTTTACGTTGAAGAGCTTTTCTCGGCACTCCTTAAACACTTCGGTTTCTGCTCCTTCAATGTCAACTTTCAAAATATCGATCGGCTCATCTAAGTACGAGCTTAATCGTACAGCATCAACGGTGATGGGAACTGTGGGTTGTTTCCCTGTCCATGATCCTTTTAAAAGTGAACTGGTCGAAGACCAGTGGTTTTCTTGATCTTGATCAATGTGCAGTTGAAGTGGACCTTCAGTCACCCAAAGTGCTTTGGGAATAATCTGCACATCAATGATTCGATTATCAAGAAGATTTTGTTTCAGGATTTCCAAATTTTGGGGTTGTGGCTCAAAAGCAGTAATCCGGGAATCAGGATACATCGATTTAAAAAACAGTGTCGCCAAACCAATGTGAGCACCACAATCTAAAATTCTTGGGTCCATTTTTTCAAGCTGCACATAATACATGTACTTCTTAAAAATCTCCTCATACAAATAGCGAAACTCTACCTCGTTGGGAAATTGATATGTAAATATGTTTAGGTTTTTTTTGTTCATGGCAGCTGTTTTTTGTTTCGGGTATCTGGTATAAAGTATTATGATTGATTGAACTTGTGCTTGTGTTTTTAGCCAAGGATAGGGATAATACCAGTTGTTCGTGACCAATGGCTAAGGGTTTTCAAAAAAACGACAAGTTTTTTCACTCTAAACCCTCAATCCTAAGGCCTGTACCCAAAATAGCCGAAGTGGTGAAATGGCAGACACGAGAGACTTAAAATCTCTTGTCCGCAAGGGCGTGGGGGTTCGACTCCCCCCTTCGGCACCCCTGACCCCAATTTAACGAGTGAACTATAAAGTTTGTTAAACGTTTAAAAACAGAAGGAGGAGAAGTCTATCCTCCGAAGTATCCAGATTATCGATATGGCTGAATAAGCCCAGAAGCGATACATCTGGTATGCAGGAGGAACTCCCCCCTTCGGCACAGTTCGACTATGCTCACTGTAAACAGATTGATTCATCGAGATTCACTCGGTGTAAACACAATCTGAAAAGAGAATGGTAATGCGTTCAACTGAATCGAGATCCTGAGCAAAGTCGAAGGACCATTTTTAGGTTTCAGTGCATCCGGTTTCAGGGATTAGAATGACACCAAAGCAATGCCGTATAATTCATCGCTGGGGAGCAACCCCGAACGATGATTGGTACCAAACAGTTGGTGAGCAGCTCAAGCTTCAAGGGTACCAAGTTGACATTCCTCAAATGCCCAATACCGATTATCCCAATCTCGAACAGTGGGTCGCACATCTTCAGAAATTAGTTCCAAATCCAAACGAAAATACTGTACTCATTGGCCATAGCATTGGAGTGTTAACCATTCTTCATTACATAAATCGGTTAAATACTCAGCAAAAAGTGGGAAATATTGTAACCGTTGCTGGCTGGTTTCATTTGCAAAATCTTGAAGGGCCAGAGGAAGAAAAACTGGCTCAGTCGTGGATAGAAGTTCCACTGGACTTTGACAAAATTAAGAAATCAACCTTTACTATTGTGTCTTTGTTTTCTGACAATGATCCCTATGTCCCAACTTCCGAAGAGGAACATTTCAAAGACAAATTAGGGGCAACAACATTTCTCAAACACAACAAAGGTCACTTTACCGTGAAAGAAGATGCTCAAATCATCATGCAGTTGGTTGAAGCATGAACGATGTAAATAGGTCATTCACTTTCTAAATATACAAAAAAGTTACAACTCGAAGTATTGATACAACTCTCCGTCGTTAAACCCTCGTTTTCGGTAATACTCTCGAGTTCCTATAGCACTAATGACGTGCAATTTTGAAAACTTTTTCTCCCGTGCTATTTCAATCGCTCGAGCAATCAAACGACTACCTAATCCTAAATGCTGTGCTTTTTCATGTTTTCCTTTCGTTTCTTCCGGAGATTCTCCAATAGCAGATACTTGGCCATACACATGTACTTCGCGAATGATGGCACTATGTTGTAACTCTTCAATGAACGATGCAATTTTTGGCAGTGAGAGTCGTAAAAATCCAGCAATTTTTTGCTCATGCGTGACAAATTGTAAAAACACCTCATCACTCACCGAAGTAGAGTAGGGAAGTTCATCAAGTTTTAGGTCAGATAATGAAACCTGTTCTTGCTTAATTTCCCGATCGCGGATGTTTTGGGAATGAAGTCCATTCTTCTCAAGTTGTTTTTGGACGATTTCACGATAGTTTGATTTTTTATTGCCAACTACAATATCGGTCGATGGAATGTCTCGGATGACTCGGGTGAGTCGACAATACTGTGGAGTTGCCATCATACATTCTGTAAGTACATGAGAAAGTTCTTGATCAGAGTATGGTTGCCACTCACCACTCTCATAATATTTCATCAACTCAGCTGATTCGATCAATGAACAGGGATAAATTTTCAGTTCATCAGGCTTAAAATCTGAATCTTCAAACAACTGTTTGTAATCTTCAATATCTTTCTCCGGCGAACTCCCATACAAGTTGGGCATCCAGTGCGCATGAATTTTAAAGCCCGCTTGTCGAAGCAATCGGAACGCTCTTCGAGTCGAAGCGACATCATGGCCCCTTTTATTTTTTATAAGCACACTGTCTTGTAAACTCTGCACTCCAATCTGCGTTTTGGTACAACCAAGCCGGCGCATTCTGATAACCTCCGATTCGGAAATATGATCGGGTCGTGTTTCAACAACTAATCCCACACAGCGTACCTTGGCAGTTTCGTTTACAGTATGAACAGCACTCAGTTCTTCCCAGGTTGCGGTCTGTTGTTGATCAACACCAAGCAGTTTCTCAGGATTCGTAAACAGTTCAGTAATGACTTGGTTGTAAGTTTTTGTCAGTTTTTTCCCTTTTATTGATACCTGTTTAGGAACGTCATGTGTGGCTGATTGAACACTACGATATCCTTCTTCAACTTTTTTTGTTTCATCTTTGCCAACGCTAAAATCATTGAGAGCATCAAAACACCGTTTAATAAACCAAATCTGATACGCTTCAGGATAGAATGACCAAGTTCCTCCTAAAATAATTAGTTCCACTTTTTCGCATGAATGGCCAATATTGGTAAACGCTTGCAAGCGCGAGTAAGTTTGCAAATACGGATCAAAAACATTGCGCTCTGCCCGTTGCGCTCCGGGTTCATCATGCAAATAGCTTTTGGGCATTCGAATATCACTCGGACAAAAGATGCACTGCCCTGGACAAGGAAAAGGTTTGGTCAACACTGTAACCGGAGTCACTCCAGAAGCAGTGCGCACTGGTTTGGTTTGCAGTAACTGTTCAAATTGCTTGGTCTGTTTTGCCAAGCTACCACTTTCGACAAAATATCGATAAGATTTGAGCAATTGGTCTTTAGAAAAGAGTCGACCACTTTGTTTGGCTTGGCGACGAACGATAGTGTGAATTTTTTCAGCAGATAATAAAGGAGTATTTATCAGCTCTTTTAACAGCGGTAAAAGCATCTCCTCAAAAGCAGCTGGATCAAAGTCAAAGGTGGACATCTGAGTATTTTACCAGATATCAGGGAGAAAAGACTCGGCGCTGAGCATCTATGTAGGCTATAATCTATGAGTGAATCACAAAACGGCCGACCAACTCAACCACATCAACCAACAGTTTTACCAAACTGTTTTTGATTCATTTGACAGTACTCGGCAAAAACCCTGGATGGGTTGGGTTCAGCTACTCTCTCACCTCTGGCAACTACCTCAACCACTCAAAGTACTTGATGTGGGGTGTGGTAATGGACGATTTGGCAGCTTTCTTGCACAACATATTCATGAAATTCAATACACTGGCGTGGATAACTCGGCTGATCTACTCTCTGCCGCGAGAAAAACCTTTCCTCAAGGTAAATTTCAGCAACTTGATTTAATGAACCTCGACGAGCTTGACAAGCTTCAACAATCGTACGATTGCATTGTTCTAATTGCAGTACTGCATCATATTCCAGGGGCGACTAACCGAATACAGTTGCTCAAAAAATTAAAGCAGAAATTGAACAAAGGTGGTTTTTTGATCTTCACCGCTTGGCAATTTTTATCGATCGAGGCTCTCAAAAATCGAGTTATTCCCTGGGACAAGTTCCCTGAGATTGACCAATCTCAACTTGAAAACAACGATTACTTACTTGATTGGCAGCGCGGTGAACATGCCGTTCGTTACTGTCACTTGATTGATCGAAACGAGATTGATGAGCTAATCAGTGCGCTTTCACTTACAAAAGTGGCTCAGTATTATGCTGATGGGAAAGAGAACAAGAGCAACATTTACGTCGTACTGCAAAAATGAGCTTGCAGCACCTACAAAAAGTTGTTACAATAACGCAATGCAACATTATCAACTCATATTGAAAGGTTGGTACTCCGCTTAAGATAAGGGGAGTAAATGTTGCGGCTAAAAAAATAAAGTATTACCAGTAACCAACTCCCACAAAGGGAGTTTTTTGTTTTACAAAGCACTTTGCTTACTTCCCGCTGACTAGTAAGCGGGAAATAGCAGTGTGTTGAAGCTCTTGTACCGCACAAGAAAGGAGAGCACTGACATTACTCGAAAGGAGGAGATGAAAAATGCAACTCGATGGGCATGATTTAGTTCTCATCGGACTGTTCCTACTGGGGCTAGCAAACTTGCTAGAACACTTTAACTGGTTCAGTTTTGTTTTCTGCTTGGGAATTCTTATTGCCCACGCAGTCAAGTTGTACTTGGAGAGCCTTCCACCAAGAAAATAGTTGGTGGGCACCTTTCACGGCCCCGATATCGTATCGGGGCCAAAGTTTGAAAACGACACATATGTCAATCAGAGAAATCACATCAATTCCAGCGAAAATATTCGAAGAAATGTCAGAAATCAGTATACCAGAGAGGATTCCCGTCGAACGACAAGTCATTAACCAACTTACAATGGTCGGTACTAATAAGATGAAAAAAGGTTATTGGGCCAAAATTCACATCATTCTTTCGACAGAGCAAATAAGATTTATTAATGGGAAATTGTGGTGCGATCATCACATTAAAACTGACTTTGAAATACTAAAGAGTGAGCAATACACTTTGATTTTCGCTCAACTTATTACACAAAAAAGAAGAAAACAGTAATACCTGTTACAATACAACCATATGGCAAATACTACTCGCGTACTATCAGGCATTCGAGCAACCGGAAGACTCCACTTAGGTAACTATCTTGGTGCAGTCAAAGGCATGCTTGAACTCCAAAATGATCCAAAATTTGAAACTCTGTACATGGTCGCCGATGTTCACACACTCACGACTCCGTATGAGGTAACAGAGTTGCGTACCAACCGTCGTGAAGTGATCGTTGATTATTTGGCAGCGGGACTCGATCCAAACAAATCGGTGTTGTTTCAGCAGTCACAGGTGCCACATCACACCGAGCTTTCGTTTTACCTCTCATCAGTGGTCACAGTGGCGAAAATGCAACACTTGCCAACATTCAAAGACAAAGTCAAACAGCATCCCCAGCATGCCACCATGGCACTGCTCAATTATCCGATTTTGATGGCAGCTGACATCTTGGTCTACTTGGCACATTTAGTCCCGGTTGGCGTTGATCAAGAGCCGCACCTCGAAGTTGCCCGCGAAATAGCCCGAGCCATGAATCAGCGATTTGGGACAAACTTCCCAGAACCACAACGCTTCGCAACCAAGGCCGGTTATGTACCATCGCTTACCGGCGAAGGGAAAATGAGTAAGAGTGTCAGTGGCAGTTTCATTAACTTAACTGACTCAATTGATGAAATTCGCAAAAAAGTTCGATCCGTCCCCACCGCAACCAATGTCGGGGGAGAGATGAGTGGGGGAGTGAAAGCACTGTTTGATTTCTTACAACTGCTCGCACCGAATGAATTCAAAAAGTTTCAAACGCAATATGATGATGGCAGTTTGCGCTTCGTTGAGCTCAAAGATACTGTAGCCGAGGCAATTTACGAAGAACTGAAACCGCTCCAATCTAAACGTTCAGAACTTGAAGCGGATCCTCAGTACGTCGATCAAGTTATCGCTAACAGTAACCAAAAAGCACGAGAGATAGCTGAGCAGACAATGAAGGAAGTGAGAGAAAAAGTTGGGTTGGGGTAGATTTCAAATAATTATTCTTTTTAGCTCACGGCTACCGGAATTCGCTGCCCTGAATCACCTTCTCCACGAAATCGAGAAGTGAGCAAAGCAGCCAACATCTGAGTATCAAAGTCAAGTTCCATAAGTAATGGACTATCAATCAAGTGCTGTCGTTTTTTTACAAAAAACTGACTCAGGCCTTCCCAAATCACAACTGCTGCTTGTCTGGTTGGACAACACAAAACTACGTCCTCAAAAGAGGGTAAGTCAGAAGGTTGAGTTCGTATCAATCGCTCAATTGAGGAAAAAGCCGTTTCAATTTTGCGATCAATAGAGTGACTCTTATTGGGAATGAGTTGTGCTAGCTCCAACAATTCGCGATATGGTTGCCAAATCTGAGTAACACGAACAACGTCATCCTCTTCAAATACTGCATCATTCAGTAGTAAAGCTAAGAGTTGAATATTTCCCAACAGCTCAATCATGTACGCACAAACAACTTCTGGACTATACAACGGGCAGTGGTAACACTGCTCACGATCGTTGAGAATAGAGAGGGCATTGGAAAGCACAGTGTTGAGAGACTCGACCATAAGAGAAGAAAGTATACCATGCCCTTAACTGCATCCAGTTTTGTACTGAAACCAATATTACTTTAACTGATTATATATATCCTTGTCAGACACTGTTCGCATGTGTTGAATTCTCTTCCGTAATTTTACAGTACTGCTTATATTGATAATATTCCAACCAATTGCTTCTAAATCATAAAAAATTCTAATATTTCGCTGAAAGAGTAACAGACATGATTGAAACAACTGGTAAAGGATATATTGAGGGAGTCTTTGAAGCAGAGTGGATAGTTCAAAATTTTTTAGCTGACTGCGAATCCCATTTTTAAAATCATGAAACCTCATTCGATGATTCGACTCGTTACTACTTGTCCCATGCTTGACATGAAACGCTGAAGCTTTCGGATAATACCAGCATTCCCAACCGGATAACCAAACTCGATGACAAAAATCCGCATCCTCGAAATACATAAAAAACGCGTCGTCAAACAGCCCAATTTTTTCAATGACTGATCGTTTTATCAGCATTGCTGCGCCGATATTTGCTAGCACTGCAATAGGTTTCTGATATTTTTGCGGTGATTCATGTATCCCCAAATATCTGAATTGTCCCCAACGACCAAATTTCGATCCCACCGAATCTAAATAGGCATCATCGTCCAAAAGTTTTAGTTCACACTGTATCGATCCTAGATTTGGTATTTCCTGAAATCCCTTGACAAAATTTGACAGAAAGTCGGGTTGTACATGCATATCATTATTCAGAAGCAAGATGTATTCACCCTTTGAATGTGAAAATCCAATATTGTTTGCTGCTGCAAACCCTTGATTTCTATGAAGTGTAATTATTCGAATAGGAAAAGTTACTGAGTGAAGAAAATCACCAGAGCCATCAGCTGAACCATTATCAACAACAATAATCTCAAAGTTGGAGTAGGTTTGTGTTTCTAAATCGGGGAGAAGCTTTTTCAGCCAGTGTTTGCCGTTAAAATTGACAATGATGATTGAAATAAGTGAATTTTTAACCATCTTTTTCCGTATATCAAGATCTGAATAACGGGAGGAGTTTTTACAAAACAAGCTGCCGGACTAGGATTCGAACCTAGAAATACGGCTTCAAAGGCCGCTGTGATACCATTTCACCATCCGGCAACGATAGGTGAGAGGATTTTTCATCCAAACTCTCGAAAGAGATAACTATTTTACCAAAGATTGAGCCGCTCTACCAGAGGAATCACTGAACAAAAAAAGTCTCAAAAAATAAGCAATACCATGAAAAAACTGATCACTCTCGAGAAACAAAGGCACTGTCAGCAAGATAAAAGCTGCAAATCAAGTTCTTTTGCTTTTGACAATTCTACCTTCTGCTATCGGTTTAGACCGTTACTCCTTAGGTGTATGCTTAGCGTTATCTAGCTCGTAAAATATTTCTGGATTGGTTGCACGAAGCGCCACTGTTGGTTGCGTCCCGTCATAGTGGTACTTGAATTCAGGAAAGCGCTGATAAACAAGCTTTTCTAAATTCACTACTTCACCAGATTTTTTATGAAACCCAATCAACACCGACTCGCTCCCGTCAAATCCCACACCAGGATCATATTCCTTCAGTAACTGAAAAACTGGAATAAACTCAACAGCTTGTTGCTCAAAGTTGTCATAGTGTAAGTAGATTACTCGATGTGGCTGCATTCGAGAAATGCGAATATGCTTGTCCAACAAAACAACAGCGATACGATTAAACTTGACCGCTTTTTCAACTTCGACACCATACCCCGTTGAAGCAGTAATATTATGTCCGACAAAAAAGCGCGCTCCCACAATTTTGCTCGAATCAACCAAATACACTTCTTGCGGTAAACTCGTCAAATTCTTATCAGGAGAGTAGGGAGCAGAACTCGGATCATAGGCAGTAATGCCCACTTTCGCTAACACATCCTCCATTAATATCTGCTGGCGTCGTAATAAGTATGGCTTTATTTCATTTGGTGCTTGCGTCAGGGATATCGGACAGTATGCAGCTGATGGGTTCTCTTGAACATGTGACAAACCATCTTGGGCTAATAAACTATCGATATGCTTTTGTCGATTTTTCTGATCAAGTACCACCTTTAATTTATTGTTTCCCATTGAGTTTGACTCCTTAGAGCCTGTTTAAAAACTCCCTTTCGTAGCGAAAGGGAGGAGATTTGAACAAAAAAGCATTTTCTTCTGACGAAGTAGTAGCAGCGCTCCTTTGAGAAAGAAAAAATAATTTTTTGCCAAATATACTCATCTTGCAGCAGAATGCGAGTTTTTAAACAGGCTCTTACATTACAACTGCGCCAATTTTCTGGCTGTATTTACATTTCGAGTTGTGATCTGCTGATACAACTCACATTCAATCAACTTGTGAATCCCACTTTTATAGTAATTTTTTCGTTCAACACACCAAATTATCGCTCCAGGAACATAGCGGGCATCAATATATTCTGGTTTGATTGGCAATTTTTTTATCGAACTCGGAGAGTCAGCTGATTTACATAAATAGGCAACATAGGCCTGATGTAAAGAATCATTTTGCCAACTTGAAGGAATTGACTTAGCAATTTTTTTGATTTGCAGCTGTGTTGTTATAACCAAAGGAATCTCAAACCCAAAAGTAGCAAGTAGTTTTTGCTCAGTTTTTTTCTCACTGAGTGGTGAACTTGACGAGAAAATCACATTACCAGAATTAAGGTACGTTCGAACATCACTACAACCCAGTGACTCAAAAACCACTTTTAACTTTTTCATCTCAACTTTTCTTTTTCCACCCACATTGATCCCACGCAGTAATGCAACGTATTTCATAGTTATTTTTGATTCAGAACTTGAGCAACGCGATGTTTAACTATTGTTTTAATCAGTGCTGTCGGCAAGGGCTGATCAAGAGGCAATTGAACTGCACCCTTTGAAGTTTGGTACGATTTTAATTCATCAGCAAAAGCTTGAATACCGTCGGGGGTCGGATAAAAACCAATGTGATGAGCGTATCCTGCAAAGTGAACAAGATGCTTTTTATTCAGATCAAATGTGGGAATCCCGTAACTCATCGTTTCAATAGCATCTGGGGCAATCTCATGAATAAGTTTCCGCAACTGTTGTAACAAACCAAAGATCGGTTCTGAAAAAGTAGCCAAATACTCATCCACTAACTGATTTTCCCCCTTTTCGTTGGTATATTTTCCCGGCCAACATTTGGGACATACAAGATGAGCTTTATCCTTCACGAATTGATGACCACGACTACAGACACTTCTATTCATTGTATTCCTCTCAAAAAAGAAATCAGTACTGCTTATATATAGTATACCGCAGTATTTCTACCAAAAAACGCTACAATAAAAACAGTATGCCCAAAAAAATAATGGCACTGCTTACTCTGTTATTGATGATCCCACTCATCGCGTACGGATTATTCGTAATGAGTAAATCAAGAACCTTTCAATTTTTTGGCACACTAGTCAGTAGAGTCGATACCAATGACAAGATTATTGCCCTCACCTTTGATGACGCTCCATCAGCGTTTTCTAACCAAGTTGTGGACATTCTCGCTGAAAAATCCATACCGGCTACTTTCTTTGTCATCGGTCAAAATATCAAACAATTCCCCCAGGAAACAAAGTACATCGTTGAACATCATAATCAACTTGGCAACCACTCCTACTCACACCAACGATTTTTGTTCAAATCTTGGTCATTTATCGATCAAGAAATTCAAACGACCAATCAATTGATTAAAGAAGCTGGATATACCGATGAGATTGTTTTCCGGCCGCCCAACGGGAAAAAATTATTTTTATTACCGTTGTATCTGCAACAACATCAAATGAAAACCATCATGTGGGACGTCGAACCAGATACATACGTAGCAGGGGACAGTGAAGCAATCGTCCAATACACACTCGAACACACACAACCTGGATCAATCATCTTGCTACACCCATTTTGCGAAACCACCTGCCAAGCTGATCGAAAAGCACTGCCTCAGATCATCGATCAACTGCACCAAAAAGGGTATCGCTTTGTCACTATCAACGAGCTACTACAGCTGAAATAGATTTTCGAAATCCGTTTGATACTGTCAGAAAAATGCGCGTACATACTTTCAAAATTTGAATGGTAGCATGTCGGAAGTCTCTCAAAAATGAATGATGAAAAAAATTGATTCTATACAACCAACTCAAATTCTTTCTTGCCACAAAGAACTCCGTTAATTTGTATCTCAATTGTCTGCTTACCATGGTAAAGTGTGCGCGTAGTCATGTGTTGCTTCATCATATGCCGTTTAGTAAGTGTTACCTGTTCATCAGGATAGAGCGTTATTTTTTTCAGTTTGAACACTTTTTTATTACTCATGGTACCTCTTTTGCTTTGGAATGAGATCACATAATCAATTATTGCGTCCATGCGCTCTTGAGCAAGAACTGTAATATGGAACACCAACTCAGAATTCATTTTCACTTTTTGAGGGACTAAAAATTGTAGGAGCTCACATGACGCTGTTGAAATTCCCAATAGCGAAAACGCTGCTTGGTCGCCTCGCTTAATCAGTGTCCGAAGAGCATGCCGAGTAATATAATCCATTTCCTGTTGAGTTTGCTTTTTTGAATCACGCCATCTTTTGAGTGTATTAATTGAAAGTTGTGAATCGATTTTGGAAATATCGTTGATGTGATTCGCAACAGAACGAGTCACAAATCGAGTGTGATCAGCATAAAGATTATCAAGGATTGCTATAGGTTCAGAAATATCAATATGTATCTTCTGAGCCCATGGAAGTTTGGGACGTGTGCCCTCACTGCACAATCGTCTCACATGATAGTTACTATCTTTACTCCATACAAGCAACTCTGACAAAGTTTCTCTGGGAAACGCATTAATAAAATAACGGATTGCATCCTCGGCTGAAAACCGCATGGTAATTTCTTTCAATGCCTGCAATGAAAAATGTAAATCTGGGGTTAAGCACCCATGCTTTGCTATAAATTCTGCATATGGGGCATAAATAAAATCCCCAAAATCATTATCGGAAAGTGTCGGATCATTGGGAGCAGGCAATGATTGAATTAAAATATTTACAGCGCGACGGTACTCTTTTGGCAGATATTTTTCTAAACATATCGTAATCCAAGTAATGCGTTCTTTGAGTTCCAATTGTGGAAATCTATCCACTACTTCCGCTACAAAATGCTGTTGATCAAACGTACAATCCACCGCAGCTATCTCATGAGCAATTTTGATAACTTTTTGTTTGTGAAATAATTGATCTTTTAGTGGTATTTTGACAGATACAGATGACATGATCATTGCACTGGCTGGTTGAGTCCAACACGATTTCCTTCGCTATCCAAAATCCAGGCAAACTGACCAAAGTCTCCTGCCTCCATCAGTGGCACGATAATTTTGCCACCAAAACTCTCAACTTTACTCAGTAGCTCTTTAATATTTTCAACCCGAAAATAGACATTATTTCCTTGGTCACTCGGTCGGGCATACTCCGGGACTGCTCGAATCACACCTGCCACAGCGGCTCCTTCGTCTGTAATTAAAGCTCCTTTTTCACCACCGATAGTTGTAATCGGAACGTTTTTCCCTAGCAGCTTACTATAAAAATTTGCTGCTCTATCAAGATCTGTAGCATTGATCTCCACTGTAGTGATAAATGGGGGAGAAGAGTGGGTGTTTTTCATATGGTTGGATTGTTCTATATTATTTCAAGTTTTGCAAGTATTCACATTTTTGTATGTTACATGCTAAAATGAAAGTATGAAAAGATACGCGATGGGAAATAAATCCTTTGTTTGTCCACTTCAACTGACGCTGCACACCATGCTTGGGAAATGGAAAGGCATCATTCTGTGGATCTTGCTCTATGACTCACCCGTTATCCGCTATGGAGAACTGCGAAAAAAAGTGTCTGAAGTTGAGCCTATCACCGACAGAATGCTGATTCGATCACTCAAAGAACTACAAGCTGATAAGCTCCTCAAACGAAAAGTCTATCCGGTTGTACCAACAAAAGTGGAGTACTCTCTAACCAAAGCAGGGAAACGCTTTAAACCTGTTGTCGATGCACTGGAAGAGTTTGGAATGGCGTATGAGAGGAAATAACATCTATTCTCTTATGACAATAAAGAGACTAGACACTTTCTTGGAGCGGCGGACGGGATTCGAACCCGCGACCTTCTCCTTGGCAAGGAGACGCTCTAGCCAACTGAGCTACCACCGCACTACGATCTTTATATCACTACTTGTTAACTAACTTCGGTTATATTTCAGTTATTCGCCTAAATTCCTAAGCTTATCAGCCTGGTAATTTTGTCGGGTAAACCAACTGAGCTACCACCGCAATTTTGACACTTTTTACTTTTTAAAACAAACACAGGCTACTTATTTTGCCCTTACTTGGACTACTTGTCCCTTTTCTTCATCGTTATCGATTTTAAAAAAGTAATAGTATGGATCTCTAATGCTCGACTGATCTCTCTTGGTCCGCCCAGGGTGGGCCAGGATTTCTCTGTCGGGTCGAGGATGACAGCCTGTTTGTTTTCAATTACTTTCTCAAGTAGAGAAGTGAAACATTTGGTATTATACTAAAGTAGTGTGAAATCACCAATACGAAGAGGGAAATATGGCACTCAGTTACGATCAACAACGAGACTTGCAATCTAAAATGTCTCAAACTGGACAAAATGTGTTAGAAAAAGTGGTGATTTATGGTCTGGAAGGAGTTAAGTTTGTCTTTGGATTTATTGCACAGATGATTCGGCAGGTGATGGGAAAGTAAAAATTAGGAGTTAGGGTATAGGATTTAGGGAGTAGATGATTGTTTTGCACCAAAAGATTGCAAGAGAGTGCAACAGTTTTCAAACTTTTCATCAAGAGACAACCAAAAAGAGTTGTTGGGTGGTTGGGTTGTTGGGTGGTTGGGTTGTTGGGTTGTTGGGAATGTCTCAGTCAATAAAGGGAGAGCTGCAACAAATCCTGAAATGGATCTTAGAACGACTACTGTTTTAATTTCGAAAAATTGGAAAAGTCAGATCCTCGATCTCGATGGCTTCACTTGACCGTTGGTCAGGTTCATTCATCGGGTCAAGGATGACAAACGTTACTGTTCGTACTAAACACGCTTTGAAAAAGAAAAACTCGAAATAAAGTTAACTAAAACCTAGAACCCAGCACCTAGAACCTAAAAAAAAAGTGCCAAGCTGAGGAGTCGAACCTCAATCTCAAGTTTTTCAGACTCGCGCCGTGACCACCTTGGCTAGCTTGGCAATATATTTACTCTAGCAAAAAGTTATTTTAACAGAGGAGTTAGCCGATGACGAGAGGAAAAAGAATTGATATAATACTTTTTCTGACCAGATAGTGTTGTTATCCAACTTGATACAGCGCTTCAAGTCAGAATCAAAAGCCCAGGTGGTGAAATGGTATACACGTACGCTTGAGGTGCGTATGGAGCAATCCGTGGAGGTTCAAGTCCTCTCCTGGGCACGTTAGTGAGGTATCAGGTTTCGGAGCGTCCCCACTTCACTCGAAGTTACGAGGGGCAAAGCAGGTGTCAGGAGAGTTGTAACGCACACTCCCTGAAACCTGAAACCCAACACCTGAAACCTAGCAGGGCCGCTTAGCTCAGCTGGTTAGAGCGTTCGGTTTACATCCGAAAGGTCGGGGGTTCGATCCCCTCAGCGGCCACTTCGACAAGCTCAGTGTGAACACATCGACAGGCTCAGTGTGAACACTTCAACTCGTTTTACTTGCTCAGTGCGAGCACTTCAATAGATTCAAAGCAGCTCGCTTCTGTTGGCATAAAGATGTTCTCCCAAAAAGAATTTCATACTCATTGTGAAAAGTTTCCCCTCCCTTTATGATAGAGTGAATGGAATTACTCTTTCTCTTTTTTTTCATGAGTGTGCCCGTATTTTATATCTACGGGATTGTTCAATTGTTGAGCAAAAAGAAACAGAGAGCAAAAATTCGAGAGCAAATCATTACAGAGCTGCTCAACCACAGTCAAATCACGACTGATCAGCAAGAAAAACACTCCTTTGAAAAAGTTGCCCAGTATCTAGGTGCCCACAGTATTCACTCTTTCATACCATTAACACAGCCACCAACACTTCCAACCAACCACCCCTCACAAGTTCACAATCAGATACAGACAGAAAAACAGTTCCAAGCATCAGCGTCACATACATCACCATTTCATTCAATCGACAATATCAATATTTTGCTCTATCTCGGCGCATTTTTAGTCATTGTCGCTAGCGGGATCTTTGCCAATTACTCCTATGCTTCACTTTCCGGATTAACAAAAACAATTTTGATGCTGTTATTCGCGGGTAGTTTTTATTTGGCTGGACTTCTGATGTACCAACGCTCTGAAAAAATACGTCCGGCAGCGTTAGTTTTCACCACTATTGGATTGCTCGCTTTCCCGCTCGTCGGAGTCGTGGCATATAACTTTTGGTTACCAGCGACTGCTTGGCGGGTGCTATGGTTTATTGTCTCGATCGGTTGTGTTAGCTCATACTTTTTGGCATGGAAAATTATCAAACACTCACTGTTGGAATACCTCACTGTCTTCACGGCACTGTCACTGTTTCAATCAACCATGAGTCTCTTCAACGTGGCGGTATACTATTATTACTGGGGGTTTACTCTTTTTGCGCTCTTGAGCGTCGCGTTTCAAAAATTGACTCACCGGTT
>CAZOWX010000009.1:0-27883 GCA_964583795.1 uncultured Pseudomonadales bacterium | reverse complement strand
TTACTCCTCAAACCCCGATCTATCGTATCTCACAACTCTTGCTACCAGTATCAATCTTGTTGTCCACCATCGAAGCTGTGAATGGTGCACTTCTTCAAGTAGCCGTTCCCGAAGTCAAAACGCTCCTGAACGAATCATTTTTTCAAGCCTCGGTCACCATGGGTTTGGCAACAATATTTTACGCAGTTCATGCCTACCTCGCCCAAAAAGAACATCATCGCACGGTATTTGCTGGTCTGGCTGGGATCACATTTCCAACGAGTATTTTGTTCTTGTGGCGACAGTTCGAACCATCATTACTCACCATCACGATAAGCGCAACAATGGTGGCAATCGCTGCAGCCTATACACAACTGAGTGAAGTGTGTGCTTGGAAAAAGTGGGAAAGTGGACAGAAGGTCTTCGCTCATTATAGTGGATTACTTATCTTGATCGCACTCTACCTTGGCTATCAATTTCACCTCTGGAGTCTTTTATTGGCAATCCTGGGATTAGCTCTTGTACCCTTTTTGTTTTCTAAAATTAAAGAACAGACATTATTTGTTGTATTTGGCATCATTCTTTTTTCTCTTCCATACACACTCACACAGCTGTTTCCACTTTTTAAACCAGATAACTTTCAATCGTTGCTCTATTTAGGGACAGTATTTGGCTTTATTGCAATCAGAAAAATAACTCTAGCGACCAAAGAAGGCCGACAAATGCACTTGCTTGGATACTCTATTTCGATCATCTTAGCTTGGGCAATCGCCAGTTTTTCAAATGAGCCAACCACAATTTTGTCACTACTCACAATCAGTATCACGACATTGGTTCTCATTTTTGTTGAAAGACTGGATACTGCTATCGCACTGCCTTTTGCAAGCATATACTTTATTATTTGGCGATACAGTACTTTTCATCATCTCTCAGCTGAACTGACAG
This sequence comes from uncultured Pseudomonadales bacterium, assembly GCA_964583795.1. GTDB lineage: Bacteria > Patescibacteriota > Microgenomatia > UBA1400 > PJMF01 > JBDTME01. Next base: position 26,959 of record CAZOWX010000009.1, on the reverse strand, counting down.
CAATGCTATTAGCAACTTTTGGAGTAATCGTGTATGGAAGTTCTTTGCTGAACTTTGTTAAACAAAGAAAACAACTGGTTATGGTTGGTGTTGCTGGGCCTGTACTATCAATGATCAGTACAGTAGATCTCATAAAAAATAGTGGCATATTCTCAGCATCAGGGCTACTTGCTGGGGGACTACTCATCGCGGAATATATTCATACTAAAAAGCGCACATTGTTGCACTGGGGAGTCGCAGTTATTTTGGCCTCAATTCAAGTATACCTTTACAACATTGTCAAAATAACGGAGTTGCAACTTTACACTCTGAGTTGGAGTGGCTATGTGTTGTGGTTATCACTCAAAGCGCAAAATTCACAAAAGGATCAGTATTATGTGTTGGCACTGGCAATCGGTACCATCCCCATGGGAATCGAAGCACTGACTGATCAGCTCAAAGGTCTCGTGTTAATTCTCGAAGGGCTTTTCCTTGTCGTTGCAGGAATGCAGCTGAGAAAGAAAGTTATTCAGCACTGGGGGAGTGGAGTATTGATCCTTGAAGTACTATACTATACACGAGGATTTATTCTCAACTTGCCGGCATGGGCTTTATTTGGCGGAATTGGACTGGCTATCTTGGCTGGATCAGTGTATCTACTGCATAACAGAAAATCTGAATAAAAGCTTTCTTTATTATTGAAACACATTCTAGGAAAACATGAAATTCAAAAGCAATGTATCGATCATCTTTTTTGCTGTAACTTTCTTTATTTTGAATATTTTTTTAAACTCTGAGGTACACGCTCAAGCTAATTCCCTCAATTTGGGTATCATCGGCGATAGCTCATCCGATGAATATCGAGGAACCCAAAATGTTGCAGGTGGATCACAATGGGCCAGTACTACACTCAATTGGGTGGAGTTGATGCACAATTATCGTGGGATTAATTTGGGTACCTGGGGAAATTACAGCGAACCTCGTCGCACGGGATATGAATTTAACTGGGCCCGCTACGCAGGAACCACAGTGACAATGATCAACCAAGGACAGCATACTGGATTGGCAACTCAAATTGCAAATGGAAGAATCAACCAAGTGTATATGTGTATTGGAACAAATGATTTCGCATATTACGGGGACGGCGCTAGTATTTATAATGGAACACTTAGTGGTCAAGCACTTACTGATAAAATTAATAACTTTATTGTGAATATCACGACCGCTCTTGATACAGTCCAAGCAGCTGATCCGAATATTCCTATTATTTTGGCGACAGCAGGAGATATGAGCAACTTACCGTACTGGCGGGCTGCCTTTCCTGATCCAGTAAAACGTCAAAAAGTCACCAACGCAGTTAACCAAGCCAATCAAGGAATCCGCGCTGCTGCCAGTACTCGCTCACACATCACATTGGTTGAAGGGCTAGACCTTTTGTCGTACATTTTTAGTCGAGTCGATGCTCAAGGGAATATCAACATTGGCGGAGAAAGTATTAGCTTTGTATCAAATGGCGATGAACCACATCACGGCGTTTTGGCAGATAACACTCATCTTGGGACTGCCCTATCTGCGTTGCAAGCCAACAAAGTCATGGACTTGATTGCATCGTCGTCTGGAATTCAAGTTTCACATTTTTCAGATGTCGAAATTCTTTCCTACTCAGGTATATCACATGTAACTATGACCCCTCAGCCAACACCGACTGATTGTCATAATGCAGACATTGATCAAAACAAACGGGTTGAGATTGCTGATTACTCTCTACTTGTGCAAAATTTTTTAAAGACACCATTTCCCAATCCTCGAGCAGACATTGATGGCAACGGGAGAGTTGATCTCAGAGACTACTCGATTTTAGTGGCCAATTTTTTTCACGATTGTTTGTAGTCTGAAAAAATAAACTCAGAATTTGTTGAACTGTAAAATTCTACTGTCAATTCTTGCCTAGAGCCAACCAAATTCTCTGGTCTAAACACTTTCCAAAAGGGTCATCCACATCTCAACCATTTTTGTTTTCTAATGACTCATTTCAAAAAAACCCAGTTTAAATACCTATAAGCTATGATAAAATAGCTCGTTTAGTATCTATTTAAGTAAAATCACATCATGTCTGAATCAACTACACAGGTGATTGGTGCTACCACAGTTTCCGGCGGAATAGCTGTTTTGCCATATACAGGAGTAAACCCATTGGTAGAAACCCTTCAACTCATAGCGAGGGTTGGTTTTTTTATGTGTTTGTGCATGTTAGTGCTTCACATTCTTTTCAAACTAATCGAGAATCGTCAGAGAAAGTTACAAATTAAACAAAAGAAATCTTTTTTCTCAGCTGCTGTTGGAATTCAAATTATCGTACTCTATTTAACAGTATCATCATTGTTAGCTCTGCCTTGGTTATCCCGTCCCATACACAATCGCCACATCGCTTATGCACGTACACAGCATTTTTTGTTCCAAGAAAAAAAGACCGAAGGTCAGCCGGAATTCATTTCTGGAACTCCACGGCACATGAAGGTACGAAGACTTCGAATGGATCTGGACATCGTTAATGGTCATTTTGAAAATAATGAATGGACTCTTTCAAAGAGCAAAGTGCTGTTCGCCACCAACACAACGAAGCCGAATAACTATTCAGATAACACAGTACTGTATGGACATAACACCGCTTCAGTATTACGAGACACACAAAGTCTAAAAATTGGAGATGAACTGGAGCTAGACACGCAAGAAGGTTTTCAGTTTATTTACCGTTTCGACCATGATAAAAATGTAAAACCAAATGATACTTCTGTGTTTTCGCACACAACAACACCCCAGCTAACTCTTATTACTTGTAACGGAAGATTCAACTCACATCGTCGCTTAATGACATTCACCTTAACATCGGTGCGAAAACTGCAATGAACTCAACATACATTCTTATTGTAGTGCTTGGCTGTATCAACATTGCCAGAATTTGTTTACTACTGATGCATTCTTTTTGGTACGATTACCGAAAAACACTTCAAAGACCCCCTTTAACACTTACTTCATCTCCCAAAGTATCTGTTGTCGTTACGGCATTTAATGAGGAAAAAGTTATTCAAAGATGTTTGGCTTCAGTTTACCAAAGTACGTATTCTAAATTCGATCTAGTTGTAGCAAATGATGGTTCTACTGACCAGACATCACAACTTGTAATTGAATTTCGTAAGAATTTAACAAAACAAAAACAAAGATCACTTCGTCTCATCACCACCAAAAACGGTGGCAAAGCCCGGATATTAAACTACGTCTTAAAAAAATACATTAAAACACCTCTTGTGATGGTGTTGGATGCAGACTCTATTATTGCTCCAAACGCTATTGCAAACTCAGTGAAGTACTTTTCAGATATTTCCATCGTTGCAGTTGCCTCCAACGTTAAGATCATGAAACAACCAACGCTCTTGAGCTTAATGCAGTATCTTGAATACTTACTCGGTCATCAGTTGAAAAAGGCTTACACAACCATGAATAATGAGTACATTATTGGAGGGGTAGGATCAATGTTCCGTTATAGTATCTTGCGAAAAGTGAATTACTTCGACACTGACTCTGTCACTGAAGATATAGATCTGAGTATGAAAATTCTTGCACGAGGTAACAAAAAACATCGAGTTGTCTTTGGTTCAGACGTCATTTGTTTTACTGAAGCAGTTACTTCTTTTAAAGGACTGTTGCGTCAACGTTATCGCTGGAAATATGGACGGTTTCAATCATTGCTGAAACAAAAAAATCTCTTGTTTAATGCACAATCAAAGTACACAAAGCCACTTACATTCTTACAACTCCCATTTGTTCTCTTTTCTGAACTACAATTTTTGTTTGATCCACTAATAAGTGGACTTATGGTTCTCGTTATCATCCAATACCAAGATTTTCAAACCCCATTAACAATACTGATCATCTCAGCGATCCTTTCTTCAACCGCCATCATTGTTGATGACTACTCAACAATGTTTGAAAAAATTTCACTACTTCTACTTACACCACTATCATATGTATTTTTTTCAACAATTAGTATGGTCGAGTATTTCGGTCTTCTATCTTGCATTAAAAATTTTCGGGGAATTTTGACATCAAAATCTCAAGACAAATGTTCATGGATTCCAGTTACTCGAACGGGGTAAATCTAACGAACTTTTTTACAAAATGCATGTTCGAACTCAACTCACTTGGTTAATACTACTAACCCTTTAAGGAATGTTACGTGGTGAGGATGAGAGGACTGCGTCCTACCGTAGCTTTAGCGAAGGAGGATTCAGCCATATCGATAATCTGGTTATTTCGGCAGGATAAACTTCTCGTCCTTCCGACTCACACTAATCCACTCCATCCATAAGAATTAACTATTAACAATGCAAGACTGTGCCGATGAGAGGACTCGAACCTCCAAGGGATTGCTCCCATACGCTCCTGAAGCGTACGCGTCTACCAATTTCGCCACATCGGCTTAACTAGGTTTCGGGTGTCAGCTGTCAGGTTGCAGAGACAAATAACACTCACCCAATATTGCCTACGAAAGGTATTATAACAATGAAAAGAGTAATTGTCGCTGATCGGAAAATCAGCATAACATTGTAGTGAGTGTAATATAAAAACCCGTTTTTAGAGTATTAAGAGCGCCTTATTATTGAGTAAATTTTATACTCAATTCACCGTCTACCAAAAGTTTTCTAAGTGAAAAATTAGAGCTTTTTTTTGAGCAAACCGTGGAGTTTTTTCATCGGAGCAAACTTCTCATTAAACGCTTGAATGATCATCTCAGCAGATTGATCAGGAGTGAAGTAGGTCGTGTTAAGCGTTAGGTCATAATAGTCTGCATCTTCAATATCTTTGCGAAAATACTGACTCACAAATTCCTTGCGATCCTTTTGATACTTACTAATCACGGCCTTTGCTTTAGTCACTACATGACCCTCGTAATCAATCGCTCGTTGCAACCGAACAGAGTATGGGGCTGTGATGCGTACATGCAACCCTTGAGCAAAAGGAGTAATGAAATTGGAACCTCTACCCAAGATCACTACATTTCCTTTATACGCATAGGAAAGAATCACTTTGGTCAACTCAGTGACAAAAGTAATGTCAGAAACATACTCAGGATTGATAATCCCTTGCACGAGATCTTGGATAACGCTGCGTCCTCGCTCATCAATGTCGCGCAAGGTGTCTTTGCGTTTCTTGGTCGACTTTGCGACTTCTTCAATAAGCTCATCATCAACAAACTGGAACCCCAGTCGTTTCGCCACTGCTTTGCCGATGGGATGACCACCACTCCCTGGCTCGCGAGCAATAGTAATAAATGGGTGAGTGAAACCAAGCTGTGGGGAAAACGCTTCCTCCTGCGAGATATTTTCCCGCAACTCAAAACGTTTCATGACTTTTTCCACGAGGGTGGAGTAGATCGATGTCATTAGAGGTGATAATAATCCAAGTGATATCACTTGTCAATCGTATACACCAAGTCTTTTTATCCAAAACATTTCGATAAGACTTACACCAACTTCGCATACTCAGACACTCTCACTACATACCCGCGCTTTTCATACATGTTTCTGGCAATAGCATTTGCAGCATGAACGTCGTGCAAGCAAATCATTTTGACTCCACGATCACCCAACCACTGTTCAATTGCATCAAACAGTTTTGAAGCCACGCCTTGCTTCCGAGCAAACTCCGCAACACAAATTTCCGTCACGCTTCCCGACTTCGCGGAACACGCAATAACTTCTGAATCTTGTTTATCCAATTCCCCGGAAACAAAACCTAGTACCTTTCCTTCTTTATCTTTGGCTACAAAAATTACGCCTCTTTTTGAACGGTGTTTCGCTGCCAATCCCTGCAGGTAATCACGAATCAGTTTGGGTGTTTGTTTGTGAAAACGAACCGGATTTTGAATACTCATGTGAAATGTCATCGACTCCACCAACAAATCAAACACCGCTTTCCAGTCGGCGTTGGAGTAGAGTAGGATGGTAGAAGTACTATCTGATTGAGTTGGTTTCATATAACTAAAGATAGTATAAACCAGTTCAGAACAATTGAGGGGAGTTTTCTTTGTACCTAAATTTGTGATCTATGACTTTACAAAAGAAGTCTGCAGCCAAATCTGACCGTGTATTGTTCACCAACAAGAGCAATAAGAGGTAAAATGCCATCACTGATTGAATTATTTAACTCAAGTCCTATCAGCCAAGAAAATGGTGCTGACTTAGAAGATATGAGTTTCATCTTCCTCATTTTTAATTCAGTTCTCAACGACGGTGAACTCAGTGGAAAAGAAGGACAAGTGCAACACGTCGATCCTAGTGAAGATTCACACAAAGTAAAAATAGTTGAAACTGGAAAAACGATAACAATCAAGAATAATGCAGATGTGTATCAAGGCTTCAGTAGTATACTAAGAACAGTTTGTGAAGCGTGTACAAGCTAATTAAAAATTAGTAAAAATAAGCCCATAAGCGCTGTCGTATTTATTACATTAACATGCTATTGAGGACAAGAATATAAGAAGGGTGATTCAACTAAATGTCCAAGCCGGCGCCCGAAAACCAAAGCTTAAAGCGTATACTTTTCTTGAAACTTAGCCTATTGCTCCAAAAGATAAGCATCACTTATTAAAGGTTTTAGTGTGTTAGTTTGTCTGTTGTAGATATGAATCTTAGGTGGTTCCTGCTCACCGTAAGTATCACCGCTATAAACTCTTTCAAACATAATCATGTTATCATCATCTAACCAAATTAAATTTTTAGGAAAACCTCGCCCTTTTGAGAGTTTGGTTGCTTCGTTAACGACTTGTTTTTGTCCTTCCACAGTATGAAGCTCGAATCTATCAGCGAATTTAACAAACGCATACTTTCCACTCGGAGATGTCGCTACAAATCCCTCTTCATTATTGCATCCTCCTCCTCCTGAATTAGTTAACTCGATAGGATCAGAACCATCTATGAAAACTAAGTGCTCGGAGCAATAACCAAAAAAGGCTTTATTAAAATACCATTTATTGCCTGTTGAAAAATCTCCACCAGCTGCTCCAAATAGTACAAAAACCTCTCTGTGTTGTTCGTTTGGATTATCTGTATTCACTGCTAGCCAAATACCACTAAACGCACGCTCATGCTTTGGTGCAGTTTTTCGTGTATCAAATAACGCATATTTTCCATCTGGTGACCAACCTCGAAACACATCAATATCCTCACCTTCAATAAGCAAGGTTTCTACTCCAGTATCCTGATTGACTAAATAATATTTTCTATCTTTGTACCGGATGATCTTCTGTGGACTATACAGAGGATAACCTCGATAACCAGCATCTCGTTGCATATAATCTAAAGTTTCACTAGCTAACTCGGCACCAGAAGAAGGATCATATATTGCATATTTAACTTTGTTGTCGGGTAAGGAGGCTTCAAGAAGTAGTTGATTTTGATTATTCCAACTATAAATATTTGACGTACTGGTTTCGTATTCAGTAGCTTTGATAATACTTGCACTTACATCAACTACGCGAAGGACACCTGTTGTACATCCTCCATAACTAGGTGAACCACCAACCTGTTCAATATAAGCAATGTATTTGCCATTTGGTGATATGAGTGGATATTGCAAATGAAAACACGAGTTACCGGTAGATTCTTGACTAGGTTTTGCAACTCGCTTTTCTTGTCCATCTTCATACAAAAAGATACTGCCTTCTCGCACAAAAGGTACTTTGATGCTTGCATCAACACTCAAGACATCTATTGTCTTTTCATCAGCAAGGGGGGCGTTCGTAGTTGAGGTTGTCGAGGTGTCTACTACAGGTGTTGGTAAAGCATTTGCTACTGTTGTTGGAGTCGTTTGGCGACTTTTATTTTCTGATTGATCACCGATACTTTCAAAAATAGAATTACCACTTTTAGAGGAAAAATATACAACACTTAAAACAAATAACAAAATAATGGGAATGCTTACCAGAAATCTGTTAATGGGGTTTGTCTTTTTTAAAGTCTCCGTGTAACCAATGTTTTCAGTTGGTGTCGATTGTTCAGCGGCGCTACTATCAGTTTTTGAAACTTGTTCTTCAACGACTTGTGATTCACTAATTTTCATACCGTGTCATTGTAGCACAAGAAAAGTTCTCAAGGGGGAGAACGGTCGCTAGAACAATACAGATACGGGATTACAGGAATTACTGATGGGAGCAAAAACTTGTGAGTCGGGAGGGATTCGAACCCTCGACACTCTGCTTAAGAGGCAGATGCTCTAACCAACTGAGCTACCGACCCGGTTTGGATTACTTCAGACTTATTTTAAAATCTGAGGTTTAATGACTTTAGATCCTGAATCCGTCTGACTCGCAAGCTCGCTAGACTGTCCAGGATGACGGCGAGTGTGCCCCCGAGAGGAATCGAACCTCTGCTCACAGTTCCGAAGACTGTTGTTCTATCCGTTAAACTACGGAGGCAAGTACACAGCTTGAGACAAAACTCAAGACAGAGGTATTTTATCACACAGTTCCTTCAATAACAGCCCTTCAACCAGATGTGGTATAATACTTCTTTACCCAATTTCGCTAAGTAGCAATGTTCAACTCCCTGCCGTTGTCTTCTATTCGCAATATCAAGATTTTTTATCTGCTCAACATCCTTGGGAATGCCTGGTTTGTCTTGCCAAACTGGATGTTTTTGTTCGGTTTATACCTGACAAAGTCGCAAATCGGCTTCGTTGACTCACTTGGTTTACTATTTAATATTGCGCTTCAAATCCCCAGCGGTCTTATCAGTGACTTGTTTGGCAAAAAAAAGACCCTCATTTTTGGATATCTGTGCCTTACTGTGGGGGCTATTACCATTGGCTTATCAAGTAGTTTGATCGGTTTTTTCATTGGTAACAGTATAGGGCTCGCTGGCTTTGCCTTTATTTCTGGTGCTTTTGATGCATTTGCCTATGATAGTTTGGTAGAAATCGGTGAAGAAAAAAAATATGCACAGGTCACTGCCAAAGCCACCTCGCTAGGGATCATCATGTCAGTAGTAACTATGTTTGCCGGAGGAGTGCTATTTGCCATCAATCCACGCCTACCGTTTCTTGTATGGTCAGCTTTTGAACTTGCCGCTAGCATCATCTTACTGTTTAGCATTGAACCCAAAATCGATACAGAAACAGTGAACATTCACACCGCTTTGGAAAAATTGAAAGACGGGATGACCACCATTTTTTCAGTTCGTTTTCGCGATATTTTAATCCCCATTTTGATCATTGTGATCTTGGCTAAAACCCATCAAGGAGTTGTTCGCCAATCCATGGCCGTATACTTTACTTTTAGTGGTGAAACATTCTCATACATTTTAGCCATAACAATGATCCCCGTGTTATTTGTTGCACATCATTTTGATCAATTCTATCGTCAGCTGGGAATTCAAAAACTGATGTTCATCATCCTAGCAGGATACTTTGTCACATTTGTATTTGGGACTCTAACTCACACGATTATTCCAGGTATTCTTTACTTCGTAATGATCATGATTGGGGAAAAACTGTCACAACAAATCTTGACAGTCGGGGCCAATGAACGCCTCGCGTCAAGTCATCGGGCTACAGCACTCTCTGTCCTCGCACTGATCACTCAAATTCCCTACATTGTGCTAATGTTTTTCTTTGCGAATCTGACCGAAACTGACCAAATCACTCATCTCATTTCAGGTTTCGCTTTCGTGGCAGTGCTCGCAGCAGTTTTCACAGCCGTAGCAAAAATTAGAAGAAGGCAACAAGTCGCCCAGGTAAAGAATTAAATCGCTACAAGCTTCAAGCATCGATTTCAACAACACACACATCAAGTCAAGTTCTAATCACTAGTCACTAAATCCACACTCCACATTCTACATTCTCCGCCCTAGGCGGACCAGCCTTGGGCTGACACATTCCATAATCTATCATCTATTATCTATAAATCCACCTTCTACTTATGAAATAATCCTCACCCCACCAAAGTCTGCATAATCAAACTCGTGATTATCGTGAATTGACCCAATAAAAATTCGATTCGCTGGAACTTTATGCACTTTGGCATAGTTCTTCACCGCCAAGGGACCAAACTCTTCCCGCAAGGTCACAAACTGAATCGAAAAGTGGGGAAATACTCCTGCCCGAGCAAGTTCCGGAGCTAAGTGCGCAATTTCTTCTTTTTGACCATCATCACCGTTCTTCTTACAATGCACTAACGTCACAAAACTGCCGTTCTCGTTATTATTGATGTACTGCAAGATTGGAAAGAGCCGATCAACATGATGAATAAATACATGGAAATGACTGTTCACTGCTTTGTCATACTTTTGCTGGACTAAAAATTTCAACGGACCAAGCAGATGAGAGTAGGGGAGAAGCCAACCTAAAAGATCTTTTTTATACATATTCATCAGCACAATAAGCAAGGCCGGAATGAAGTACGTAAAGAAATAAATGTCATTACGATGATCAATCAGTGAGTTACCCAATACTCCTACAGCCGTAGCAACAAATGCGGTTACTACAAACAGAAATGGAGCTTTGTACGGCCGCTTTAAATCTGGCCGGGTTTTTCGCAAAATCATATTCCCAAGCGCAAACAAACTCATCACACATAAAAAGCTGATGGTGTACACCCCTGCTAGCGATAACAACTCACCGCGAGTCATTAATAAAATTGAAGTGCATAGTAAGAAAAAGGACAAAATAATTCGAGGATGTGAGCCTTGTTTATTCTCTTTAATTAAAAACGATGGCAAACAATCATCCAGTGCCATTCTATTGACCAATCCTGAAACACCAACATAACTGGTGAGCACCGCTCCACACAACACCATGAACGCATTAATCGCAATCCACCCAAGTAATATAATCCCGCCCATCCCAAATGCGGCCTCTGCCAACAAAAAGTCTTTCGCTGCACCAATGGCGGTGAGCGTCATTACATTGAGTACAATCAAAGCAATCAGCGGATTAAATACCGCCACACCAAACAACATGTTGGTCAGCGTTTTTTTAAATACTCCTTTTTTCTGTTCCTCAACAAAATTCGCAGAACTTTCAAAACCAGACACTCCCAGCAAACTTGCGCTAAACGCAAAAAAGATGGTACTCAACACACCCCCTCTAGACTCGACCAATGCAGTTGTGGCTTGAATGTTTTCGCCAATCACTGACTTACCAGCAAACACCACACCCACACCAATCATGATAAAAGAAAATAAGGTAAATACATGAAAAGAAAAAATAACAGCAGCAACCATTGCTGAGTCTTTGACTCCAGAAATGACCAGCAGCGCAAAGGCAAATAACACTACAATCACTGCTGGGATCACAATAGTAGGTAAGAGGTGAGCATACGATTCTAGATGAATTGATAAAAACAGTTTTTCCAAAAAAGTAAATAAATACTCTACAGCAGTTTTGGCTGAAATAACTGCCGTAGCGATATAAGACAAGATCGTCATCACTCCTGCCACCGCTGCTACTGTTTTCGAGGTACCATTGAGTAGTCCATTGTACGCACCGCCATTCACTGGAATTGCTTCAACCACTTCGCGGTACACAGCCCGATACAGAAACAGGACAATCCCAATTGCTGCCAAGACAAGGGGAGCGTACACTCCCGCAAAAATAGCTGCAATTCCCGAAACATACAAAGCAGAACTGAGAATATCATTACCGCAAATCGCCGTTGCGAAAAAAGCACTGAGCTTTGAATGGCGCTTGTGGGCAGACATAGATTATCTTCAATGATCGGAACTTACCGACTCATTGAGTTCAGTAAATTGCTAAAGAATCCGGAATCACCTGATTTAAATTCCACTTCACCGGTGGCATCATCAACCATTGCTTCACCAGTAACTTTTCGATTGAAAATCCACAGAAGCTTGCGCTCTTGTTCAACATTTTTGACTACGTGCACAATATCTCCCTGATCATCGACCTTTGTTTCAATCTCACTCTTATTTTGAAACTCGAAATTCTTCTTCTCTTTTAATCGCTCAAGCACGTCATCTGGAAAGTTGTTGAGCACTTTCTCTTTGCCATTTGGAGTTGTCAAAGTTACAGCGCCAGTCTCAGCATCCACGGCTATCTGAGCACCTTGTGCAAACCGTGCAACTACACCATTGGCAGCTTTGAGCTGGATTTCTCGTTTATTTTCTCGAACTGCATCCTGAAGTTTTGCCACATGTTCTTTTCGATTTTTTTCTCGTTCCACTTCGTCTGGTTTTTCCAGCGGTCTATTTTCTTCTTCTGCATGAAATTCTTGTTCGTTCTGTGGTCGAGGAATTTGAGCTTGCTCAATTGCTTGTTTTTTTTCTTCGAGTTTTGCTTCTAGTTCTTTTTTCTTTGCCTCAAAGAGTGCTTTTTTATTCGGATCTTTTGAGTTGGCAAATTGTTGCTTGGCTTGTTCAAGCTCTGACTCGTATTGTCTTCTGGCATCTCGAACTTGCCCTTCTTTATCTTCAAACTGAACTTCCACTCTATTCTCTTCGCGCTCTCGAACAACTTTACTTTTACCAGACCTATCATCAATTTTTTTGACTTCGACTCTGGTAGCATCTTTACTTATTGGCTCTAGGCGCACTTCCATGCGTTCTTGCTCACGCTTTTCGTTGCGAACCACGTCAGATGGTGTTTCGTTCTTGTGCTCTTCGACTCTTTTTTCTTCCTTGTGTTCAACTTCTTTCTCTTGCTCTATTTCTGGGGACTCATCATCATCTCCCAGCACACTATTGTTGTACAATGAAACAGTTCCTGTATCTGAAATATCCACAAAAACCGCATGGACAAATGAACGAGTTGTAGTGAACAACACAACAATAAATAACAAAGCAACAAACTTTTTTGTTTGCATACGATCTCCCACTTAATTGTCAGTTCACTCATTGTGACAAGAAAGCAAGATGAAAGCAAGCAGGGCACTAGAAGTCAACCGCTCGTTACTGAAGATCTCGAATATAAGGATCGCTCAGTGCAGCATCGTGAAAGTTGGGATGGGCAAAGGAAGGCAAGTACACATTCGTCACATGTAGATGCGGCAGTGGTTTGAGCCCGATGCGCCAAGATCGGTGCATCAACGATCCAAACAAAAGTGCTGGATCTAACCGGCGATACACATTTGTAAAGCGCAGCACATCAGATAACAAACCACTCTTGAGTAACTCTTGTTCACTACAATCGGCTTGTAAAAACACAACTGACTGCACGCAGTTGGGTAAACTCCCATAGTGTAATACATACTGAGTCAACAAAAAACAGCCGAGAGAATGACAAACAATTTGCTCCGGGTGTGTTGCAATAAGCAAGTTGTGAAGCTCAACAAGCGTTTGCTCACTTTGGACCAAAGCTCTCTCACGAAAATACAGCACAAGATGATGTATGGGGCTGTATGCAGTCAATAGTGAAAGTGTTTGGTGTTTTGCCCAGAAAAAAACTCGACTTTGACCCAATTTAACCTCATCGGCAAATGCAAAAAAACCGGCGATGTTCTGATCAGGCTGGTGAAATGGACTTTCAACTCCACGTGAGTATCCATGGATTAACACTCTATTCATAACGACTATTTGGTGTTTTCAATCACCTTGCGATAGGCTTGATATTGCAGTGTTTTGTTGCCTTGACGGTCAAAAAAACTAAATGAACTAAATGGCCCCGGAGCACCGTGAAGCAAAAACGGAGTCACTGCCTTTACGTGTGGGTCACTCCAGATGTGATCAACAGCATACTGATAGTACTGTGACAACCAGCGACTGGTTGAAGCATTTTGCTCCCAACCAGTTTCAGTGATGTACACACCCCACTCGCGATCAGAGTAGTTTTTTAGAAAACTCAACTCATGCTGAAAACCACGCAAACTATTTTGAGTATTGCGGGTAGGGGAGCTGGAAAAACCTGGGTTGGGATACGAGTGTGAGTTCCAATCATCAACGCTATCTAGCAAACGGGGGTTATATTCGAGGCTTTTTTTCCAAAAAGTAAACGCTTCCATGGTGCTTCCACCATTCGGTGCTGCTAGATCTAGTCCAGCAGGTAAAATTTTGTATCCTTTATCTTCAGTGTGAAACCAGTCTGCAGTAAACTGTAAGGTATCAGCATAACTCTCTGGATCAACTTTTCCGCCCCACTCATTTGCGTGATTAGGTTCATTAAACGCGATGATCAACCGCTCATCGGTAGGCCAATTGAGCTGAGACAAACCGTCAGCTAATCGGACAATATCCATGGTGCTGGGCACCCGCCAACTGGCACCATCTGCTTTGGTCACCAATCGAACGATTGGAATAATCTTCTGCTCCCGGCAACGATCAAAAAAGCGTTGCCATTCGTCATGTTGAACAATATCATCAAGACCGTACACAATCGTTACGTACTGCCATGAGTCTTTGTTTTGTTCGGTACGAATTAACCCTAATACATCGTCTAGCTCATAGGGGTGCAAAATATGTACCCCTAACACCTCCCCTGCCAAAACTTGATTGGACTGGGAAAAAAGGAGTCCTATAACTATAAAACCGACTAGTACCAGGCGTAGCATCTTAGACATAAGCGGGTATATTATAAGCCATTTTGTTCAAAAAATCCAGTATGTATGGTATAATACCAGTTGGTTAGAGCGCCCTGTTTGCCTCTGAATTACTCAAGGCAGTGAATACCAAACAGAAGCACAAACGCACACGTGTCGGTGTCGCCCACACACTCATCGAGGATCAGCTTGTCTAGTACAACCGCCTCGTGACACATTTTATGAAAAAATACCTTCTTTTACCACTGTGGTTCATCACCAGCGTTGTGTTTACCCTAGTCATTATTGTGAGTATTCAACGACTTCGTGCAAATCCAACAAAGGCAATCGTTTCAGTGAAGGAAGTCGATGCGACTGTACTGCAAACCAACTTCACCATCCCAACAGGTGAGGTAAAAGGGCTTTCCACGGTTTTTGAGACTGCAGATGCACGACCAGAAATTTTGGCTCGATTTTTGGAGCGCTACAACTCACCCTTAAAACCATACGACCAATATGGGAAAAAACTCGTTGACATTGCTGACTCATATAACCTTGACTATCGATTGCTTCCAGCAATAGCTATGCAGGAGAGTAATTTGTGCAAAAAAATCCCTTCTAGTTCGTTCAACTGCCTAGGATTTGGGGTTACCGCCACAACCACTTTTCGATTCGAGTCATACGAACAAGCGTTTGAAGCTGCAGCAAAGAGTCTGAAAAAAAATTATATCGATAAAGGTCTTGATACTCCAGAAAAAATCATGCACCGCTATACTCCAAGCAGTAATGGCAGCTGGGCCCACAGCGTGAACCGCTGGATTTGGGAAATGGAGTACGACAACAAGCAAGCTGGGAAAGAAAGCACCAGCGAAGCCAACCTAGTCGAGTACACCCAAGCGACTCAATAACCACCCTTTCCATGAAAGCAAAGCACACCGTTCACACCAGTATTTTTAATTTTAATGAAGTATTTGGACTGATCGTTGGATCGTATGTCTCAGTAACCTTGTTGCTCATTCGGATGGTCTTTTCAGGGAAAATGACACATATTTACTTGTCTTGGAATCTCTTTTTGGCCTGGATTCCGTTTGCCGTGTCGCTATTTCTTGGCGATAAGTTTCATCGACTAAAAAAACACCCCGTGTTACTCACGCTACTGAGCATTACTTGGTTGTTCTTTTTTCCCAATGCTCCCTACGTGATTACAGACCTCAAACACTTACAAACGCTTTCCCATATCCCATTTTGGTTTGATCTGGTGTTGCTCAGCAGCTTTGCCTTTAACGGGCTTTATTTAGGTCTCTTTTCGCTCTCTCACATACAGCGCGTCATGATGCAATATGTCCCAAAACAACGTACTTGGTTCATTATTTTGGGGATTTCGTACCTAACCGGTATCGGGCTCTACTTGGGTAGAGTTTTGCGCTGGAACAGCTGGGACATTCTCACCACCCCACAAGCTATCGTGTTCGACACACTCTCAGGTTTCATTCACCCGATCCAAAACCTTGGAATGCACCTGTTTGTGTTGTTTTCCACTATCGGGTTACTCACTTTTTATCGCTTCTTTTTCTATGTATTTTTCGAGAAAAACACGTCCACTTTAGTTCGTGAAAGTAGCTAGCTGCATCACCAAATTACACCCTTGACGTATCGATAGTTTTCTTATAAGATACTGCACATATCCGAAGGTTTTCTCTCACCGGGAAATACGTTCGGATCTAAAAGAACCCCCCGTATCGTCTTGTCTTTGAGTAGAACAACAGCGACTGGGGATTTTTTTTGCCAAAATGAGTATATACTCGTTTCTCACCCAAAGTTTAACAAGACAGAGCATACTTTGATTGCTATAATACACATCACTTTCAGGGAATGCTTTAAGCGACAGGTTCTGAAACCTGACGCTCTGAAACCTGATACCTAAGGAATCGTCGAAGTGGCGAAATTGGTAGACGCGTACGGCTTAGAACCGTATGGGGCAACCCTTGGGGGTTCGATTCCCCCCTTCGACACCTTGTTAGTAGATTACACGCGGTTTTTGATTTTGCGATTTTGGGTAAAACTTTTGACTTTTGACCTTTTACCTTTCACTTGCAGCTAAATCTTCACGGTGACTTATAGTGGTTTTTTCACTATACTTGGTGTGTGATTGTTGATACTTCGCCTGTCCAGTCGAACACCCCCACCGCTGATACTTCGTCACTGAAAGTGAGTGTCGCTGTTCCCATCGCAAAAGATTTACGATTTGCCACAGACCATAGTGTTCTCGCCCCACATCAGCACCCATCTTTCCCCGCAGCTCCACCCAGTCCACCAGTTGCAAAACCGTTTTCTGGTTATCCTGAAGAGGGGCACAATCAACAACCAATCGCAGCCCCGATAGTCACAACTACTGCGACAGTTGTTTCTGAAACTGTCGGCACACCCAACTTTCCTGCACTATCTCAAAGTCCCTCGACATCAACAAGTACAGATGTGTCCAATAACAATCCACTCACCATCGGAATCTCCTCAGAACCAGCTGAACCTGACACACGAAAAATTGGCATCAAGGATGTACTGAAATGGGGAGTTGCTTTTAGCTTGGCAGGTGTTGGAGTGAAAGGTTTTTTTGATGCACTGTACTTTATTACTGTCGAGTTTCAAAACTTTGAAAAAGCATTGGAAAACCACTTTGTTGAAAGTGCCACATTCAGTTCTTTGATTACCAAGGCCAGTTTTTTAGTGTTTTCTACAGCATTAAGCACTTTTTTTGGTATGCAGTTGGTTATGACAAACACCAAACGGTTGCATTGGCTTCGACTTGCCAGCAGCGTAATTGTTGGACTCACTGCTTTTTTGGTCATACAGTACGCCAGTACGATCAATGTACTGGACTCATTTAAGTAGAAACTGGTAGCTGGTCGTACGTATTTAGTATTTATTTGTTTCGCCACCAAGATTTTCATTTTCTCTGATTCTCACCTGATAGAAAAGGTTTGAGTTGTTCTCTGTAAACGAATATGGTATAGAATCGTGAAGCTTGCAACTTGTAGCCTGCAACTTTGACTTAATCATGCTTTCCTTTACTCATAAAGTTAACTCTCGCTCTCGCTCGCTCAAACTTTCAATTGCTAAAAATGGGGCAGTAACAGTCACCACACCACGATTTACACCAGGTTTTATCGTGCGAAAATTTGTCTCTGATCACCAAGACTGGATCACTCAACAACAAGCGAAACTGGCATCAATCAAAAAACAACTGGAAATTAAAGAAAATCAGGTGCTTTTGTTTGGGAAAGTGTACAAACTCGAGGTAAAACTCGACCCAAAAAAACCAATTGGGATCGTACGCGTTGGGGAATCACTCCAAATCAATCCCGTTACGCAAACCAAGGCGTCAATTGATCGATGTCTAGAGCGGTTTTTGAAAAATACGGGTTCAAGTTTTATTTTGAAGCAAACACAATCACTCGCCGCTAAAATGAAAACGAGCTACAACCGAGTTTCCTTCAAGACTCAGAAAACGCGCTGGGGGAGCTGTTCTTCACAAGGCAATTTAAATTTCAACTGGCGTTTAGTTCATGCCCCTCCAGAAGTGATTACCTATGTGATCATTCACGAACTGGCCCATCGGACACACATGAATCATTCAACAGATTTTTGGAAATTAGTGGAAAAATTTGACCCTGAGTATCGCAAACATCGCGGTTGGCTCAAGCGTCACGGCATGGCGCTGAATGACTAAACACGAACGCGAAGGGTTTTATACATCACAAGCGCACCAACCAACCACCAAACTAAAGCTGCCACGACTAAACCTCGCGCAAAACTTTCGGTTGACATCACCATTCGATAATTCTTACTCAAACTGATCGACAGTAGCAAGACCACTGGCACAAGCGCCGATACGACTATTCCTGACACTTTATTTTGAAATAATACAGCGTTCATCGCTTTGGTACTGTCTTGGTGACGCCGCAAGGAGTTCGCCATCATTCGAAAAAGTTGGGCTAAGTTACCACCAGATGACTCATGTACTCTGATCGAAGACACGAGAAAAGCAAGTGGAGGATAGGACCACCGCCGACTCATCAGCTGCAGCGCCTTAACACTTGGGACACCTACTTGCGTGAGGGCTGTTAACTCGGTCAAAAATCGTACCAAAACCGGTTCAGCAATCAGCTCATGACTGGCTTGAAAGGTATGTTTAAGATCTGGGTGCACGCTGTACATACTGGCAAAGGCATCAAGCAAAGAAGGGAATGATTTATCCAACTGATCGAGTAACCGTCGCTTTCGTAAAACAATCACAACCATAATTACTTCAACCAAAAAACTCAAAACAAGCAGAGGTATCAGTGAAATATGTAAAAATCCTGATAAATTCCAACCAATAAACACTAAACCAACTTGGATAAAAATCAACTGACCCAAACCGACTTCTTTGGGAATATTGTACTTTTGCTTTAGTTGTTCAAATTGTAGAGAGTAGGGGACCCTTTTCGCTGTGTTTTGACTTATTGTAGAAAAAAGTTGCTTTGGCTCTTTGGTATGAACTCCCATTTGAGCAGAGAGTTTATGCAAATAGTGTAACTGCTCACGTTTTTTTTTGGCTCGGAGAATGAAAAACGATCCGGCTTGTTCAAGCGCTGCTACAATGAGTATTGGTACGATAAATCTCCACATTTATTCTCCTTGAAGAGTCAGTGTTGTCTCACTTTCTGCTTCTACATTCAACTCCATATTTCGTCCAAAGACTGGCACCTGTGATGAAAATGATCGATTTCCTGAAATTTTCAAAGTGTCATCCTGTTTTGCAACAAAGAAATGATCAAGCTGATAATTACTCGCCACTCTACTGGCTGCGCTTTTTGCGGCATCAGTCGAAGCTGCAATGACTTGAGGATCACGAGTACAACTCTGAATAAACTCATCACTATCAGGGATACACACCAATACTTCGCTATCACACTGCTTGAATTTTTTGCTTAGACACTCATCAAGCAGATCCGTATCACACTCTTCGGGCAGTTCTGGTTCTTCTTCTAACCACTCGGAAACTTTCTTTGTGTAACACTGTTTGACTTCTTTTACGAAAGTGTGACCATACGAAAACGCGGCAGCGTTCGCACTTGATTGGGCTCCTAAAGTGGCTTCTTTTTTTACTGTCATCGTTTCAGCGACGGCCACAACACCAAAACAAATTCCAATCGCCATCACTCCAAATAAAAGCACCAGCAAACTCACTGAACCGTGTTGTTGATCTGGCAATTGAGTACATTTTTTTGTCATTTTTGACAGCATTTGATGTTTTAAGAATATCTTATATAATACATTATAAACGCAGTCATTTCAAACCAAAAAGGAGACGCTATGACTAAAGCCAAAAAACTTTCCCAAGCAGGATGGACCACGATGGAGTACGTTGTTGGTGCTATTGCTTTAGTTGGTGTTATCAGTGTGGTGATCAATAAGTTTGGGGAGAAACTGCTACAAGCCGTCGATAGTCTCAAGATGATCTAAGATGAAATATCTTCCACCCCAAACGTTTCAAGGTAAAGCCCAACTGTTTTGGCAACGATACTGGATACGTCTTGCATCGACAGGAATCTGGTTCATCACAATCATCTTCCTGGCCCAGTTATGGTCAAAAAGACCTCCCGTTGAACCTCAAACCACCCACTGTATCGTCACCAAGAACGCTCAAAAAGGGGAAAAACTGAATCGATCTGATATTCAAACTGTTCAAGTTTTTGCCAAAAATCTGCCACAAAATTCCATTCAAGACTGCGGAAACGCTCAACTCATAGAGTTTCCTCTTCTCACTGATCTACAAGCCGGAGACCTGTTGCAACTAAGTACTTTCCAAAAGCCAAATGAGCTGATATCGCTCAAAGAACAATTAGCACAGAAACAACAGTTGTTTTATCTGCCCATTAAAGACCTGCACTCATATCCAGTCCCACTGGAAATTGGGCAAGAGCTGACCATTTTAGGAAAAGCCAAAAAGTCCGAAGAAGCTCAAGTGCTCATTGAATCCATTACTGTGGCAGATATTTTGGTCAATAGTACCGAAGAAAATCAGCAGCAAGTCAGCGCAGTAGGATTTGCACTACAACAAAGTTCAAGTCTGGCTCTGACCAAAGCACTCGCCGACGGTTGGTTTTTAGTGGCGGTTTCGAAATAAAAAAATGAAAAATCATAAAAAATATTTATCTTCTGTCCAATCAGGGTGGGCGACCTTGGAACTAGTCCTGTCGCTCCCACTCATTGCTGGACTCATTGCATTGATTTTTTACTTTGGTCAGCTCTCATTTCTTCGCTTACACCTCACCAGTGTCACTGACGCTGCAGCACGCATTGCAGCAATCAAAGATTGCTCTGCTGGAAAATCGTATGTTCAACAATCCATCTCGGGCCTCAACTCTGCGCTTGATGTTCACTGCTCGGGTGGCGAGTACGTTACTATGGAAGTGAAAACCGTTTTTCACTCACCATTGCCATTTTTTGACTCAATACAACGACCGATTGCCATCAAAGCTGTCGCACTCAACGAACACATTGACACTGAGAATTAATCATGCACTATCTTCACACACTTACTTCAACTCAAAACAGTTCAACCAAAGTTACTCATCAAATAATTGATCAACTAAATCGAGTACTTTCATCAGTGAAAGTGTTTGACAAAACGGTATTCTTAAAAAACCCAAGCGTAGCACTTGCACAGATTCATCTCTCAACAGAGCGCTTGCGTATCTGGAAGGCTGTTGGAACTTTCGGAGCAGTTGTGGGAAGTGTAATTTTTATGAGTATTGCAGGACAACAGTTCTCACTCGTTGTGGCTGCCTTAATCATACTTTTGGCCGCCATTGTTGGTTGGAGTATTCCAGAATTTGTCATTGGCGACTTCGTCAAATCCCGACAATTTGCTTTGTACCAAGCAGTCCCGAACTTTTTGGAACAGTTTTATATGCTGTGTTCGAGCGCTGGATTTGAGTCTTTTGTCCAGGCTCTTAAACAAATTGCGCCCAATTTCCCAGGGATCTTTGGTGATGAGTTGCGCCGACTTCAGACTCTCAGTACCTACTGCACACAAACCCAACTCTTGGATCGACTCATCATCATCTGTCCACATCCTCTACTGAAAGAATTTCGCCTCTCGGTCAGTGTCTCGACCCAATACGGCAGCTCACTCACTGACAAAACCAAACAACTGGTTGAAACTGCTTGGAAGCTTAGGGAACAACAAACCAAAGACATGGCCAACAAAACCAGTGGCGTATTACTGGGACCATTGTTGATTTTTCACTTGCCGGCACTGCTAATTATTTTCTTGATTCCATTTTTATTTGTGTTGCAAAAAGGGATTTAATCGACTCATGAAACAAAACGCGGCACTTGATTTCGAGCAGATAAAAATCCTCTTTATCGAAAAATTAGCTTCGCATGAACATTTTTCGCTTCTTGATCGTGCTGAACAACAGATGCTCAGCGAGCAATATCTCGATCAGGTATTTGAGTCGATCGGCCAGTTTGCCGCTGCTGAAGAAAAACAGTTTATGTTGTCTCAGCTGCTGACTCAAGTGGTCTGGGGATTGCAAAGCATTCAAGAATTTCAAGATGATCCAGAAGTTGAAGAAATTATGATTAATGGCTCGGATGGCGTCTTTATTAAACGCAGACGCAATGATCAGTTTGAGTTGACCGACCGTCATCCCAACCGCGAAGAACTGGGCATTATCATCGAACGTTTACTTGAGGGAAGCGGCCGACGTGTTGATCGCAGCACTCCATTGATCGACACGCGCATCGCTGATGGTTCTCGAGTCAATATCGTCGTTGAGCCAGTTAGCCCCAATGGGCCACTGATTACGATCCGCAAGTTTCCTGAAAAAGTATACTCGCCAGAAGACTTGGTTGCATTTGGGATGTTTCCAACAGCTGTGAGTGAGTTTTTAGCACAAGCCGTACAGCACAAAGCGAACATGTTGATCTCTGGAGGTACCGCTACCGGAAAAACGACTCTCACGAGCGCGCTACTCAACTGGATCAAAGGGGGAGCGAGCGGGGAGCGCGTGGTCATCATTGAAGAGACTGCTGAGTTAGCTACTCCCGATCAGTTGCTCAACGTTGCTCGCATGGAAACTCGACCAGCCAACACCGATGGCAAAGGTGAGCTGTTCATCCGTGATCTTGTCAAAAACGCTCTGCGCATGCGACCGGATCGGATCATCGTCGGAGAAGCACGTGGAGGAGAAGCGTATGACCTCTTGCAAGCGATGAATACCGGACATCCTGGATCGATGACTACTATCCACGCAAATAATCCGCAAGCTGCCATTGACCGCATGGAATCGCTGGTCCTTTTGGCAGGATTTCAAGAACTGCCATTATCAGTAATTCGCAGTTGGATTACCAAAAGTATCGACTTGATCATTCAACTCAAACGCGATGAGCATCAGCGACGCATCATCGCTCAAATCTGTACTTTTTCAAAAGATGGAAAAGTGGAACTACTATTTGATGCAAGTTCTAAAAAATCAAACATCAACAAGAAAAAACTGAATCAATTTTTACTAGAGCTCGAGCCTATTTAAAAAAGGAAAACACTTATATGATCAGAGTCTCCAACTTCGTGCAATCACTCCCTTTACAAGAAAGTTTACAAACACTTTCAATTAATAAATTTGCTGTCATTGATAGCAAACTTACCAATCTCAAAACATACGAGTCGAGTGAAGTGATCATTGCCGATGCCAAGCAAGCTCAAAAACTCTTTGCTCAAATTCAAAAACCTGCCAAGAGTTTGATTATCTTTTTTGATGATACGACCAGTATCGCCAACATCTTTGAACTGGCTTCAAAGCTGCGTGCTTTTGCCGTAATCGGCATGTCTGATCTTTCCAAGCTGGAAGCACTGATTGAACAAGCTCATCAGTACTCACTGAAAAAAAGAACTGAGCAATTTGCTCAAGGAAAAACTATTGGCATCTTTTCAAGCAAGGGTGGAGTTGGTAAAAGTTTTCTGGCATATCACTTAGCTTCTCAACTGAAACAATTTACACCAGAAAAACCACTGCTTATTGATCTGGGTGTGCCGATGGGTTCAGCTCGATCGCTATTGCACGTTCAGTCCACTCAATCTTGGCAAGTACTACGACCGTTACTTTCGACCGGCAAAGACTTGACCACCACTCGCCTACAAGCTCAAGTGACCAACATCATCCCTCAATTTTCGCTCCTCAACGCCCCAGCTGATTTAAACCAAGAGAGTTTATCAATCAATGAAACAGCAAACTTGATTGAAGCTGTGAAAGTCAGTTACCCGATCACTGTAGTGGATCTGCCCTCAACACCCACTCATTTCATACCCTCTGCAATGAGTTCATTTGATCTGGTGCTATGGGTACTCACTCCAGATGCCAACAGTCTGACTCAAACAGTGGAACTGTTTTCGTTGATTCAATCACGAAGTGTACACTCACTCATGTTTGTCTGTAATCAAGTTGAACCACATATTGACCAACAGATTGTCAGCGCTTTGCGAGCCAAACTGCAACCATTTGAACTGCATTCAATCGACAACGATCCTGAAGCAATCAAGATTTATCAGCGTAAATTCGAACTCATATCAGATGAGACACTGATCGTTACTGCACAACTCAAAGAGTTAACCAAAAAAGTGTTTTTTACCCTCAGTGCGCAGGAGAGCGCAGCTTAGAGCCGGTTTGAACAGTCGCATTTTACTGCAAGTCTCTAGGGTTTGGCAAAAAGTCTGTGTATTTTTTTCTCAAGTTGCCTCTCTACTAGTCGTCAAAAAGTAAACTGCTTTTTGCTCAAACCAAAACGTTTTTCGTTACGAGCGAGACTTTTCAAAGAAACTCTAAAAGAGGTTTGACAATCTCGGCAGTTCTTTGAGATACTTGGGTTATGGGAATTCTTCATCCAAACTCAAATGCCGCAGCTGCCCTCACCAGCGCTATTGGCATTCAACACGATGATTCAACCGGAGAAAAAATCGCCTCTGTGCTGATGCATTTATTTTTGTACGGAATTATCTTCTTGGGTGGGTACATTTTCGCCAAGATCCAGACGCTGCTATCTGGTTTGTAATGTATGGATCGAATACGTGAGATTCTCGGACCTTGGATTGTGTGTTTTTAATCGACTGAAGATATTTTTTTGAATTAGTACTATATGACGTGCTAACATATCGAGAAGTGATTAACCAGCTGACTTAAAAAACAAACCTATGAATGAGAATTCCCCAACTGTAAAATTGAAAAGAACGCTTAAGTTACTTAAAGAACGATTACTCCCAAAACCACTTGAAGACAATAATGGTCCTCGAAGAATTGCAAAAGAAGCAGTTTTACTTTTTGCGGCTTCAGACAACCAAACACCTCTTCAAACTTTCGAAGCGAATTCTCCATCTACATTCGATTTTGATGTGTTCAACCCTGGTACCATATTACGAGTCGAAGACGAAATCATGGTGGGAGAGAACTTATCCGAATCCGCTGGCCTCTGTTACGAGTGGGTTGTGGTCGGTGAAGTCACTGATGACGAAGCAATTGCTTTTCTAATTCATCACACAAATGATGACGAAAGACGAAAATTCGATAATAGAGAAAGCCTAAAACTAGGTCTTAGCTGGAACTTACACGAAATAAGATTGCCAAAAAAGTCCTTTCCTATCCAAGAATTTCACCAGATTGTGTTCGATATTGAGCCAAGATTTGAAGCAAACCGTCCGTTGAGAAAAGTCGATGTAATGGCATCAGGTAACAAAATTCGAGTGGAAAGTGAAAAAAAAGTGAGGAATCAATCGCTAGTTACTAGCCCTCGGAAAGTTTTTGCATAATTTCTTGTGCTAAAAATGTAAAATAGCAAGCACTTTTTACTTGAACATCAGAATAATTGAACATTTAGCCTAATAGACATTGGGTACAAAATTTACCCATAAACACAGCTTAATATCATTTCTCCAAAAACACTTCAGATTGGACGTCCTGTACTGAAGACTACCCACCATCTAAAGTCGTCATCCTCGACCCGACAGAGAAATCCTGGCTACCAGCCAAGAGAGATCAGTCGAGCATCGGGGATCCATAAGAAGCTCTCGAAAAGATCGCTGAGTTTTTTTTCTTGATACGACTTAAATTTTTCTATCCTTCTCTTTAAGTGATTCGCAATCGAGATCACAACACAATTCTGACCTTAAAAGTAGGTACATTTAAAGAAATGTGAATAAATGGATCCCCGATGCTCGGCTTTCAGCCGGGTCGAGGATGACAACTTTTATATTTTTTCTTTGAAAAACAATCGATATTTCACTTCCAAATGGAATTTATCTCTTGGAATTTGGAATTTCACCTTTTACACTATCCCCATGTTGAGTGTTTTGCACGGAGATCATCATGTTAACTCTCGTACTCGATTAGTATCGTTGTTGGAAACTGCCATAAAAACAGGATTACAGACACAACATTTTGAGTCGAATCAAATGACCCCGGCTTTTTTTGAATCAGAGTTTGGCAGTCAGAGCATGTTTGGCAATCAAAAAATATTTGTCATCGAAAATGTGTTTGCTGGACCAAAGTCAAAAAAGAAAGATACTCTCATCGAACTCATCAATACCTACAGCGAGTCGCAATCAATCATTGTCTGGGAAAGTAAAAAGCTCACCGCCGCAAATCTCAAAAAACTCCCCAGCGCCAAAGTTGAGCTTTTCGAGCTCTCAAGCGCATTATTTGCCTGGCTGGATGCGCTCCATCAGCAAACACCAAAAAAATTACAACTGCTGCAAACTGCTGTTGCACAAGATGGTGCGGAATTTTGTTTCGCCATGTTAGCCAGACAAGTTCGATTGCTCTTGCAAACCAAAAGTGGGTCTCCACCCAAAGCTCATCCATTTGTGGTCAAAAAGCTGCAACAACAGGCGAAAGCATTTTCTACAGAACAATTGATTGCTTGGCAAGAGAAACTGACATTGATTGATTATCATTTAAAAACAGGACAGGCAAAACTGAGTTTAGCGCAAGAATTAGAATCAGTTATAATAAATAGTTATTGACAAAGAAATTCTACAAATATGACTGAAATAATTACTGGAAAAATACTTCTAGAGAATATTAACGGTGACATTGAGCGAGAAATTAGTGCCCCCAATGATGAAACAACAACTATTGAGGGTATTCTTGGGTCTTTATTTATCGATGCACAAACTAAAGATCCACCTTTAATTCAAGGTAAAGGAGTAGTTTTTTTTCTTGGAGAAAACAATACTTTAATAAGAACCAGAAGATTAAAGCAAGGAGAAAAAGTTACGGTGGTAATGTCTGCCGATGAACGTGATTATCGGGAAATTGGAGAAATTGAACACATTGCCGAATAATATTGTATAAATCCACTAGATTCCCGTAGTCAATTAGCAACTGCAACCCCTTGGTCCCTTTTTGAGTAGTTTTTGTA
>CAZOWX010000008.1:57634-61354 GCA_964583795.1 uncultured Pseudomonadales bacterium | reverse complement strand
TTAGTCAGTTATTGTATATCGTGTTGTTGGTACTGCTCGTCCTAGTTCAGCAAAACCCCTTGTTTTTTATTCCCATTTTACTGATCGAAGGCGTTCGGATCCCTTTGTTTTGGACTTCTTACTTTGGACTGTTTTCATCAGAAGCACAGTACAAAAGGATGGGTGAAAGTGTGGGGACAATTGAGTTCTTCACGCGCCTGATTCAAGCCGCCGTTCCGGCTGTGTCCGGTTTTATTATAGTGACCTTTGGATTTTCATATTTATTTTATATCTCAATGCTGTTTCAAGTATTAGCTGTGATGATTTTATTTTCATTGCACGAAAAGACGAGCTTTTCCAAAGCAACGCTATCTGAATTTCGGCAATGGTTACAAGAGCCGCAATATCGTCTTTTATCGCTCTCATTTGTGGGCATGTATGTGTTGGATGCGATGCAAACACTTTGGCCGTTGTTTGTGCTACTGCTGATTGGAACAGCTGATAAGGTGGGATTTTTGTACTTTGTAGTGTTTTTTGTTTCACTATTGTTGGTCTATTTTTCTGGGTGGTTTGTCGATCACTCAAAAAGTCGTCGGCCTTTTTCTATCTCTGGATTTTCGGTGGGAATAATGTGGATTGCTCGTGCGCTCGTTAATAATGTGTGGATGATTATGGCCGTAGATATTTTTGAAAAACTATCTGAAAGCGTGTACTTTCCCTTTTATGAATCACTGATGTTGCGTCGCAGCAAAGGAAAGACAGCGTTGAGTTACTTCACTTATCGAGAGATGACTATTTCTGCAACAGGAGTTGTATTTTGGAGTGTTTTTACACTGTTTTTTACGGTGTCATCTTCTTGGCGCAGTTTTGTTTTGCTCGGCTTTATTGCCGCCATGATGAGTATGCAACTACGGGATAAATCAGTCCTAACTTCGGGATAGTGCATGAAAGCATCAACAATTAAAAAAAATCAATCAGGGAGTCAAACATCGTTGTTTGGTGATGGTATTGGGGATAAACAAGAAAAGAAAAAGGATCCAGCGAAAGGATCCAGACAAGCAATGTCTTTGGGATCGCTATTAAAGCAGTACCAACCCAAAGAGAAAAATAAATATGTTAGTCGTGAGTTTCAAGATTTTGGTTATCGCCTAGCTATGACTCTCAACGATGAAGCACATAAAAGTTTGTACATACGCTTAGCAAAGACAGTGGAGCGAGGGACTCTTGAGGCAGCGTTGCGATTTGTGATTGATTCGCAAGCAAAAAGTAAAGCAAAGTTGTTCATGTGGAAGTTAAAAAAGCTGAGGGAAAAGTAGAGTGTGGAGTGTAGATAATGGAATGTAGAGCGTGGATGATAGAGGTTGAGACCGTGAAGGTATAACCTAAAAAGGTGTCATCCTCGACGTGACAAAAAATACCTGACTGAAAGTCAAGAATTTTTAGTCAAGCATCGGGGATCCATAAGTACCATTAAAAGGTCGATTAGTTTGGTTTTTTGTTTACTTATATGTATTTCTCTGTTTTTTAGCTTAACAAAGCGAGAAAAATTAACTATTCAAACGTGAAAATGTTCTACTGTTGTGCAAATGTTCTGAAATGGATCCCCGATGCTCGATGGCTTCACTTGATCCGCCCAGGGCGGACCAGGTTCATTCATCGGGTCGAGGATGACACTTTTTTATTTATATCTGCTCTCGAGAATGAGCTCTGACTTTAGATCCTGAAACAAGAGTTTGATCTTGTGAATTCTGGCTCCTCATCCCGCAATGCGGGACCAGAAATTCACGATCTGACTGAACTGACCTGTCTGCCGGTAGGCAGGGTTTGAAAAGTGTATCAATTTAGTTAAGGATGACGACCTTTAATGTTATTTTGCTATAAAACACGTTATTCAACTATGCAATAGCACTACTAAAGACTATAGACTAAGCACTAGAGACTCTCTGACACCTAGCACCTAGACATTTTCCCTCCAGATCAATTACAATAGATCTGATGAAAAGGTTTGTTTTTTTGACTGTCGTGTTTGTGGGGTATTGTGTTTTTTTTGTTAGGCGATTTCCGCTACAACTGCCTTTTTTCTTGTTTACGATTGGTGCGGCAATTGGATATGGGTTTCACCTGATTGATCGGATTGCCCAGTTATTTTTCAGGCCCGAATTGAGTGTACAAAAAAAGCATTTTTTTCAGCTGATTGCACAGTTACGTGTATTTGCTGGACCTAATTATTTAATGACCAAAATCCCTTCACTGTCGATGGGATTTATTTTTTTGGCGCTGTACTTTCCGCTAGCCTTTTACCTGGTTTCTTCATCGGGGAGCGTCTTGGGGACGGGAGTGGTGTTAGGGTTAGGATTGTCATATTGTGCACATTTTGTACTCAATTATCAAAACATCAAAGATGCTCGTGAATTGCACTTTCAACCGGTAAACAAAACGGTGAGTGATCAAATGATTCAAAGAGTCATGGGGGGATTCATCGCTTTATTTGTCTTGCTTTCAATCTTCGTTATTTTCTAGGCGTAACTATATGCAGTTAGCTTTTCACTGGTACGGGTTTTTGGTCGGTTTGGGAGTTGTTGTTGCAGTGATGTTGTTTGAGTGGCTGATGAAAAGAGAAAGGCTCACTTTTTCGCTCAACGCATTAGCACTTTGGCTATTTATTCCCGGAATTATTGGTGCCAGACTCTATCATTTGATCACTGACTGGCAGTTATATCAGGAAAAGCCTTTTGCTGAGATGCTGGCTATTTGGAATGGTGGAATTGGTGTTATTGGAGCTTTGTTGGGCGGTGCTGTGGGACTGTATTTCTTTTTATTGACTCGAAAACAGTGGGGAAAACGATGGGTTATTTTGGATTTGTTTGCGCTGTGTATTCCCTTTGCACAAGCCATTGGTCGGTTTGGCAACTTTTTTAATCAAGAGTTATATGGAGTATCGACCACTTTGCCGTGGGGCATTGCAATTGATGCGCAACACTTACTTCCGGGTCTTGATGTAACTGCTCGATATCATCCACTTTTTTTGTATGAAAGTCTGTTGATGGTATCCCTTGGCACGGTATTCTGGTTACTCTATACAAAACGTTGGCAAAATGTGGGAAGTGGCGTCTACATTGGGGTGTATCTTGCCTATTACTCGATGGTACGATTTTTACTGGAGTTTTTGAGAGTCGAAAGTAGTCGTGTTAGTCTGACTTTTGTTGAGTGGTTGACGGTAGCGCAGTGGATGATGGCAGTGTTGTTTTTATTGGGTGTGAGTGTATTATTCGTGCGAATACAAAAAAAGGAAAAAGCAATATGAGGCTGAGTTCTTTACTGATAGTGCTTGGGGTCGTGTTGATTGCCAGTGCTGTTTTCTCTGGATGTAAGCGGCAAACTGTTGCTCCTGAAATTCAACAATTGCCAAAATTTTCGAAATTAAAACTCGGTGAAAAAACGTATTCGATTGAGTTGGCACGCACTCCGCAAGAATTACAACAAGGACTCAGTGACAGGGATCAAATTGGTAGCGATGGAATGTTGTTTGTTTTTTCGTCAAAAGGGAGGCCAATTTTTTGGATGATTGATATGCGATTTGATCTGGATTTTATCTGGATTGCTGATGGCAAAATTGTGGAGATTCAGGAGAATATTCCCAAACCTGAGCCAGGCCAAACACCATCACAGTTGCCTCGGTACTCGCCAAAAGAACAAGTTGATATGATTTTGGAAGTGGAAGCCGGGTTTGCAGCGCGAGAA
>CAZOWX010000008.1:43326-57624 GCA_964583795.1 uncultured Pseudomonadales bacterium | reverse complement strand
GAGAAGGAGTGCAGGTGGGGGATGGGGTTGAGATTGTCGGCTTGTGAGAAGCATTGATACGAAGGGAGATATTTTACGCAGATACGCTTCGTCATCCCGGTGAAAAACGGGATCCATTTCAATGATTTATGTATAATATCAAAGAACTTTTTAAACCCAATAAGTCTAAAGAATTAAGACTTTGAAGCTTACCAGACCGAACGACATTTCTGACGTTGAGGATGGATCCCGGCTTTCGCCGGGATGACGGACCTTATTTGATGAATTCACTCGGTCCTCACGATCAGAAAAGGAGTGTTCAATGGGGCAATTAGAAGCAGTTGCTGCGAAAATTATCATGGAAAAACGATATATGATCCTTGCTACTAGTAAAGACGATATTCCATGGGCAGCACCATTGTTTTTTGGGGTTGATAGCGATTTGAATTTTTATTTTATTTCGGGGAAAAGTACCCGTCATGCCACACACATTAAACAGAATCCAAATGTTGCTGTCTCAATATTTGATTCACATAAGAAACCTGGTGAAGCAGATGGTGTTTACATAGAAGGAAGGGCTGGTTTGGTGGAATTTACAGCTATACCTCGTGTCTTATTACTGGTTTACAAGAAGCGTTTTCCAAATAAAGAAGAGCGAAAAAAGCATTTGCATCCGGCTGAAGACTTTTTGGGGATTAATGGCACGGAGATTTTACAAGATAAAACCAAGACATATCTCGAAACTGGACTGTGATAATGAGACACCAGTTGATAGAAGAGTAGACTTGAACATTGTAGATTTATCTGAGGAGTTGAAGAAATATCAGAGTGATCAAAATTGAACGTTTTTTGCGTTTGAAATAAGTACAGAGAAAATAAATACAAATATTGTTTATTACCAGTGACTAGCAACAATAAACCATAAACGACTACACTCAACCCCATGCCTTCTCTCATCCTTGCCTCTACCTCTTTCCGTCGCCAAGAATTATTACGCTGGACTGGACTCAAGTTTGAAATTGCTGAGCCAAACTTTGAAGAAAGCCAATTAAAAGTGAGAGATTTTCCATCAACAAAATCATTAGTTGAGTCACTTTCATTTGGGAAAGCGATGAGTTTGATAGAAAGATTTCCTGATGCAATTATTATTGCTGGAGATACACTGATCGAGTTAGACGGAGAGATTATAGGAAAACCAAAAGATTTGGATCATGCCAGAGAAATCTTAAAGCGATTGAGTGGCAACTCTCATCACGTATTTACTGGCATTACCATTGTTGATACTAAAACCATGAAATCAGATACTCAGTCGGTTGAAAGTGTGGTGTTGTTCAAGAAGTTATCTGAAAAACAAATTGAGGATTATGTCCAAAGTGGAGAACCATTGGGAAAAGCAGGAGCATACGGGATTCAATCAGGTGCTAGAGAGTTTGTTGACAACATTCAGACAAGCTGGACGAATGTAATCGGACTGCCCTTGCCAAAAGTCTGTGAAATGTTGGAAGAGTTTGGGGTGACAGTTCCGGTAGATATTCACAATGTGGTGGAGGAGTATTTGGGGGTTAGGGAGTAGTGTGCGATACTTTTTCAGCAATGATGCATCCCTCAATCATTTGTGCCTGCCATCCATGGTGACGAAATATTTCAAGAATGAAGTTACTGTCTGTATTGTTCAGTGTCCAACTTCCTCGAAAAACTGTACCTTCTTTGCTAATTCTGTCAATTTCAGTAATCAGTCGTGCGGCATCTTCAGGAGTTTGTGCCCCCCATCGAAGTGCTGCTTCTAATGAAATTATTGTGTCGATACTATGATCAGGAATACTTTTTGACTGATACCAATCATCTTTTACTAATTGTAAACCTGGTTGAGAGAGATTGATCATTGTAGTGTTGTCATAATTGATATCAACACCGATGAAAGTCGTATGGGGAAAATTAAGGGCGAATTGTGTTAAACCAACTGCTTCACCGCTTCCCAAGTCTAACACTGTATTTCCTGCTCGAAAGGCTTTTTCAATCCCACCGGCTACTGGAGCAGGATTTTTTTTCTTAGGTGCTTCACTAAGAAAAAAAGTGATTGACCAGCCTGAACCATAAATTTGATTCGACTCTGCTTGGGAAAGCACATCGTACTCATCTGGGAAGAGCATTTCTTGGTAGGCATTAATTGGGCGATCAGTGTCATATGACTCACTAGCTACGGTAAAGTTGACCGTTTTACCGTTTGTAACAGGTATTTCTCTTTGTAAACCTTTATATGGGGCTGTAGATCGGTCTAAGTGAATGTATTGATTAGCTTTTCGAGAAAACTTTCTAAATTCTGACTGGGGTAATAAAAAATCCCTGATGGATCTGATGAGTTCACCGATTGTTCGTTTTTTTTCCCAATCGTTGGATTTGGTTATTTTACTCTCAGGCATTTTTCTATTATACGCTCAACAAGCATTATTTTTCTTGTATACAAAGTGTGTTTTCAAAGATCTGAGATGTTGGAGGAGTTTGGGGTGACAGTTCCGGTAGATATTCACAATGTGGTGGAGGAGTATTTGGGGGTGAGGGAGTAAGTTAGGTATTAGGATACAGATTTTTGTTTGTAATTGTCTATCGAAGACAAATTATACTAAAAAGTTGTCATCCTCGACCCGGTCCGCCCAGGGCGGATCCGAGCATCGGGGATCCATAAAAACACTTCAAAAGATCGATTTGTTTGGGTATTAATCCACATTTAGAATTTTGTATTGCCTTTTTTTCAAATCAACTCGAGAGTAAGCAGCACAAGTCTGACACTACGAGAAGATCTATTTAAGAAGGGGTTCAAATGGATCCCCGATGCTTGACTGAAAATTCTTGACTTTCAGTCAGGTATTTTCTGTCACGTCGAGGATGACGACTTTTTTATGTTTTTTGCTTACAAGCAGCATTTTTGAGTCATTGAGGTAGATCTTAAATTTGTAGGATGATTAATGTTTTGTTGCTTCAGAACTTTTTGTATGAACTCACAACAAGTCAAACACTTGCCTCGCTGGCAGGCAGGCCCAACCACACAACAACTCCATTCCCAACACCGTATTTCTTCTCCCCCCCTGATTTGTTATCATATCCATATCTTATGAACGATCCAGTGAATCAAGTTCCTTCTACTCAGCCTTTCGTTCCTCAACAATCGCCAACTGTGGGGCAGCAACCGGTGCTACCGCAGCAGAATCAGGTCAATGTCTTTAATCAAACGCAAAATCCTGCTGATCAGTCTATGGTCGGGATGAATGCGGTGCTCAACCAAGTCGCTACCACTCAGGATCCGCTCAATCCAGCACGACCAAGTTCCTCAACAGCAAAAGAAACCGCCCCCTTGAATATTGAAGTCAGTGGGGAGATGCCCTCTGGGATGCAAAGCGTCGAGCAGCTTAGAACCCCAGAAATTTCTCCAGAAGTTGAAAAATACATTGAAGAAGTCAGAGAAGAGCCATCATCATTTCCCCACGAAGTGGTATTGGCCGATCAACAAATGGTTCAGCCATCCAATGGATTTGTGGCTCAACCAGTGATAGTTCTCCCCATGACCGAGGATGAGTTTAAGGAAGCCAAAAAAGCTCCACCCGAGACTTCACGACGATGGTTAGCCGAGTTCACTGAAAAGATTCGAAAAATATTTGAAGGTGGGGTGATGTTCCGGCAAAAAGCCCCACAGAGTTAAAGTTAGAACGAAACATAACATGGAAATGAGCTTTGTGGTTTATGGGAGCTGAAAAATTATGGAAATTGATAATGGTGGAGTGTACTCTATAAACCATAAACTACTACACTAGAAACTATTAGATTTTATGGGTTTTCAAAACGTTGAACTACTACTTTCCCAATGGGTGGTGTATCTCACTTCTTTTTTGTTGCTTCTTGTTTCTGGTTTTGGCATCGTGGTGTTTTTATACATGTTTTTTCAGTGGTTCAAACATCGAGATAAGGAAAAGTACTCACTGGAGTTTGTGACACTGTTAGTTGCGCTGTCCAAAGATAACGAAATCAAGATTGATGCGGCTGAGCAGATGTTTGCCTCACTGCATTCGCTGCGGGATGGTGGTTGGTTTTCTTTTCTCAAACCTCAAGAACACATTGGTTTTGAAATTGTGGCCCTCAAAGAAGAGATCAAATTTTATGTCAATGTCCCGCGGACTTTGCGTGACTTAGTCGAAAAGCAGATTCATGGAGCGTACCCTGGTGCTAAGATTGAAGAGCACGACGAAGTCAATATTTTTTCAGAACAAGGCAAAGTTGCCTTTTCGGCGCTGCATTTAAAGGGGGCGAATTATTTTCCACTAAAAACATACAAAGATCTGCCTACAGATGGGTTATCACTCCTCACCAGTGCCATGTCGAAAATGTCCGATGGTGAAGGTGCAATTTTACAAATTCTCGTGCAACCAGAAGGTGATCGATGGCAAAAACAAGGCGATTCTTTTGTGTCGAGCACCAAGAAAAAAGAGGCTGATCCCGAAAAGGCATCGTATAAAAGTGACCCAAAAGAGCTGGAAAGTATTGATAACAAAACTAGCCGCCCAGGTTTTCGAACGAGTATTCGAATCGTGGTGTCATCCCCACAAGAGCGAACTGCACAGTCACATTTAAATAATATTGTCAGTGCCTTTGCGCAATACACATCGCCGTACAACTCATTTGAAAAAACACGCATTTGGGTGAAGCAGCTGTTTATGATTGATATGATTTACCGATACATGCCAATGTTCAATCGGGGTTCGTTCATTCTCAACTCCGAAGAGTTGGCGACTATTTTCCACTTTCCCAATAAGACCGTCGAGACACACCATATTTTTTGGCTCAATGCAAAAAGTGCTCCCGCTCCAGAAAACATTGCCCAATCGGGGCTTTTCTTGGGTAAAAGTCTCTATCGTGGCCAAGAGAAAAAAATCTTTTTAGGTCTCGATGATCGTCGACGCCATATGTACATCGTTGGAAAAACTGGTACTGGTAAGTCAGAATTTCTCAAAGAGATGATTTTGCAAGATATTGTAGATGGAAAAGGTGTGTGTGCGATTGATCCGCATGGTGAGTTTGTGGAAGATGTGCTGCAATTGATGCCTCCTGAGCGAGCTGAAGATGTGATTTACTTCAACCCCTCTGACACTGATCGACCTATGGGTATGAACATGATGGAGGCGTTTACCGAGGAAGAGCAGCACTTTGTAGCGTCGTCGGTGATTGGGTTGATGTACAAACTGTATGACCCGCACAAAACCGGTATCATCGGTCCTCGCTTTGAGCACGCCATTCGTAATGCCATGTTAACGGTCATGTCAAAGCCAGGAGGGACGTTTATTGAGATGGTGCGTTTGTTGACGGATGCGAAGTTTGTCGAAGAGATGCTCCCGTTCGTCAAAGATCCAATTGTGCGCCGGTATTGGACTGATCAGATTGCTCAAACGTCTGATTTTCATAAATCTGAAGTGTTGGATTACATTGTGTCAAAGTTTGGTCGATTTATTACCAATAAAACGATGCGTAATATTATTGGTCAGTCGGAGAGCGCCTTTAATATGCGCAAAGTGATGGACGAGCAGAAGATTTTCTTGGTGAACTTATCAAAAGGGAAACTGGGTGAAGAGGACGCGAAGTTTTTGGGTTTGATTTTGGTGCCAAAGGTGTTGACTGCTGCTATGGGGCGGGCAAATATCTCTCTTGATCAGCGCACTGATTTTTATCTATATGTCGATGAGTTTCAAAACTACGCTACCGAAGACTTTGCGGTGATTTTGTCTGAGGCTCGTAAGTATCGGTTGAATCTGATCGTGGCGAATCAGTTTGTGGCGCAGATCGAGGAAGATGTGAAAAACGCTGTGTTTGGTAACGTGGGTACGATTATTTGTTTCCGCGTGGGTGTGCCAGATGCAAACTTTTTGCAACATGAGTTTGCGCCGGTGTTTACCGAAGGTGATTTGACTAACATCGAGAAATATAACGTGTACATTAAAACAATCGTTGGAAATGAGCCGGTGCCACCGTTTAGTATGTCGCTGAAAAAAGATATGGATGCTCAAAAGGCGCAGATGAATCCCAAGCTAGCCGATATGATCAAAGAGTTATCGAGACTGAAGTATGGTAAGCCACGCGCTGTTGTCGAGGAAGAGATGAATAAGCGGGCGAAGCTGTAGAGGAAGTTTTCATATACTCTTTTCTTTGTGATACAGAAGCGAGTTTGCTATTAAACAGTGGAAGTAATTAATTTTCAGTTCCGCATTTTCTCTTGTTTTGTTGAATCACTTACTCCTTTTAAAGTCAAAAAAACTTTCTAGTAGAAGCATCATTTCGTTGATTGAATTTAATTTTTTTTCGCTTTTTCTTTTTAGTTTTCGGACAAAGGGTTGTCTTATATCAAATGACTGTAACCAATCAGGATTAGTATTAAAAAAGTCTAAAAAAAGTTGCAAACACTGTGATCCAAAACATGTTTTGTGTTCATCGGGATCCCAAGTTCCTTTGTCCAAAATGTTAATCCATTGGTCACCATATCTCTGCATTAACCGTACACAGTGTCTAAGAAATATCAAAGATATTCCATCTTCGCTAAACTCATGACTGATCAGTTGGTTCCAGTTGTCGATTGAAATTTTTGTTGAAGCACTTACAAATATGTTTTCAAAATAACCCAGTAATTTGTTAAGCACCATGTAGTTAGAGAAAAAAGCCTCACATGCGTCATTATTTATTGCTAAATATTCCGGCAAAATAAGCATTGCGCTAGCCATGTATTCTTTAAGCTGATCTGTTAGTTCAGCGATGATGAGTCCAAGCAGAAAAGCTGCATCTGGTGTTAATGGAAAATGTTTTTCTGTTCTATCAATTTGAGTATCTACTCTTTGGTGCTGTGTCCTATTGGCATACCAAGACCACTTTTCAGTAACCATAACTGGCAGTGCTTGAGTCAAAATATTCGTAACATCTGTTTCCATTAAGCGCGTAATGAGTTCAGTAAATAGGTGATCTTCATGATTGTCCGTATTAAGTAGTCCGATTGTATAAAGGTAGGCAACAGTACCATGTAACTGGGAAAGATGAAGTAACTCTTCAAGAACATCTAGCACTATGTGGATAATTTTGTTTATTTCAGAGCACATCCAATACACTTCTGGCTTTGGTAGAATCCAACGAATGTTGTATCTGTCAAATCTGAAAGTAATTGCATTTTGTGAATCTGCATCAAGATCCGTTTCTGGAGTTACCATTGTATGTCTTAACAAAGGATCTTCTTCATCAACCCAGAAAATTTTTTCATTTGATCGAAGACCTTTGGCGAGCCCGTGCAGAAAAGGAATTGAATCAGAATGATAGTCTGCCATGATTTGCAGAGGTTCTATGAAATTAATACCTGTGAAATATGATTGTAAACTGTGGTTATTGGGGAGTGTCATAGCTGACAAAAAGACTTTTAGCGTTGTTAATGAGTGAACATCATTTGGATTATCTTGTATTTTCATGATAATACTACTAATAGTCCCAAGCAGAAAAAAAACAGTGTCTCTATCAATGGGAGGTTGAACTTCCGTACTGATTGGTAGAAGCGTATTTTTTGAGAACATAAGTTTATCTTTTTAAAAACAAACAGAAACACTTTTTATCCAATAACAGTGTTTTTGACTCTGATAACATTTAGTACGGAGAATAGTGAATCCTATAAGATTTTTCTAAAAAAGTCAAATGGGAAAGTATTGAATGTTGACAAATTAAGCCTTTTTTGCCATCTAAAATTAATAACATGCCTTAAAACTCTCCATTTGCCTCTCCTTGCCAATCTGGCACACCTAATTGTGTGAGCATTTCATGTTTATCCCTCACACTATAGAGGCCATCCAGTTTCCAACGTCTATTTTCCCACAGTAGAGCATAGTAAGCTCTCCAGTGGAGAGAGACAACCTGGCCTAAGGCCTCTTTTGGAAGTGCCTGTCCTTGGTACATCCCTTTAAACAGGAGATACACAACGACTAAACCTTCATCATTGATAAAAATGTCCTCCGCGCGAACATGAAACCGACCGTCATAAAATGCATTCGCTCTCTTTCGAGCAATATGAAGCAATTGCTCTGGTCCAGTGTATGGAGTCTCGAATCTACCTTTAAAGCGGCTTGAGGTAACAAGATTCGCTAAAAGTTCTGCAGTTTTTTCGTCTTCTGCAATGCAATTCCACGCTCCAAAGTACATCCACACCAATTCTTTTACCCATTGTGGAGCTGGATAAAGCACTTCACCGTTTCGAATGATTGGCATATTTTTTCCTAAAAAGTAACAAATCAACCGAGCAACAACCCAACTACCTGCCTCGCCGGCAGGCAGGCCTAACCACACAACAACTATCACTCATCCATACTGCTAATATCTCCCATGTTCTTCTAGAGCTTCACGCGAAGGATAAACTAAGCAACAAATCAACTAATCAACCAGCCAACTTGATTTTATACACCGCTCCTCTTGTCGAACCAACTTTAACAATAAACCCCTTATCCATCAGTTGTCGTAAATCGTTTCGCAAAGTTGACGTGTTGATGGCGTAAAAGCGTCGGTGAATCTGATCAAAGGAAAGATATTCATGGTCGTGCAGTAAGTTGAGAATTTCCTGACGACGAGGCAGAAGGACGTCGATAGCAGTTAATTGGGTAGGAGCCTGTTTGATCAGTTCGACGGCTTTTTTTCCGGCTTCATTGAGACACTTGAGTAAGTATTCAGTAAATTCAGTCAGATCTTTGTGTTCTTGTTGTAAAAAATAATAGTAATCAGCTTTGGTTTTCTCAATCTCTTCCTCAAAATTAAGGAGGCCATGAAAGTTGGTGGAGTGATTGTCGAGAATGTAGTGAATGAGTAGTCGTCCCACTCTGCCATTGCCATCAGTAAATGGATGAATTTTTTCAAACCAGAAATGAAAAATTGCTGCGGTAATGTAGGGATTGTTGTTGCTTGTTTTGGTCGTTGAGATGAGAGTGTTCAGTTGTGGCCGAATCTCTTTGGGGTCGGGTGTGAGATAGATTGCGACACCGGCTTGATTGAAAATTGCGCTGACTTCTGTACGAAAATGACCTGCATCAGCGTCGAGCTGGTTCATGGAGGTTGTATGCAGTTTCTGAATAAAATCGAGTGTGAGGTTGTCCGGAGAAGCATTTGAAGCAATCAAGTTGAGTGCAGTAAGAATGTTGTTTACTTCGATTTTTGCTCTGGTTTTCACATTTGCTAACTGTTGATTGACCTGTTCCAGAGTTAGTTGGTTCCCTTCAATTTTGGCAGAGAAAAGAGAGCTTTTAAGATATGATTTTTGACGCAAGTGTAGCTGAATCTCAGCAGAGGAGGGGGTATTTTGTATAAAAAACCGATACTGATCAAGCTCAGCCGAAAGTTGCGTTATGGCTGGAGTAATTTGAGACGAGTACTGCATAGCGCAATCTTAAAAGATGTTGAAAGAAATTAAAAGATCTTAAAAGATGCTCAAAAATCAGAAAAAAAATTTACAACGTTACAAGTTTATTGAAAATTGAAAGTAGTGTTCAGAGTTGAAGTTGTTTACCTACAGGTAAAACACGAGTGTGTTTTTTTATTAACTGTAGATATAAAAACACAGTGGGTATGAGTATTAGTCCAGACAATACCATACTTGCTCGCAGCGAAACAGCAGCTGCAATCACTCCTAAAATTGGTCCCCCAGCTATTTGACCAATGGCATTGGCTTGACTACACAAGGAAAAAACTGTTGCTCGAACTTGGGACTGGGTGTTTTGATTGATCAGCGCATCGTAAATAGGATTCCGAGTTTCTCGAAACATAACGACGAGCCAATATCCAATTGCTGCCAGCAGAAAATTATTGGCAGCCGCAAAAAAGAGCAGTGATAGCGCCAATACACTGTGTACTGTCAGTAGCGCTTTGACTGTTGACTGATGATTATTGGAATCTGTTCTTTTTTCGGTAAAACGAATAGCAAGCATAGAGAAAACATTTGCGACCATAGCCAAAATACCGAACCATGTAACAGACTTAAGATGAAATGCAGTTGGAAAAGTAAAGTTATCGACCATGAACGCGGTCCACAGCCGATCAAACCCCTCGCTAAACATGCCAAAAATGAGTCCAGTACTTACAATAATCAAAAATACAGTATGACGTTTTATCAATTGAACCCCCTGTATGAACGTACTTTTCATTGTTTGAAAAGTTGTTCTCTCTTGAACGGGTGTGGCGTGAAAGTTTCTCTCAGACATAAAAAAATAGAGATACACTGATTGAAGACTGTAAAACATACCCCCAAGAATAATGGGCAGCCGAATATTGATATTTGCCAGCAAAATGCTCACGACTATTCCAATGAACGAGCCAAACACGCTCATTTGAGAGCCTTTTGAAAACGCCGTACCGGCGAGTTTTTCTCCGACTTCATCAGCAATCCACGCTTCTCTTGCACCACTAACAAAGGTGAAGCCAATTCCCCAGATGATTTGTGCGAACAACACGAAACCAAAAGCGGGAAAGGCTCCTTCAACGATAAACCCCAGTCCAATGAGAAAAAGACCGATCATGACTGAGAGCTTTCGGCTGTACATATCAGCAATAACGCCGGTTGGAACTTCAAAAAGAAAAGTGATGGTTTCAAGTAGCGTTCCGACCAACACTAATTGAAGTGGATTGAGTCCAACAACTGTAGCTTGATATACGAGATTAACCGTAACGATCACCGAAAACAAAAGTGCTGACAAAAATCGGATGGTGATATAGACACTCAGTGGTTCATGTTTTTTGAACATGAGTGCATTCTACCGCGTTTGTAGCCTACCGTCGAAGAGATGTGAAGTGAGAGTAATCTGAAGCTCTTGAACCAATACCTTTTACACATTATGCCGCTTTGATTTTTTCCAATGATTCCATGCTAGCTATAGCCTGGGTTGTCACACGTTGTCTTTTATCCTTGTGATTTGTTTCGAAGATGAAGGAGTCGTGATCATTGATGTCATGTGTCACTACTTGTTGACCTTTTTCAAGTTGTAACTTCCCCCAGGTGAAGTGTTGCAGGACGAGGTATTTTTTCATGAATACTTTTTCAATTGGCTATTTGACATTGCTTTGAGTTTTCATTTTTTTTCAGATTTACCTTGCTTAATTACTAATCACTAATTACTAGTCGCTAACCACTCACATGTGCGCCTGCTAGGACTCGAACCTAGAACCCTCAAGGTATAAGCTTGATGCTCTAACCAATTGAGCTACAGGCGCAACTCGAATATGAGGATTATACATCTCGTCCTCACTCTGGACTACAAGAATTTTACAAAAAGTAGATTGTGACTTTCTCTTGAGATGAGCTGTAAGTTTGTTTGGAAAAGTGCTTAGGAAATTTGATCGAGTATTTTTGACCACCCGTACTTTTTGCACAGTTGGATCAATTCGTGTTGCTCTTTATTTGTTAACACTTTAGTCCAAGGAACTGATTTTGCAGATGGGTGAAGTGAGCTAGTCCCTTTGTTTACGAAGGCTCTGTTTTTAAAAAAATCCTGTGGATTTTGGTTGGCCAAAGTGTGAAGTGCCAGTGTTTCCTCTTTATCAAGCGCTGATTTAAAGCCAGCTGTAAGTACATTTTCACTATTGAGTTTTAAACTTGAAAGGAGCCAGTTTAGCTCGTAATTGATGCTCATATTTTATTTTTCCAATTAAGTCTGGCTATTGCTGGCTAGAGCAAGAGGACAACACCCAGTAGTCCGAGGATAATAGCTGCAGCTCCAATGATCAGGAA
Source organism: uncultured Pseudomonadales bacterium (assembly GCA_964583795.1). Classification (GTDB taxonomy): domain Bacteria; phylum Patescibacteriota; class Microgenomatia; order UBA1400; family PJMF01; genus JBDTME01. The sequence goes on along the minus strand of CAZOWX010000008.1, from coordinate 45,875 downwards.
GAGGAAGGTTGGTCCAACATTTCCAGCAGGTGGTAATCCTGGTGGAGTTGGTGTCAGTGTATTGGTTGCAGTGGCAGTTGGTGTGTTGGTGAATGTTGGTGTTGGTGTGTCTGTCAGCGTTGCAGTAGCAGTTGGCGTACTGGTGAACGTTGGTGTTGGTGTATCGGTAAATGTTGGCGTTGGAGTATGTGTGAACGTCGGAGTCGGTGTGTTCGTAAAGGTTGGAGTAGGTGTATCAGTAAACGTTGGTGTTGGCGTGTTGGTGAACGTTGGTGTAGGCGTGTTGGTAAACGTTGGCGTAGGTGTGTTGGTGAACGTTGGTGTAGGCGTATTGGTAAACGTTGGTGTTGGTGTATCGGTAAATGTTGGCGTTGGAGTCGGTGTGTTCGTAAAAGTGGGTGTGGGTGTGTCAGTGAACGTCGGTGTTGGTGTATCGGTGAACGTAGGAGTAGGCGTATCGGTAAACGTTGGGGTTGGTGAGTTCGTAAAGGTTGGGGTAGGAGTTGGACCACATGCCCAGATGGGAGGATCTTGAAGATGTGTCTCTGGGAATGGTATCGATACTGGATTACCGTACTGATCAATATAGGTCAACACAGAGGCCGGGAACTCGTCAAGTAGCTGGTCGTCAGTTGCAGTGTTGTCAAACCGAACTCTGAATGTAGTTGTAGCTGAGTCTGTGGCTGATAAGACCCCCAGGTCCCACTGTAGCGTTTGTCCATTGACTGTTGGATTTGGAACACCAGATCCCGGTTCATAGTGAACACCTGGTGGAAGAATATCTGTAATTGAAACTACGGTAGCGGCAATTTCAACGATAATTTGTCGAATAGTATCAAAAATACCTGCCAGGTCCGCGGCTGTTGGAGCCTCAAAGTAATTTGAAGGATCAGAGGCGATTTGAATTAAAGTATCTCTTGCAACAGGACTCGTTGCTGGTGGTAAAGTGTTGATTCCTAATCCGATGGAAAAAACTGTAGTTCCAGAATTTTTGACGATTTGTGCCTGATCAATTGCGTACTGTGTGCAGTCATTGGGTGTTGTGGGAAGATCTGGACAACCGAGAGCAACTGGTCTGGTGGGGACCCCATCGGACAACACAATCATGATTTGATTGGCGTAAGCGCGTTTGTTCGCTTGAAGATCTGCCTGGGCTAAAGCGATACCATCACCGGTATTTGTTCCCCCTGTCGAAGCCAGTGAGTTGACTGCTTCAGTTGCTCCGCCTGGTCCGGTCAGATTGTTATCCATCGAATGAAGCAAATGAGTGTTTGTTTCGTAAGCGACAACTCCTACCTGATCTAATGCTGGATCAAGATTACTAATCAGTTGATTGGCGGCTGTTTTAAGGTCCCCAATTTCCTCAGCCATTGAGCCAGATTCATCAAGTACAAGCATCACGTCCAGTGGTTTTCGTTGAATATAGGGAGGACAGGATGAGTTGATGCCAAGAGTTATGTCTGCGAACGGTCCATTGGCGTCACACCCAGCCACATACGTTTTTAATGCAGCCAAACACGGATTATCTTCTGAAACGCCGAAATTAATACTACATGCAGGGGTTTGCATGGTAATTGCTGCTGGTTGTGACTCGGGCACATTTGGAGCAAAAGGACCTTTACGGATTTGTTGAAGTAAAGCAACAGCGATGACAGCAAAACTCAAGAAACCAAAAAGAACAACAACCATTGTTGTTGTAAGTTTTCGAGTAATTTTCGTTTGCTTTTTCATCTCAAAAAATGGCACCAATTCCAATAACTAGAGTAACCCTGCATACTTCTACTTTAGAGAGTTTAATCGAGAAAGACAAGAACTGTTTGTTACTGATGGAAGGATCTAAACGAGTAAAAGCACTCCCAATATTCCAAATATGAATATGAGTAAGCCTATGCCAATCAGCAATACAGTAGGGCCCGTTGTCCCAGCTTTTGGCAATCCTGGAGGTGTCGGAGTAAGTGTGTTCGTTGCTGTTGGAGTATGAGTCAGCGTACTAGAAGGCGTGATGGTAGCTGTGGGTGTGTTTGTAAAAGTTGAAGTTGGTGTGTATGTCAGTGTATTCGTTGGGGTATAGGTAGCTGTAGGAGTATTGGTAAATGTTGGTGATGGAGTACTCGTCGAAGTACTTGTAGGGGTAAAAGTTAGTGTCGGTGTACTGGTGAAAGTTGGAGAGGCCGTGTTTGTGGGTGTTGGCGTGGCAGTTGGTGTATTGGTAAGAGTATTAGATGGAGTAACTGTAAAAGTAGCTGTCGGAGTGTTTGTCGGTGTAATAGTTGCGAGACAAACCTGGTTGGGATTACCTAACAAATGCGTTTCTGGAAATGCAATTGCTACAGGATTACCGTACTGATCAGTATAACTGATGCCAGAATCCAGTTCGTCAAGCAGTTGATTGGGGGTAGTAATATCATCAAAGCGAACTCGAAATGATACAGTTGCACTGTCTGTGGAGGAGAGAGAACCAAGATTCCAGTTGAGCATTTGACCATTTACTGTTGCACTTGGAGAGGCCGAACCTGGGATAAAATTTATTCCAAGCGGTAAGATATCAT
>CAZOWX010000008.1:0-43316 GCA_964583795.1 uncultured Pseudomonadales bacterium | reverse complement strand
AGAATAATATCATTTATTTGTAAATTGGTTGCGCCAGTGTCGTTTATTATCGTGCTAATTGTGTTAAAGATACTTGAGAGCTGATCTGAAGTTGGTGATTCGAAGTAATTGTTAGTATTTGAAGCCATTTGAATAAGAGTACTTCGAGCTAGGTCTACAGTAGCTTGGGAATTATCAGGACTAGTTACCAAACCAAGTCCAATAGTGAATACGGTAACGCCTGCATCTTTCGCATTTTGGGCTTGAGTGACAGCTTCTCTGGTACAATCAGTAGGAGATGTCGGAAAGTAATCACAACTTACTCTGTTGCTTTGAACGTTAGCAACCCCGTCAGATAGTATGATCATGATTTGGTTTGCTTCAGATCTTTTATGTGTTTGAAGATTCTGATTTCCCAGTAATACTCCCCCTGCAATGTTTGTAGTGCTTACGGCTTGCAACTGATTGAGAGATGCCGTTGCTCCTGTAAGGTCATTGTCCATGGAATGAATTAAGTGAGCACTGTCTTGATAATAAACCACTCCAATCTGATCTTTAGTAGGATCTAAAGTGTTGATCAAACCACTTGCCGCTGTTTTTAGATCAAGAATCTCGTCTGACATTGATCCTGACGAATCAAGTACGAGCATGACATCAAGCGGTTTTTTTTGAGCTAACGGTTGGCAACCAGCGATGATGCCCAGCGTTATATCAGCAAATGGACCGAGTTCATCACAGCCGGGTAATGCATTTTTTATGGTATTTAAGCAGGGAATGTCTGGAGATACGCCAAAAGTAACGGTACAAGCGTTGGGATTATTTACTTCCAAGGCTTTTGGGAGCGATTGTGGGGCGTTAGGGGTAAGTGGGCCATGAACAAATATCTGAAAATAGGCTATACCCACTGCAGACACTGCAGCAATTCCAACTCCAAAAAGTGTCAGTAACGAATGTTTTGATGATATGAGGCTTCTTGATAATGACATTTATCATTCTGTATTGTGGATCATAAACGTATTGAGTGTTAGAGTCATTTTTTTGTATGTCGTCATCTGTATTATCAAAGCATTGTTTTTTGTATTTACTGAATTTCCCAAGGTTGACAACTATCATCGATACATCCACGACACTGAGCGGTATATTGACCATAGGAAGAAATGGTGTAGGGGTCAGAAATCTGGCTTGAACTTGTTGCGCCAATACTTACCCAAGGTCCAAGGTCGATTTTGAGTCGGAACTCATAGCGATTAGCACCAGATACCAAACCGCAAGTGAAGTTGACGATGTCACCGAGCTTGACGGGACGGTTTGGCTCCCCTGCAGCATAAGACATAGTGATCGAATTACAGGTTGGACCAATGGCTAACGTTGCAGTAGCCGTTGGTGAAAACGTTGCTGTGGCAGTAAACGTTGGCGTAATGGTATATGTTGGTGTTGCAGTTGGTGTATTTGAAGGAGTTGATGTCCTGGTAGGAGTTGCTGTTGGTGTGTTTGTTGGTGTGGCAGTTCTAGTTGGGGTAGGAGTATTCGTTGCTGTTGGAGTAGGAGTGTGGGTTGGAGTACTGGTTGAAGTAGGAGTTGGAGTTCGAGTGAGTGTTGCGGTGGGGGTCGAAGTTCTTGTTGGCGAACTGGTTGGTGTTGCAGTGCTTGTAGGAGTGGAAGTACTGGTGGGTGTTGCTGTTGGACACACAAGAGAATTGAGTACTACTATAGTTCTATTGGGTTGGTCATCTGATAATGTTATAACCCCATCTGACCAATCCGTTGTTCCACCACACGTTCCGTGATATTCACAAAATTCAGGTAATGCGTTATTTACATATCGATCATAATATCGTGGAGTTAACCATCCTGCAGTAGGCAGAATTTCCTCAGCTGTGTAGTTGAACTGAACGGTTTGACCTGCGATGCGGGTGAGTTGGGGAAATGAGTTGCAGTATGCCGGTAAGCCTGCTGCAATTTGTGAGTTTGGTAGTATTGTGTTCGGTTGAGTGTTTGAGGGAATAAGGAGAGTCCAATCATAGCCAGTAGTGCTACTGTATAGTCGCACTGAAAAATTTGTGGTTGGAGCAGTTGACCAATTGGTAAGTGGCTCTCCACATTGTTCAATAGTTTTACAAAGTCGGACATCAGCCTGAGGTGGTGTTGGGGTTGGTGCTTCTACTGCAAAAGAAAGTGTGCAGCTAGTGGCACTCAGCTCAGCGGCTTGTGGTCGAGATTGTGGGGCAGTTGGTGCGACGGGACCCTCTTTTTTCGTTTGCAAAAAGCTGGTGGCTACCGCGGCTACTGCAACAATAATGACGCCAACGGTCGGTGCAATAAATCTAACTTTTGCGACCTTTGAGGATTTTACATTTTGATGAGGAAAACTTATCTCAGGTGGTTGAGCCGGAAGTGTAGAGCTTGGAACAAAGTTATTATCTTGCATGAACTAAAAGAACTATCTATTACAAAGTGATTCTTCGGTTGAAGAATCACTTTGTAATAACGTTTTGTTTATTTTTTCTACAGTAGCAACAGCAGTCCCATGGCTCCGATGATTAACACGATGACTCCGGTTGCAATGACGAACAAAGTTGTATTTGAGGCATTACCGGCTTTTGGTAATGCAGCGGGACCTTGAGGATTAATCACGGCATCATCTTGATCGTCCTCATTGGGATTATGATTGTTTGGCGTTGAATCCGGGTCTGGCTGACTACTTGAGACCACCTCAGCAGTATTCGCTAGCTGTGATGCTTTATCGATGCGCACAGTCATTAACATGATAGCAGTCGAATCTCGAGTTAGAGTGCCAACAGTCCAGATGCCAGGACCGCGATCGTAACTGCCCTGAGAAGGCTGGACATCAATCAACGTTGTGTTGGCAGGAACTGGTTCATAAACTTTGACGTTTTCAGCTTGCTGTGGTCCAGCATTGTGCACCTCAATGGTGTAGGTCACATTTTGGCCGACCACTGGAGTCGATAGGCTGGCGCGTTTGATGAGTGAGAGATCCGAGCCTTGTTTTTCAGGATTCACTGTGGCTGAAGCTTGATCATCCTCATTGGAGTTGTGGTTATTGGGAGTGGAGTCCGGGTCGTTTTGATCAGAGTGAGACACTTCAGCGGTATTGGTCAGTGCCCCTGCAACGTTTACGGTGACCACGATGTCAAGTTTGCGGCTTTGATTTGCAGGAATGGTGCCAACAGTCCAGACACCTGTTGAGACATTGTAGCTGCCTTGCGATGCTGTGGCTGAGACGAAGGTCGTGCCACCAACAAGTGGTTCATATACAGTGACGTTGGTTGCATCACTAGGACCACCGTTATAGACGGTGACCGTATATGTCACGTTCTCTCCCACTTTAGGAGTGCTGTTACTCAAGTACTTGGTAAGTGATAAGTCGGCACTCGCGACGGGAGTACTCGTCGGCTCTGGTGGTCTGATCTCAATTACTGATGTATCATCGTCATCGTCATCAGTCGAATCATCATCTGGCGTAGAGTCAGGATCAGGTTGATCACTGGTTTTGACTTGAACATAATTTGCAACTGTGCCTGTGCCGGTTACTTTTACAGTGACTGTTAAACTCACCGTAGCATCAGCACTTACTGTGCCTACTGTCCAAATGCCTGTGGTGGCATCATAGCTTCCTTGTGTGGCGGTGGATGAAAGATAGGTGAATGCAGAAGCGAGTTTTTCTTCAACCGTTACATTGGTTGCATTGTCGGGGCCAGAGTTATGCAGATCAAGGGTGAAGGTGATAGTATCTCCTTGGGTAGGAGTAAGTGAGCTAGAGCGTTTCACTAGATCTAAATCAGCTCCGGGAGTGGTGGGATTAATAGTAACGCTGTCGTCATCGTCATCATCAGTAGAGTGATCATCCGGTGTTGAGTCAGGATCGGTTTGATCACTTGTGCGGATTTCAGCGTAATTTTGAGTTTCAGCAGTCGAGTTTACTGTGGCAACTATATTGAGAGTCACTGTTTGGTTCACCGAAATCGTTCCTACTGTCCAAATGCCCGTAGTCGGGTCATACGCACCTGCTGGTGTTGAAGAAACGTGAGTAAGGCTGGCTGGAAGTTGGTCACGCACTGTTACCCCAGTTGCTAGGCTGGGTCCAGCATTGAACACTGACAGGGTAAACGTAACCTGTTGTCCAACTATCGGTGTTGAGTCACTGATTGTTTTATGGAGTTCCAAATCTGCTACAGGGCCTGGCACTACAAAGTTAAGCGCACAGGTGTTACTGCTAAAATCTGCCGCTTGTGAGGTCTGTGGTGCTGTTGGTGCTACTGGACCTTTATTGACTTGAAACAAAGCGACTGCCACCGCAACGATAGCGATAACACTAATGAGCACGAGAGATAACGGTGTAAATACCGAATCAACAAATTGTGTTGAGAGCAAAGAGTGTTTTTTCATGGTATAAGTTCCCAATTTTGACATCTATCTTGAGTATCATCGAGACACATTCTACATTGTGCACTATAGTTCCCACTTTGCACAATAGTAAAAGGTTGTGAAACACTAGAACCTAGCGCAATTGGAAACAGATTTTGCAAAAAGGTGCCATTTTTAAAGAGTCTAAACTCATAGCGATATGCTCCAGGGATAGTGCCACAGGTCAAAGTAATATTGTCGCCGATCTTCACTGGCCGATTGGGTTCAGTGTCATTGCCGTAGGTAATCATGATTCCATTACAAGTATCTGGTGGAGGAGGCAACGTTGGTGTAGCCGTAGGGGTATCTGTCGGAGGTGCTAGCGTTGGCGTCCGTGTCGGCGTGAGCGTATGTGTTGAAGTCGGTGTTCTGGTCGGTGTGTGTGTTGGCGTGAACGTCAGTGTTGCAGTGGGTGTCCTGGTTGGAGTAAGTGAAGGGGTCCTTGTTGGCGTATTGGTTGGTGGCACACCAGTGTTGGTAGGTGGAGGATTGGTAGGAGGCACACCGGTATTAGTTGGTGGAGGGTTTGTGGGTGGGACGGGAGTGTTGGTGGGTGGTGGATTGGTGGGTGGAACGGGGGTTCTGGAAGGAGTGGGTGTTGCTGGCTTTGGACAACAAAGAAAAGCTTGTACGCATGCTGGAACATCACCTGGTTCAGTTACTACATATCCTGGAGGGCATTGACCTGAAGAGCAGAAACCATCTACGCCGCCCGGACAAACGCCGTGCTGTGCATTAGGGGTACATGTACTAGGCGAACCATCGACGGGAGAACTACACGCTGAGTTTGAACCGCAGCAATTGCCGCCTGATTCGCATGAGCCACCATCGGGGATACAACCTGGAGTTGGAGTAGGGGGAACACAAGGACAATCACCAGTAGCAATATCCAAGATGCATTTTCCTCCGCCAGAGCAAGTAGCACCAGGTCCACCGGAGATACATTCTGCAGGACCAGTAATACATGAAAAATAAAGTGCTTGTTGTCTAATTTCCTGATTTGATTGGCCCAAATACACCCCCACCGCGGCCCCGACGATCAACAACACCAGCGTCAAGCCGCTAATGATTTGATTTTGCGTAGAGCGCTTAAAATTAATGCCTTTGCTGTTTTTAAAGTGGTCCTTTTTATCGTGATCAGAATGAACGCCAAAACGCTCTTCGAGCTCTTTTAAGATTTGGTCGAGTGAATCGTTTGGCTGGTGGGAAGATTGAGCATCGCTCATACAAAACCATTATAGCCAGAGATTTTCGGCTTTTACAAGATGAATAATTCCACTTCACTACTGATGATGTCAATTCCAGAGAATGAGAAGTGTCATAACTCAAGAACTGTTCATAAAACACTTTAAAGTAACAAGATGACTCCCAATACTCCAAGTAGAATGATTCCCACTCCAAAAACAAAGATTGTGATGGTAGGAGTAAGCGTTCCCGCTTTGGGTAGTCCGGGTAATATTGGTGTAGCCGTCGAATTTGGGTTGGACGTATTAGTGGGAAGGGGAACTGATGTGTTGGTTGGTTGTCCCGGGGTAGTGGGAACCGAAGTATTGGTTGGAATGAGAGTTAAAGTTTGAATTGGAGAGGTGGTAGCGGTTGGAGAACTCGGTGTGTTTGTGGAGATTGGAACCGAAGTGTTTGTAGGAACATTCACGGGCGTATTGGTCGGTTGCCCTGGAGTAGTAGGTACAGATGTGTTTGTTGGCACAGGAACTGGAGTGTTGGTGGGGATTGGTGTTGCTGTTGTGATTGCAACACAAGCGCAAATCGTTGTCCCGTCCGGTGCCAGGCCTGTACCCTGACAGGTGCCGTTAAACTGGTTGCATGAATTGCCGACTGAAACCCCATAACAGGCAGAAGCAGTAGGTGAAGAAGAGTTGCAAGTTCCTGTAGTTTGGGGGATTGGAACGCAACACATGGCATCACCTTTAGCATTACAAAAAACCCAGTTCCATGCTTCATGATCGTTGTAGTAGTCACATATACTAGTTCGACAAATTGACCCGGCTGGACATTGATACGGATTTGTGGTGGGTTCCACCTCTTGGCAAGTGCAGTCCCCTGTGTCTGGAATGAGCACACAAGTACCCCCTGATGACGAACAGTGCGATCCTGGACCGTTTATGACACACAGCTGATTACCGGAAATACAGGTAGTGTATGCTGCTTGCTGGCGAATTTCCTGGTTCGATTGACCTAAATAAATTCCTGCTACTGAACCTACTAGTAGTAATGCGAGTGTCAATAAACCAATAAATTGGTTTTGGGAAAAGTTGATAGTACTTAATAATTTTGGCTGAAAAGTCTTTTTTTGTGAAAACAACACTTTCTTTTGATCGGGTTTTTTTAAAATTTGATCAAAAAGATTCTGTGAGTGATCGGTGGTATTTTCTGAATTCGTTACAAGCATCGCTTTCGCTACAGTCTACGACATCTCTTTTGCAAAAAAACAATTCAAAATCAATTCATTAAAAAAATTTTAAAATTTTTGTTAGACCTGATGCAAACCCTTGGTTGTCGCAGTAATGTGAGGTGTGTAACAGTTGTTTTTTTACAGGATTAGTAGCAGTCCAATGACCCCAACGATGATGACGACTACAATCACCGCTCCGATGAGCAAAGCCTTTTGATTCTCACTTCCAGCCTTTGGTAGCTGAGGAACAAATGAAGTTGGAGTATTGGTGGCAACTGTGCTTGTACACGTATCGGAGTTGACATTGCTCGCTAATCGGCAGCGGTTGCCATTGGATGTGGTGACACAGATCATGCTTGAGTCTGCACAGTCAGCATTTGAGCTGCAGGATTGATTACACGATGCCAAAATTCGTGTGGTTGGTGTATTTGACGGGGTATAAGTAGCCGTAAACGTAGCGGTGGGACTCAGTGTGCCAGTTGGTGTGTTGGTCGCAGTCAACGTAATGGTTGGAGTGTATGTGAATGTAGCAGTTGGAGTGTAGGTCAAGGTCGCTGTCGGCGTGAACGTTGCAGTCGCTGTGGCAGTAAACGTTGGTGTCGGGGTATGAGTGAATGTTGGAGTCGGCGTGTGCGTGAACGTTGGAGTTGGTGTATAGGTTGGAGTTGGGGTAAACGTGGCTGTTGGTGACGGTGTGAATGTGGGAGTTGGAGTATGAGTAAACGTTGCCGTGGCAGTAGGTGTACTACTTGGTGTATTTGTCGGAGTGTTGGTAAAAGTTGGTGTTGCAGTATCGGTTGGAGTGAGCGTGCTCGTTGGAGTTTCACTGGGGGTAAGTGTGGCTGTAAAGGTAGGTGTTGGTGTGGGGGTGCCACAAGCTGGATCGTTGGGAATCTGAGGATCACGGCAAGCAAACTGACCACCGCCAATATCAAGACATCGTAAATCACCAGAACACTCTTTATCCGTTTCACAGATCGCATCACACTCTTTTTGTGAAGTTGCCTCTGCTACTGTAATACTTTGGGTACAGGTAGCTGCATTCACTGAATCAGAAACTGTTGCTGAGTTGTTAATCACTGTACCAATGGTAGCCGCATCGTTGACTCGAACTCTGAAAGTAATTTGTTGATTTTGACCAAGCCCACCGACAAACTTGTTGGAACAAGCCAAAGTTAACGCTGCAGGGTCAAAAGTTCCTCCTCCAGGACAGTTTGAGTCCAAAAAGGTGAGCGCATTCGACATTGCTGGAGTAATAGAGAATAAGTCTTGGAGATTCACAATCGTGCCATCATTGCCATTGTTTTGAATATCTAGGTTAAAAACAATCACGTCACCAGCTTTTATGGTTTGAATTTCACGACGGAAGTGGTATGGACCACCAGCAGTATTATCGAGTTCATCTTGAAAAGCTCGCTTGACACACACTAAATTGGAATTTTCAGGAACGGTAAAATCAACCGTGCAACCATTGGTTATCACATCGGCTTTGGGAGTAGATCCTGGGGCATTGGGTGCTAAAGGACCCCGCCCACGCTGATACAAAGCTGTAGCAATAGCAAACAACCCCACCAAAACCACTACCCCAATAATCAAAGGGTTATATTTTTTTAATAATGCTTGAGCTTTTCTATCCATAGATCTGAACGCATCCGTCATTTTTTTCTTACGAACGATTGTTTTGTTTCTTTCAGTATTTAGTTGACAAAGCACTTAACAACCCAACCACCCAACAACTTCCCTGTTTTAGTTCTCCCACGGTGCACATGATGTGCTGTCAACCGTAGCACACGGGCGACACGCTGCGACGTGAACACCAGCAGTCGAAATAGTTAACTGCTGAGAAACATATGGTGTTGTGAGACTTGGGTCAACACTGACATACGAGCCATTTGGTAATTTCACTCGAAACTCGTAGCGAGTGGCACCAGCGACTTGAGAACACGTCATCGTGACAATATCACCGATCTTTGGAGGTGTGTTTGGTACCGATGCGGCGGGGTTATTGAGCGTCACATTGACACAAACTGGAGCAATTACAGGAGTATTAGTCGGGGTGATTGTCGGACCGCCTGGAGTGTACGTGGGGGTGACTGTGTTAGTCGGTCGCGGTGTGTTAGTTGGTCCACCTGGGGTATTGGTAGGACGTGGAGTGTTTGGAACCGATGTATTTGTTGGGTTCGGAACCGGCGTGTTTGTAGGTTGACCCGGTGTGTTCGGGACTGGCGTGTTGGTGTTGCGTGGAACAGAAGTGTTGGTAGGGGCAGCAGCGACACAGCAAAGATTAAAAATCGGCGAACCGGCATCCTGAGGACAGGTCATATCTGGATCACTAGGTTTTTCCAATCCCAGATTACGACAGTCAGTGTAGCCAAAGTAGCAAGTTCCCCCTTTGTCTTCACAAGGATTTTGAGATAGTAGAACGCATTCACAAGAATCAGTAGTCTGATTTGTAAAGCCGCAGATTCCTGTCAAGCTGTCTCTAGTACAGGCTTGTCCTTCATGTTTGCCGGTACAGTTGCCACTATCACTAGAAGACTTGCATAAAGTAGGATCTTGTACACATCTGAATCCACTAGAACATTGGGAATCGACAATAGATGTCATTCCTGGACAACAATTTTGATTTACACCCTTACACAATAACTCTCCAACACAGTTCTGATTTGGATTGGTGCAAATATGATTATCACACGTATTTGCCCCACAACACACAGACCCTGGAAAGCAAGTCCCACCCTCTTCGATACAGTAAACTTGGGCTTGTTTTCTTGTCTCCTGTCCTTGTCCGCCTAGGTATACCCCCACACTCACCCCAACCACTAACAAAAGCACTGTTAACGCACCAATGATCTGATTTTGAGACAAATGCTCGTACGTTTTGGGGTTTAAAAGCGTTGCAACATCTTTTCGTACTTGATGAAAAGCAGTGGTAATGCGATCGGAAGAGTAGGACATGATGGTAGACAAAATTGCTATTTTTAACTAGTTTTTTCAATCATGACACAATACGAAATACAAAACTAGTACAGATCTTAGGATACAAATCAGGAGGGGATGAAGTCAAGAGACAATAGCAAGTCTAGCAGATAAGCCTACTTTGTTGTACAAGCAAAGCTTGCTTGCCGGCGAAAAAATAGAAATAATCGCATACTGGTTGTTGGAAAAACAAAAAATTATTCTGACTTTTCAAAGGTACTTACTTGAAAAACGCAACTAGTCTCACTCGTCTTCGTCTTTTTTACTTATTTTAGCCTGATTGGCAACGACTGCTGTGGTTGGTTTTTGTACCTCAATGACACTGATAGCGATATCTTTAATTTGTGCAGTTGCTCTGTCAAGCTTGGTCTTCAAATCCATGATCTCAGCTTCTTGAGCAGTAATGGTTTTTTGTAAATTACTAATAGTAAGTTGACTCAGTTTTCGCTCTCCTTCAGTTTCTTTTTTCTCGAGATTATACTTTGTTTCCAGTTCACGAGTAATTTCTCTGGTCGTTTCAGTTCTGACTTTTATAATTTCAGTTTCCAGTTTTTTCTCAAGGACCTTGACTGTTTGGTTTAACGAAACAAACTCTTCCTCTTTTTGTTTTAACTCTAAGGCTCTTGTTGCAAGCTCTTCTTCAACGATTTTTCGTTTGGTCTTATATGTTTCCTCGTCTTGCTGGCGTTTTATTTTCAGCTGATACAAATACTCTTCATTTTCGCGTTTTCGCTGTGTTTCTTGTTCAAATTTCTCATCACGTAGACTTTTATCATGATCGCGTTGCTCATTCTCCCACTCTTGACGTAGCTGGGCAATTTGCTGATTGAGTCTTTGCTCTTCCTCGTTTTTTAATTTGAGCAGATTGTGCAAGGTGGTCGCTTCGACTTTGATTTGATGAAGCGTGTGGATTTCTTGTTGAATTGTTTGTGATTCATGTCTCAGTCGCTCGAGTTTTTCACTTTCTTCGACCAATTGATCAACAATCATTCCTAAATGTTCGGTGATAGTCACACGCAGCTTGCCAATAGCTTGAACAATTTCCTCAGGTTTCTCGATTGAGACCGACTTTGATGGTGTTGCTGTGGGGGGAGTATTGACGGGACTTGAGTTTGATTGTTGATCTTGTTTTTCTAGCTCTTTGACGAGTTGATCGTAGGCATCAAGTAACTCTTGTTTTGTGTTCCGGGCAGAAACAGCTGTTTTCGGCATATCATTAACCCTCCAACATCAATTCAATTTGTGGTGAGTATAACACAAAAAATTTACTGATGTTACAATAAAACTGTAGGTATGAAAGAAACTTTTGACGTGTCAATTTTGACCTTAAAAATTCTGTCTTGCATCTACAGGGTACAAGAACGTTGTGGATCACGACTCATTGCTGAGATTTTGTGCGGGAGTCACAGTAAAAGAGTATTGGCACACGAGTTTGATAAACTTTCCACCTTCAATATTGTTCAAGATTTGTCTATCGATCAAGTGAGAATGGTGATCAAAGTGTTGCTCAACCAAGGATTGATTTATCGTGCTCATGTAGGGAGAGGTTTGCATCTTTCTCAAAAGGGTCGACAGTTTTTAAAAAACAAACCAAAGTTGATTGTCCCAAGGAGGATTTTAGAAGTGCTAAGTACGCCAACATTGAATGGGGTTATTGGGCCTACCCAGCATCAAACGTTTGAACTCTGGCAACATGGAAAAACTCTTGAGGAAATAACACAACTTCGTGGTCTAAACATGTCAACAATCACCAGTCATCTGGCAGAATTGGTGTCTGCTGGTAAAATAACCGACATTTCTGCATGGGTAAGTCCAGATAAACTCAAGCACATTTTCAGAGTTATTAAACAAAACCCGAACGCTCGACTCAAAACAATGAAGGAGCAGTTGCCAGCGGAAATCAGCTATGGACAGATCAAGCTGGTATTGGCAAAGTTGAAGAAAACTCACCCCTAGGAAAAATCAAACAACAGGGCTTTCTTGAAGTGTTCAAGAAAAAAAAATGCACCGTTGAGAGAGTCTTTTCTCAACTGAAACGATTGAGTGGAATAATTGGCGAGCATGAAAACAGACTACTTTTTTACAAACTTGTCAAGCAGCTTGAACACAAAAATGCTCTCATCATTACTGGCATGAGACAAGTAGGGAAAACCTCGTCTCACGCGACTTTGTTGAACAACCCAATGTGAGTTATCTACTACCATGAGCACGTAAAACATTTCGACTCTCAACGTGACTTAAAAGACTTGTCACGTAATAACGGTCTTGTTCCAAGAACGAGTATCAGAAGCGACCATCTACAGCCAAAATGAGACTTTTTAAACAGGCTCTCAATGTTGTCTGCACATTTACAGTAAGATAACGAACCCGACTATCCCGATGATGACGATTATTATTCCAACGTAGAGGATCACTACCGTGGGAATTGTGTTCCCAGCCTTTGGAAGTTCCGCGGGAGTGGGTGTCTGAGTACTAGTATATGTTGCAGTTATAGTCGGTCCTCCAGGTGTATAAGAAGGTGTAGCAGTATGTGTTGGTCCCGTTGGTGTATTGGTAGGGCGTGGAGTGTTTGTCGGTGGACGAGGGGCGTCCGTTGGGTGAGGAACAGACGTGTTTGTAGGAGCCGGAACCGGAGTATTTGTTGGTTGTCCTGGGGTGTTGGGAACTGAGGTGTTTGTTGGTCGGGGGACTGAAGTATTGGTGGGTCTGGGTGTGTTAGTGGGGTCAATCAGACAACAGCTAACGCTCTCAACGCTTTCGCAACCTGAGTAGACAGTTCTGTATCTCGCATCACACACTCCATCCTTGGAGCAAGATGCCCCAGGGGGTTGTCCAGGGCAATCTGGACTGCTGCAACTGCGAAGCGTGTTGCAATACGGAGCGGCTTTTGGGAATTTTGCTGCGCAAACTTCTTTGCAAGAGGGACATAACGGTAGCTCTTTACACACACCAGGATCGCTTTCGACTCGGATACAGGCTTCATAACAATCGACAATGGGTGCTGGAGTGTATGTGGGGAGCTGTCCTTCGCAAATACAATCATCCTTAAATGGAGCATTCATACATGTACCACCATTTCCACAAGATGTCCCAACGTCCACTCCAGAGCAAGGTGCATAGGTTGATGGGTTTGCACACTTTTGCCCTTCGCAAATGCAGTCATCCTTGAAGGGCGCATTCATACATGTGCCACCACTACCACAAGACGTCCCGACGTCTACGCCAGAGCAGGGAGCGTATGTTGAAGGGTTTGCGCACTTTTGTCCTTCGCAAATGCAGCTTTTTTTTGTTGGAGTGTTCGTGCAGGTGCCGCCACTGCCACAGGATGTTCCGACCTCTACTCCCGAACACGCAGTGTACTCAGATGGGTTAGCGCAAGTATTTTTCTCACAAATACAACTATCTTTTTCCTCGGTGTTCGTGCAGATTGAATTGTCCCCGCAAGGAGTCCCAACTAGTTTTCCCGAGCAGAAGTCGAACGCAGAGGGATCTGCACAGTTTGGATATGTATTACTCGCTCGTTGTCGAATTTCCTGTGTCTGGCTACCTAAATACACTCCGACAGCAGATCCAACTATTAGTAACAGAATAGTAAGGATTCCGATGATCTGATTTTGAGTGATATGCTGGTGGGTGATCAAAGCTCGCACTGTTGATCGGATTTTTTTGATCTGAACAACAAAGAATCTGAGTGAGGTTTTTACCTGTGACATAGATAATATTTCGAAAAAGCTTTGTTACAGCTTACAAAAAATTGAAGTCGATAACAAATACCAACTAACTTTTCTCAATTTCGCAGATTAAGAGTTTTTATTGAGTATCAATGCTTTTTGTCAATTTTCCCCAGAAAGCAAAGGTTGAGATTTCAACCGTATATTTCTTCTAACATAAAATAAAGTTCATTAATCGTTTACACAATGTTCTTTGTGAAGAAGCATGTCACATGTATCCAGTGCAGTGCAGTACAAAGTTTGGTGATTGCTTTTGTATTGGGTACTATACAGTCAGTCTGATACGTAATAATGTCAGTCAAGTGAGAGATTACTGTTTTTTACAGACTGCTTCAAATAACATTTCAATCAAATAATGACGCCAAAACCCAATCATGCTATAGTACCCAACGTGCGATTCTTCAACGAAAAACAACAATACTATCTTGATTTTTTACTTGCGATGACCGAGAAAGAGATAAAAGCTCGGTATAAGTTTGCTGTGTTAGGGTTTTTGTGGATTGTTTTAAATCCGTTACTCCAGATGCTGGTGATGGGATTTGTTTTTCAGTTTTTTGTGCCAGTCAAAGTTGACAATTATTTTCTGTTTTTATTTACCGGACTTTTGCCATGGAACTTTTTTGCTATGACTGTGACGAAGTGTACTCCTGCGATTGTGTTTGAAAGAAGTCTGATTCAAAAAGCCAAGTTCCCTCGGGAATCAATTGTCCTGTCGATCGTGTTATCCAACTTATTTCATTTTCTAATTGCATTTATGTTGTTGCTAGCTGCGCTGATTGCCAACAAAATAATCACTGATCACTTTTCTTTAGATCACATCTTTCTTTACAGTGTCAATATGTTTTGGACAGTTCCTCTGATTGTTTGGCTGGTGTTACTGACAGCTGGCTTTTCACTGCTCACCTCGGCGCTCAACGTCAAATACCGTGACATCAACTTTATTATCCAAGCCATCATGCCACTTTGGTTTTATGGGACACCTATTGTCTACGCACTAAACTTGATTCCAGCGCGATTTCACTGGGTTTTTTTATTCAACCCCACGGCAGCCATCATTGAAGGATTTCAGGTGGTCTTGCTCAATCAATCATTCACCTCAATGCAGATGGTGTTAGTAAATGGGCTTATAGCAATCAGCATTTTGGTAGTTGGCTGGTGGTATTTTCAAAAAGAGGCCAAGTTTTTTGATGATTGGATGTAGATTGTTACGTTAAAAGTAAAAGGTAAAAAGTCAAAAGTGAGAAGTGGATGAGGTAAGGGTGTCCATTCAATGAAAAAAAATCACCCGAATTATTTTTTCGTCGAGTTCAATATAGAGTATGAAACAGAAAAAAACAAAAATTCTAAAGGCTAAAAGAGAAGTTGCCATACAGCTCAAAAACGTGACAAAAAGATACGTTGTACATCATGAAAAACCTACGTTTTCTGAAAAGCTAGTCAACCGAAAGAAAAAAGTCACTTTTACAGCTCTAGATAATATTAACCTCACTATTTATAGAGGCGAAAAAGTCGGAATTATTGGATCTAATGGAGCTGGAAAAACTACTCTTCTAAAAATTATTTCAGGAATCACTACCCCAAACGAAGGGACAGTAGTAACCAATGGGAAAATAGTGTCCCTTATCGATCTAGAAGCAGGTTTCCATCCTGATTTGAGTGGAGAAGAAAATATCTACTTAAACGGATTCGTAATCGGCATGAGTAAGCATAGGATACAGCAGAAGTTCAATGAGATTGTAGCGTTTGCGGATATAGGAGAGTTTATTGATGTACCGATGTACACATATTCTCAGGGAATGAAGTTAAGACTTGGATTTGCAATAGCAATAAATGCTGAGCCTGATATTCTAATTTTAGATGAAAATGTCAGTGTTGGTGATCAGGATTTTCAAAAAAAATGTTCAAATAAAATTCAAGACCTATTTTATAAAGGCAAGACAATCCTACTCGTAAGTCAATGGCATGAGTATTTACGAGCAAACTGCAAACGATTTTTAACAATCCATTCAAAGAGAGTGTCAAAAGATACAGCTGTTATTTGAAAAAGAATGATCTAATAAATAGATTACCAAGAAGGAGCGTTCATATTAAAAATCCATTTTACATGGTACGGCATTAAACTATTGGAATGAAGCACTACCCAACTACATAATGGCATGTCAGTTAGAACTACAAACGATAAACGAGACTTGTGTTTAAACACTTAGTTTTGCGTGCCAATCACACCAAAATCCATAATTGCTGAGATTCTTTAATTTAAAGTAGTCTTTTCTATGAAATAAAAGCATCTCCCGAGCCGTTTTATAGTCACACCATTCACCCATCAGATCATCTCCGAAGCAAAAGTCATTCTTCTCTTTCGGGACAAGAACAAATGTTTCGTGGTCATACAATCTGAACATCTTTTTTATATTTGTAATGAAACTGGATGATTCATAAAAATGTTTGTTTGGTTGCAGTACTGAAAAGGAATTTTGATTAACAAGTTTGAACTTTTTATATCCCAAATCGAATAATGTCTCCAAAACGAGAAGTGCTTGTTTGTCACTCAAGTATTCATTCTGAGCAACACATTCACTTTCTGCTGAAATAAACGCAGGCAGTTTTTTGATTTCTTTTAGCGATTGCAGACAGCGTAAATCAGCTCCCTCTACGTCAATTTTACAGTAGTATGGGACTCCGTATTTTTTCATGACAGATGAAAGTTTTTTTTGTTGAACGACTGTTTTATTTTTAGAAATTGTTTCTCTGTCTGCAATAGATTTTCTTAATGAAGACCACTCCAGTTTTTCACTTAAATAGAAGTTCACTTTTTTTTTATCCGAATTTGAAACAGCAAGATGCAGTAGTATTAGCTGTTTATTTGTGATGAACTTTGAGAAAACTTTCCTAGTATTTTCAATAATCGTTGGATTTGCGTCAATCGCCACGACTTTATAACCTTTCTTAAGAAAAAATAAAGTGTCTTGTGCATCACCCACTCCAACGTCGTAAACAAGTTTATTTTTCATAGTGCTTTAGTAAGTTTTTTCAGAATTATTTTAATGGTAAACCATATGTAATCATAATCGACTACCTTTATGCCAAGAAAGAGGAGTTGGCAAAAGTTTTTGTATTTTGTGGAAAAATTTGAAGAGAATAAGTTGAGATTGGGCAAATTTTTACTAATATAGTACTTGTACTCATATGCTTTCTTCCAGTGTTGCTCACGTTTAGCCTCCTCGGATGCGCGAAAAATAAACGATTGAAAAAATTTGAAATGAAACAAAATCCCATTTACTCCGGTAGTTTTAGAGATTGGTTTTTTATGTACGCCCCAAATTTCTGGATGAACGGAAGATGTCAATTTAAAAAGTGGGTATTTTGTTAGTAATACTTTTTTAAGACCAAATACTCTAGCCCTAACTCCACCGTAAACGTATCCACCAAATGTTTCATATCCACTGTGATCGTAGTAGGGACAAATTGACCAAGGATTTTGTCCAGAGCAGTAATGAATGCAGGAGAGTTTTTTATTTGAATACATATCGAGCAAAAGTGTTTTGAAACAAAAAGTTTTTTTTAACTCTAGAAAATGACAGAGGTCTTGTATTGATAATATATTGGCAAAAGCAAATTTAAAAAACTCGTCAGCATCGACAATTAGACACCAATGGTTCTTCCCAAACTTTCCCACAATTTTTTTTAAGTACTTTGTTTGAGTATATTCAAAGCTCATATTTGAGTGAAATAAGTGTAAATTGGGGAACTTAATCAAAATTTCTTCAGGATGATCAGTAGAATTATTGTCAATAATGAAAAATTGATTAATGCCTAAATTTTTATAATAGCTAATAAAAAACAACAACCTATCTTTTTCGTTTCTTATCGTACAAAAAAGCAACACATCATTAATATTAACTTTTATACAATGAGTACTAACTTGAGTAAGAGACATACCAGGAAAAATAGCTTTTGACTGACATTTATCGTTTTTTCGGGTTAAAATGTCGGCAAAGTATACCATAGCTCATTATGAAAATTTGTGTAAGTATTTGCACCCGTAATCGAGGAGAACAACTTTGGAAATGTCTTAACGTGCTTTCTCAACAACAAGCTGATTTTAATAGGCTCATATTGGTAGAAGATATTTCAGAACTAACTAAAGTTTCTCGAAGGAGAGTCAATCAGAGCTTTAAAGATATCAGGATTGATATATTTTCAGTTCGTTTTAAGAATTTATCGAAATCAAGACAAGTAGTGATTAATTTCTTGGAGAAAGAAAAATATAATGATATTCTTGTTTTTATTGACGACGATGTTTTGATTCACCCTTCCTTGTTAAAAAAAGTAAAACAACTTCATCAAAAGTACCCATCTGTGAGCGCTTTTGTGGGCCCAGTTTTAGCTCAAACTAAATCACCACTAACACAAGCACAAGTTGTTTATTATAACGACAACTACTTATTTGATCAGAAAATGCAGGAGATCAGAGCATTTCCCTCTTCATTAGTGTCAATTCAATTTAGGCAACTAAGAAAGTTGAAAGTGGGTTTTGATCAAAAGTTTGTGTACGGACAAGATATTGATTTTTGTCTTTCGTTGAGTGAGGCTGGAGGAAAAATATATTTTCATCCAAAATTATTTTGCACTCATCGATTTTCAACTTCTTTTTTTGTCTTTTTGCGAAAACGGTATATGTATTCAAAATACACAGGACTACTTCACATCAAACATCCAAAAATGCTTTCGGTTGACCAGTACTTACCTTCCAAAAAAAAACACGTTTTTCTTTTACCTTTTGTTGTTTGTTGGTTAAGTATTGCTAACGCTAAATACTTACTAAAAATTTCTCACACTCTTTCTTATAAAGTGGGCTTTTACCTCTTTTGCAATGAATTTGTATCAATTCTAGGACTATATTCTTCTAAAGAAGGAATGAATTTGTTAATTGAAAGAATTAGTTTGCTATTTTCAGAATAAGAGTTGAGCACTGTCTCAGCGAGCGACACACTCAACTACAAATTGATCCCGTTATGGAGTATTGGTATGGACATATAGATAATAAATTAATTTGTGTAAACGTGAATGATTGTTACAGAGCCTTGGTTAAACTCCACCGTTCCCAGTTGCTTCAGATTTTCAATATCCATCTTTTGATACTTTTCTCTTTCTCTATCTCCAATGATGATGAACTCGATAGAATATTTTTTTAAAAAAAATCTTCGGTTTGCCTTATCGTTGATTTGATAAAAATTATCAACTTCACGAACTCTTTGCTCTACTTCTTTATCACTTTTTCTCCAAAGTTTTTCGTGTTCACTCCAGCCAACTACTGTGGGAAAACCAGTAAAGGTCGAAAATCTGCTGTATGTAGTATAGCGTTGCCCTGATGCCTCAACGATACGAGGACGACCAGCTTTATTTTTTAGCCAGAGGTATGCTAAATATTCACTAGGGGATTTAATTTTGAACCACTCTAGCCCCTTACCCATACCATTGTATGGCCAATGAACTGCCACGAGGTAATCACTGTAACCAAAAAACGGATAGATGCTTATTGAGAATAGAAGTAAAACTGCAACTATTTTGGTGATAAAACGATATCTAAATTGCTTGAAACGCTGATCTACTAAAGAATATGTGAGTGAAGCAAGCAAACTTAATTGGATGAAGGTCTGATACGACAATTTAGAAAAAGTGTTAGCTCTTGATTCATAACCCAGACTTTCATCAAAATAAAAAAGTTCGGGAAAGATGAGCAACATGCAGGAAAAGAAAAAAAGTGAAATCGTAAAGAAAAAATGAAACCGATTACGGTTTTTTTTTAACAACAACAACGTGCAAGTGCCTGTAAAGGCGCCTAACAAAATGTGTGGTAGCCATAATGCTAAAAACTGTCCTAGTGTTGATCGAAGATGTACAATTCCCAACCCCTGCACAACGGAAAACGAGTGCATGACCCAAATGCTTGATCCTATAATAATAAAAATAAGCATAATTGAAGAGCTGAAAAAAATCTTTGTTGCTAAGGAGCGGTGAAATACAATGATGATAATCATAAGCACTGAGATAAAAGATCCATAAATCAAAGCATCCCAAGAATTGGTCATTAATAAAAGAGAAAGTAATATTCCGATTAATGCACTCTCAGGTAACACTCTTTGATTTGAAAACAATTTATTTCCCCATGATATGAGTACAGTCAACAATGTGAGTACAAGTATGGTCCCCAGCAAGTATGCATGAAGGTCAGCTAGGATAAATGAGTATGAAGGAATGAGGTGAGCTGTCTGAGGTATAAAACGTATGACAGAAGTATAGTCATACCCTTTAAAAGAACATCCATCTGCAATAGTGCCAATAGTATTTTCAGCAGGGAAAAAATTGATGGGAACATGAACCAGATATGAGGTGCAACGTGCGAGGAAATACCAACTAGTTTGAAAATTTCCTCCTAGGCAAACAAGGAAAGCAGCAAATAAACCAACTAAAACTTTATTTTTCGTGAGCGTTAGGTTAATTGCTAAACCAAAAGTAAGAACTAATGTTAGTGCAAAGACTAAAGCTAGTAAACTTTGATATCCAATAGTGGGATCAATCCCCCAAAATTGAATAGCGATAGCGCTTTGAAAATGACTAAAAGTGTAATAATTAAAAATATTTCCAGAAAACCACATGTCTTCTGCTGGTAGCTTAGCGGAATGCATATAAGACATTAACATTCCGAAATCCATAAACTTTTCATTCCCCTGAATATCGGGAATAAAACCACGTAACACACCCATGAAAAAAAAACCAAAAAAGAAAAGTACTTCCTCAGCAAAGATGTATGTTTTGCTAACCAATACTGTATGACGATAACGATTCTTTAAGAAAAACATCATGGTGGCGAGAGCAAGAATTACGAAGGTAAACTTAACTCCCAATGGGGTATTTATTGGCAAGCCGAGATGTGATAGATTCCAAATGGGAAGGCTTATCACTAACCATCCAATAACTCTCAAGATAGACCAACCACCATCAGCTAAAGAATCTTTGAATAGTTTGTTTGCCCATGGGAAAATGGGTATGATCCAAATTGATGAGAGGATCCAGACAATAAGTAATATTTGAAGATCATGTAACACTGTAGAAATATAACACAGTTGAGTGGTATATTGCCGCCATGAAACTTTCTGTTGCAATTTGCACTAGAAACAGACCGAACAGTTTGTTGAAGCTATTAAAACAAATATCTGTACAGACAAGGCTACCAGATGAAGTGGTTCTTATCGAAAATGTTTGTGAAGCTAGGTCCTTCAATCTAGGAAAGTTAAGAAAGTTGTTTCCGAAAACGGTTAGTGTTCAATACATCACGACAAGAAGAAAGACGATCGGAGCTTCTCGCAACATCGTTTTAGAAAAAGTCAAAGGAGAAATTGTACTATCGATTGATGATGATGTTCGGGTTGCCCCAAATCTAATAGAAAAAATTTTGCTGTTGCACCAAAAATTTCCAAACGCGACTGGTTTTGTTGGAAAAGTGTTGTCCTTGTACAGTGATCCCTTTTCAGTTTTTAGTAGTTTCATTTTTAACAGAGAACTGTTGTTTGCTAAACGAAAAGCTGTCGTAACTGGATTTTCTTTTTCCACCATTTCTTTAAAGGTAAAAGACCTTAAATCTGCAAAATTACAGTTTAATGAGTTATTACCAGCTGGAGAGGATATTATTTTTCTCAATCAGTTAAGTAAGCTAGGATATGTTGTTTTTTTTACTCCAACAATAGAAACACAACATGATTTCCTACGAGGTGATTTTTTCAATTTCTTTGTTCGGTTTAGAAACTATGGCAAAACGTTGGCAAAAATTGATGCTATTCTTCCTGGGTATTTAACTGAAGTGAAAGATAGTATGCCGAGAAAAAGAATACATTGGTTATTTTTACCCCTTTATATGCTTTTTAAGCCATTTCATCAGGCCTTGTATATGCAGCGACACTCTCATTTGAAGGTTAGTTTATTTATTCCCAATGTTGCCTATCACTATGTCTATTTTTATTCGATTTTTTTTTCAGATGAAGGTAAAGCACTATTATTTCACAGTTTTAGAGTAACTTTTTTAATAAAGTCCTTATGAGTTCAGTGCTTTTTATCATAGATGACTTTCACACCGGTGGAATAGCTCGATATATTCGACAACAGGCAGATTTTTTGTTGTCTGAACATTGTCAAGTCGTTGTGCTAGCGAGAAGGGGAGAGTTATCAAATCCACAGGTTTTTTTTTCAGGATGTAATGTTGTGGTTATTGAAGACTTTCTTCAATCAGGTTTGAGAAAAAGGGTATTTGGTTTTTTTGCATTCTTTTCTGCTTTGAGTGACGTGTATCGCAAAAACGATATAGATGTAATTCATTTTTCAGAAACTTGGTCAGCAATCTATACCTTATTTCACCCAAAAACCTGGAAAATAAAAAGACTACTGACTTTTCATAGCGCATTCGACCTAGATCTTTACTCGATTGAGAGTCGCAGATCTGGCAACAGAGTGAAGATGTTTGTGAAAAAAGAATTGAGAAAAGTTTTACAAAGCGTTGTACTACAAAGTGCTACTCGAGTGTTTACTTTTAGTCGATATTCTAAAAAGCTAATATTGGAGCACTTCTCTTCTAGTCTGTCCTCAAAGATTCAAATAATACCAGGTTTAATTGATTTGAAAAAAATTAACACTCTAAAAAAAAGAGCGCAAAAACACATGGTGATACTTAATTTTGGCCGAGCTGAACCGAGGAAAGGAGTTGAACAATTGATTCAAGCATTAGGCATTTTACAAAAGCAAAAGATTCTTTTTCGTGCATTCATCGCTTCACCAGTAGAATATTTTTCACAATTTCATTTAATGAAAGTATATGAAGAGGAAGATTTATTTACTTGTTTGCATCTCTTACATAAAGTGTCTAACGAGCAAAAGACAGATTTGTTGAGTATGGCCGATGTGTTTGTTATGCCTTCAGTAGAACTGGAAACATTTGGTATGACGATTATTGAAGCATTGGCAATGGGCGTACCAGTTATTGGAACTCCAATAGGGGCTATTCCTGAAATATTAGGGAAAGTGAGTAAAAATTTAATCACTAGAGATACAACCGCCTATTCAATAGCTGAGAAACTAGTATGGTTTTCTTCATTGTCGAGGAAAGAGAGAAGTAAGTTGAGAGAAAAGAGTGTTGCTGTGGTAAAAAAACATTATCAACTACAGAAGTATCGAAAGCAATTTTTGAAGATTTATGGACTTACTCTATTTCGATAAGTTCCTTCATTCCTGAGAAGTAACGATCCCAATTATACTTTTTAGCAATTTCCATGGAGTTACTACTTAGCGCTTTTTTTTGTTGTTGCGGTAGTTTGATGAAGTGTGCGATTTCTTTAGCAAGCTGGGTTTTATTTTTGGCTAGGATTCCACTCGTCTTGTTTTTTACCAATTCTTTGTTGGCTCCAATATCGAATCCAAACACTGGTAGCCCGAATGACAAAGCATCAAGTGTAGTGAAGCCAAACGTTTCCAGATCAACAGATGGAAGTAAAAACAGATCTGCAGCAGAGTAAAAAAGATTGACTTCTAAAGAGTTGATATTTTGAAAATAGTGAATTGTTGCGCCAAGTTTTAGCTTTGAGTGTTTTAGAAAAAATAGTTCAGTCTCGCGGCTAAGGATCGTATGCTCAAACATCGAACAAAAAACAATGATACAAGAAGGGTCAAGAGCATGTATCTCTTTCGCAATTTCTAGAAAAATAAAGGCGCCTTTTCGAGGTTCTAATCGAGTAAGTGTTAATACAATTGGTGAAGTTGTAGAAAGTCCCAATTTTTTTCTTGCTTCAACCTTTGAAATTTGTTGAATTTCCGCTCTCTTTCCTGGTGGAATAATAACAATTTTTGATTCATTGATGTGAAATTTTTTGACCAAAAGTTCATTTTTGGAGTACTTGCTAAAACAAATAATGCGATCGACACATCGAAAGACAAGTAGTTCTGCTTTTTGATACAAAAACAATCTAGTTAAAATTTTAATTCCTGATTCTCCGAGTGAGTTATATAAAAACTTTCTTTCTAAACTTTCTGAACCATGAAATTGAAAGAAAATTTTAATTCGAGGATTAATTAATTTAAAAAAAAGCAGTGTTGGTAATGAAAAAAAAGCACTTCTTGCTAAATTGAGAATAATTAAGTCTGGTACTCTTCGTTGAATATAAAAAGTAAAAAGAGATAAATTTTGTTTAATTAATAGGGTGAGATATCTGACTAGAAAAAAAATTGTTGGATTAAATTGAATCGATTGTATGTGTACACCTTTGATGGAGTGGGGTGTCAGAACGTGCTGCCAGCAGTGTAACCACACTTCATGCTGATTTTTAATAAGATATGATGAGAATAGTTGCACATAATTTTCTATTCCACCAACCGCAAAATCATTAGTAATAAAAAGAACCTTTTTTTTATAGCTTTTCATTTTGTGTTTTTAGACTACAATGATCGTCTATTTGGAATATGTTAATGTCTTCTGTTCTAAGTCGATTTGGAAAGAGTACTTTGTTTGTTCTTTTTTCATTGATGTATAGTACTCTTATTTATGCATTTCCTGAAGTGTTTAAAGTTGGGGTTGTTATTTCAGTGGTTTTTTTCCTCACTTTTTATTCTGTATTCGGTAAAAATATGTTTATTGCTCTTTTTTCTATTTTCATACTTGCTTCTCAGTTTTCTCTTCCAGGAAAATACTATTCTTTTGAACTTGTTTCTGTTGACAGATACTATTACGAGCTATTACCCGATGGGATATTTGAGACATTTGGACTTGTTATTTCAGACGTCTTCGCTTTTTGGCTTTTGATTTTTTTTGTCAGAAAAATTACACAGATGTTAGCTCAAAAAAAACGGAAAATCAATCAATTCTCTTTGTCAAAAAATATTTATTTGTTCCCATTTCTTATTTATTTTTTATTTTCTCTTTATAGTTCATTGTATTTTTCCTTTGATTCTTTTTTTTCAGTTTTTACTTTTTTTCAGTACTCAAAGTTGCTGATCAGTATCATCTCTGTGATGTACATTCTCTCTTTTGGTGGGAGAGAAAAAAAATATTTTTATTTGTTAATTGGTTCAATTGTTATATTCCAATGTTGTCTAGGATTAGTACAGTTTACATCATCTTTACCAATTGAACGGTTAGATGAGAAGCTCATATTTTCCACGTCTGTTCCTGAAGAAAATTTATTTTTTCCTCGAGTCGAGGGCACCTTTTATTCTGGAAATGACTTTGCATTTGTTTTGTTAAAACTTACTTTACTTGTGCTTCCAGTAGCTTTTGTGTATAGGAATAACCTTATGGTAAAAATTATGGCATTGTTAGTTTTAGTAAGTCTTATTCTTTCTCAAAGTAGAACTATCTGGATGATAACAGTTTTAATTGGGATCTTTACTTTTATTCAAATTCAGAGAAAATTTTTCATGTATTTTCAAGTACGTCTAACTTTGCGTCAAATGTTGTATTTACTTGCATTGGGTATTGTGATTTCCCTTATAGTCGTCCCAAGAGTTTTTCTTACCCAGTACTTTTTTTCTACTGGGGGAGGTGGTACTTTACGCTTAACGATGATGAAAGAAGCTATTGAGGTAATTACATATAGCCCATTATTTGGTTTTGGCACAAACGCCGACAGATATGCTATGTTTGAAAACTTCGCAAATGGGTATATTCGGACTTTTCCTTTTACTGTACACAATTTTTACTTAAGGATGATGTTACAGTCTGGATTGATTGCTACTATTGCCTTTTTTCTTCCATTTTTCTTAATCATTCGAAAATATTTTTTATATATCAACCAGAAGTATTTTGTAATAAATTGGAATAAATTTGAGTATCTATCATTCTCAGTATCTGTTGCGGGTCTTTTTACAGCACTGCTTTATTATATTGTCCAACCTTCAAACGAACGAATGGATTTTGTGTTTTTAGGCTTAATAATTGGCTCTGCTTTATACAATGTAAAAAAAATAGAGATGAGGTTTAAATGAAAATTTTTCATAATGTGCGCACCTTATTATCCAAAGTTAAAACTTTTGATATTTTCTTTATTGTTCTTGCTATCTTAGCCGTATTTACTTTTTACATTTTTTTTAAGCGAGAAACTACATTTATTACCATCAGGATCAAAGTTACTGATGAAAACGCACTTTATGCGAACACTTTACCAGGTAATGAGTACACGAGTAGCTTCAAAATCGGTGATACTGAGCGCAATGAACTTGGTAACGTGATTGCTGAGATTGTAAACATCGAGACATATAAAAAAAGTTCAATAGATAATGTCGTATATCTCGATGTACGGTTGCAAGCCACCTATAATCCACGCAAAAAAGTTTACTCTTTTAGAGGTAAGCAAGCAACTTACGGCGAGAGCTTTATTTTTTCTTTTTCTAAAGTGAGAGTAAAAGGCTTAGTTGTAGACTTTCCTGGTTTTCGAGACGAAAAATCGATCACAAAAGGAAAGACTGTTGTTGTAGCCCAGTTAAGATATGATAGCAGATATTACTCTGACGTTTATGGAGTTCCATCTTACTTAGCATACTCTATCAAAAAAAATGACCAGGTCACGAATAGCAAAGGTGAAGTTTGGGCGAAGGTTTTAGATGTAACTGTAAAGCCGGCCCAGCGTTCAGTTCCAAATATCAATGGTCAAATCGTTCAATCTTCAGACTCCGAACTATTTGATGTATTTTATGCAATTGAGCTTAGTACTTATGAATTAAGTAATGAATTATATACCTTTGATTTTGTTCCTGTGATCATTGGTCAGACTCTGCCCCTGAACTTCAAACAGGTGGCTGTATTTCCTACAATAACTAAAATAGGAATAGAATAAATTTCGTTTAGTGTGAAAAAGAAAATACTTTTTATTACAGAGTCACCGCCTTTTCCTCTAGATTCTGGGGGAAATATTAAGACCTATCATACTCTGAGAGAATTGAATAAAGAATTTGAAGTTTACCTTTTTTTTCTTTGTAAAGAAGTTCCTTCAACTACTGTTCTTTCTGAACTGAGTAATGTTGCTTCACACGTTACTTTTTTCAAACATTCGCTCATTTTAAATAGAGTGAAGACAAGGCCGTTGTGGTTGATAAACAATTACCTACATGTTCGACCGTATCTCTTTGCTCAATACTATCATCCACAGATTAAAGTTCAATTATCTGAAATACTTGGCGCATTTTATCCAGATATTATCCACATTGATCGTTTTAGTATGTCACAGTTTTTACCTCTGGAGAAAAAACAAATTTGGATTTTAGAGTCCCAAAATATTGAATCAGATATTACTAAAGGCATAGCTGCGTATGGAAAAAGTTTTAGTCAAAGAATATTTTACTTTCTTGAGACCGCATTAATTAAAAAACAGGAAAAAAAGTATTTTCCAGTTTTTGATCACATTTTTAGTCTTTCTATTGGTGAGAAGAAACGACTTTTGCAGTTTTACCCCAATTTGAATATTACTGTTCAAAAAATGAAATTAGACTTTTTTCCTCATTATCGTAATTTTCAAGCAAATACATTAAATGGAAATAGTCTGCTTTTTGTTGGTAACTTTGATTGGTATCCGAATGAAGATGGGATGAGATGGTTTATCAGTGAAGTTTTTCCTCTTGTATTGAGAGAACAACCACGGACTGAACTTCATATTGTTGGCATGAATAGTAGGAAGCTTCTTTCTCATTTGACCTCACATCAAGTTTTTTGTTATGGGTATCAAAAAAACCTAAAGCCTTTTTTTGCACATGCTAGTATATTTGTCTCGCCAATTAGAATTGCAAGTGGTATCAGATTTAAAATTCTAACAGCATTGAAAAGTAACTTGCCTGTCGTTTCTACAAGACTAGGTTTATACGGTTTAGTGTATGACCCGAGTAGTTATTTGGTGGCTGATACCGCTCAAGAATTTGCTGATGCTGTAGTAAAATTGCTAACTCGTTCTAAGTTGAAAAAGAAACTTATTTGTAATGCCCAACGATATCTAAAGCAAAACTTTCGAGAAAGTTTTCTATCCGAATATCAAACAATTATCGATGAACTTACCTTAGGATAAATAAATGAAAGTTTCAGTAGTAATCGTAACAAAAGATCGAGCTTCTTTACTATCTGAGTGTTTGGTCTCTCTTTTAGCTCAAAAAAAACTGCCGAGTGAAATTGTTGTTGTCAACAATGACTCTTGTGATCGAACTTCAGAAGTTGTTGCAGCTTTTTCTCAAATTGCTAAGACGAAAATCAAACATATTTTAGAGAAAAAACAGGGATATCCGGTAGTATACAATCGAGGTCTCAAAGAGGCTCAGTATGACAGGGTAGCTTTTATTGATGACGATTGTGTAGCTCAAGTTGACTGGTTTGAAAACATTCAGTCATCCCTAAAGAACAATGCATCAAATGTATCGGCAATTCTTGGCTATTCCGGCACATATGATGAAACGAACGTTTTTTCCCTTGCTACCTTATTTCTTAACTGGAAGTGGAAAGAAAAGTACACCAGAGGTCAAGACATTACTTTACTTGAAATATTAGATAATAAAAACATTGTATATAACCGTAAGTTTTTGAAGACAAATAGAGTGTTTTTTGATGAAAAGCGTGTTTATAAAAATCTCGGTGCAGCAGAAGACTGTGATTTGGGTTTACGCATCCAACTAGCTGGTGGTCGTGCTATTTATGACAAAAATATTGTGGTATTCCATCGTGATCCAACTTATGTTAGCTGGTATCTAAAAAAACTTTTTTTCGCTGCAGAAAGTTATGAAAACTACCGAAAAAAATGGAATTTACAAATAGAAAAATTGAACACCGAAAAAAACAAGAAAGGTTTTTTCTTTTATTTTTCTGAATTTACGAGACCCTACAAACTGACTTTTTTGAAAAAAGTGCAGTTGTTAACTGTCATACTTTCTTCGATCATTTTACTAAAAATAAAAAGGGTACTTTGGAAATTGATTTAACTTCAATATGCAAAAAATCAGTGTAGCACTTGTTACCAAAAATCGACCTACTTTGTTGTTGAAATGTTTGGCCAGCGTCATTTCACAACACGATGCCTTTGATGAGCTGATTGTTGTGGATGGAAGTTCAACAGATGTTACCGAAAGTCATTGTGTCTCATTATTTCGTAATACACTTTTACGTACTCAATACATAAAAAATTTACAAGGTGATGTCATTTCTGGGAGAAACCTTGCTCTTAGTGCAGCACAAAACAGATGGCTTACATTTATTGATGACGATTGTGTTGTGCAGTCACATTATGCTTACTGTCTAAAACAGGAGATAAGTAAAAACAAAAAAGCAGTGTTTTTCTTAGGGAGATCTATTCCCAGTAACAACCAAAACATATACAGCTTTGCGGAAAGTTTATTTTACGAGCTTTGGACGAAGTCAAAAATTGCGGGGAATTCAATTTCTGACCCCGAGATTTTGGATACAAAGAATGTTACTCTGGATAGGCATTATTTAAAAGCCAAAAAAATACAGTTTTCTAGTGACCGCTTGGGAAAAGATGACTTTACGTGTGAAGACTCAGATTTGGGAATGCAAATTTATCAAAAAGGAGGAAAAGGGAAATATGTGGACTCTTTAATGGTATTTCATCAAGGTTCTATCCATTTTCGTCAGTTTTTAACACGGATGTATACTCACCTCCGAGGGCATGCTTTGTACGAGAAAAAATGGGAGCAAATTCGTATAAATTTGAAAATAAAAACTAAACCATTTTTACCGCTATTTATGAAAGTTATGAGACAGTATTGTGAAGACACTCGTATTTCAGCCACTCGGTTAAGTTTTTATCTTCTTTTCTTTTGTGGTTCATTTATATTGTCACGTCTTTTAAAGACTATACAGCAGAAGGAACTGAATGGAATCCTCTATCCTTTTATCTCAACGCGTTGATTGTTTAACACGAGAATCAATTGATAAACGTGTTTATGAAAGTATTAAAAGAAAGAAAAAAACGCTTGTTTTTGCTATGAACGTGCACATTTTACTTGAATTAAGAAATGACCAACCGTGCAAAGAGAAGCACAATAATAATAGTCTGATTTTTTGTGATGGAGTACCTCTCGTTTGGTTATCAAAACTGAGTTGGTACTCAACTAAGTCATTGCCTGGACGAGTGAGTGGAACTGATTTAGTGGAAAGAATACTTCAGAATGATCGTTATAAAATTTATATAATAGGCTCCACTCTACAAATTCTTAAACGAATAGTAGAAAAGTATCCTAAAAACATCTGTGGTTTTTTTGCACCGCCATTTGGGAATGACTGGAACGAAAAAGTTGATGAAGTAATATTGACTCAAATTAAAAAAACTAAACCTGACATCGTACTTATAGGCGTAGGGCCACTAAAACAGGAAAAATGGCTGATCAAACATTCTGATAAGATAAATGCTTTCGTAGGGATAGGTGTTGGATCTGCTTTTGATATATTATCGGGGACAACCCCTAGAGCTCCAAGTATTTTAAGGAACAACGGACTGGAATGGCTTTGGAGAGTAGTGCTAGAGCCAAAGAGGCTTTTAAGGAGATATTTAACTGATTTTCTTCATCTCACGTGGTTAATTATATCGAAACCAGTTGTTCGCTTGTAAAAGAACCATCAAAGTAATAAGTCGATTAATGAACATAACTGTTTGATAACTCATACAGCACAATTGAACCAAATGTGTCTAAATGAGCTTGAGTGATTTGCATATTTTCTAGGAACTAGATTGTATATGTTGTATCCAACCTGGTAGTTGCTTACATGAAAAATGTTATAATGCAATAATATCCACAACTACGGTGGTGAGAATCCTTGAATATTTTATCAGGCAAGTTAAATAGTTTTGGCAATTAAAAAAGTAAAATAGTGCAAACAATTGAAAAATACTAATTTATTAGACATTCATAAAAGAACAAAAGCTAATTGGAAAGTTAGAAAAAACAAAAATAAAAAAAACCGACACAATAATCCCAGGTTTTCAGTCCCACCAGTGATAACTGACTAAAATCGGAACTTCTTGGAATATATGCGCAATATAAAAACATACCATTATCCTGCTTCTCAAACAGAGCGGGGAGTTTTTACACTAGGTGGTAACACGAGTGTTCAAACATGGGAAGAGCAGGAAATTATTGCTTTGAAAACTTTACTTTCAAAGTCTATCCCAAAAAATTTTTTCTCTCCAACTACAAATGTTCTAGACATTGGAGCAGGAACTGGACGATTGCCTAACAT
This sequence comes from uncultured Pseudomonadales bacterium, assembly GCA_964583795.1. GTDB lineage: Bacteria > Patescibacteriota > Microgenomatia > UBA1400 > PJMF01 > JBDTME01. The sequence goes on along the minus strand of CAZOWX010000008.1, from coordinate 12,523 downwards.
AATACGCGTTAAAGGTAAGTGGACATTAGTGGAGCCAGATTTATCAAGAGCTAGTCAAGCTAAAAAAAATAACGTTTTTCGAAAAGATTCAGTTATTACAAATTTCTTCCAAAATATACTATTTCCTCCATTATCGTTTGATGTAGTATTTTGTATGCATTTGGCCCAACATGTTTCTGAAGATGATTGGGAAAATATTCTAAAAAAAGTCAGACGTGTCATAAAGAGTAATGGATATTTTATCCTTGCATTTACCATGAAAAACTCATTGTTTGGTACATATAACATACAATGGCAAAAATCAGGTGAAGTCATCATGAGCGAGGTCCCTAAATTGATATTTAATTCTATTGCAAACGACAGATCGTCGGAGATATTGCCGATTAAAAAAATTGATATCAACGAAATGGTTCAGCAACTAACTAAGTTTTCACTTAAAGTGGTGCAATATGAGTACTATTCACCTATATTTTCTTCAAGATTACAGAGGATACTTCGGTGGTTTATTTCTAATTTCTCTGTAGAACAGCAAAGTATTTTATTAAAGAAACTTGGATATTCACACTACTTTGATTGTGTAATGGTTGCCCAAAAAATATAAGATGACGTGGTTTAGAACTGCACATACAACGAGATGAGTCTTAGTCAGTTGTAGGACGTTCTTAACGATAAGTAGGAAACGGGCATTAACGAGCATCGCTATTTGATAGTTCATACAACACAATTGAGCTAGTGGTACTTACCAATGGCATTACGTTTGAGTTCTTTATCGATGCTGCAGGGCATTCGTCACAGACTGCCTGCAATAATGTATGCTAACTAAATTTATACTAACTCTCAATCTTATAACTTGGTTGAAAAAACGAGATTTAATTTTCATCTTCAGGATTGTAAAAATTGTTCTCTTCTGTGCTTTAATCACAACTCTGCTTTTCAGTAGGAGCGTGTTTGCAAAGTTTCTCTATTTTTTCATGCTCTTTTTTGTTTTCGTTAATTTATTACCTCTTGGGAAAAAAATAACAACACTAAGTAAAGAGTTAAAGATCTCTATAATCTGCGCAGGGTGTTTTTCACTGCTTTTCTACATTTTATTCTTCTCAAAAATAAATTCCCTTGAACTGTGGGGTGATGAAATAGGTGTTATTTTATTTGCTGAAAAGCATTTTGAGGAAATTTCAGGATTTGTGCTGACGCAACATGCAGCCACTCCCCCTTTGGATTACTGGAATATGCACTACCTGAAACAAGTGGTTGATTTATTTCCAGTAGATTACCAAGAATTCTTTTTTCGAGTGCCTTACATGATTTTCCATACCATATCGGCTGTAATATTCCTTCTAATCGTAAATGAAATAGCTTGTATAAAAAAAGAAAATTTAATGACAAAAAAATTGAGATTCTCGCTCATGTCAGTATCGTTTTTAACCTATTTTTTTCATCCAATCCTATTTTCTTATGCTTTCGAACTTCGATTCTACGAGTTTGCTGCTCTTGGCACATCGATTACCATTCTTCTTTTTTTACGGGGGAAATTATTTCATTTACAATTTTTACCGTTGCTTCTGCTTTTTGTTTTAAACTCAATCTTTCAATTGCTAACTGTTGTACCGTTTTTAGTTTTGGGCTTTTTTGATAAACAAGTACCAAAAAAAAACTTTTTTGTTGTTTTTTTTGCAAATCTATTTTTAGGGACAATTTTATTTTTTCATGTAAATAAGTATCAACCTGTTGCAGAGCCAATGGCTCGAATGATTGTAGAACAAACACTGAAAGATTTGCTCTCCATAGAGTTCTTACATTGGTGGATGTGTCCATTGACGGTGATACTTCTTTTTTTTGCCTACAAAAATAAAACAAGAACATCCATCAACTTGTTTTTTGTACTAAGTTCTCAATTTATAAGTATCACTGCTATTAGTTACGTCCAAGGTTATTTTGATTTACATGTTCGACATTATTTATATTTAATTCCTACAGTGTTAACCATCCTTTTTTTAGCTATTAACCAACAAAAAAAGAAAATGAGCTATTTCGTCTTGATAACTCTTTTTTTGTTCTTTTTTATCCCTTGGTTGGACTTGAGTTTAAAACTTTTAGATCACAGTTTTGATATGTCTAAGCATGCTATCGGTGCAAAAAAAATGATGCAGGAAGCAAAAGACAAAAAGCAGATTTTACTCTATAACAGTCAAATTTCTCCTGAAGCTATCCAGCTAGCAACATCTGCCAATCAGCGTATTGATAAAGGAGTGTATGATTTTTACAACAATTATTTTAATTGGTATGCAAAAAGATATCACTTAACAATTGAAGACATTGCAGATAATAAAGGTGCTTGTGAGTTTTTTAACTCTCATAAAGCAGTCATAAAAGTAAATGTTTATGATTTTAGCCAATGTGATGAAAAAAGTGTCACCCACACAATCTCAGATTCAGTTATGATCTTTATTGAAAGTAAGTACAAACAGAGTGAGGAAGCTCGCTAATCGATTTATTTATTTACTTAACTGACTTGTTTGTTAACTCAAAAAGTACTATCGATGCAAAATGACGAGAGTCTTTTTGTACGATGTTGTCATTTTCGAGCATGCCTGTATAGGGATAAGTCCAAGGCGCTTGAACGTAGTTGATATGAAGATATGTACTTATTTCATCCTTAGAAATTTTGCATTCACTGGATTCATCAAACTCTTTCAAACAACCAATCACTGCTGATCCGGTATAGTAAAAGCGTATAACTGGTACAAGATAGTACTGGTCTGCAATGATTACTGTCTTGCCTGCAACTAAGGAGTGAGCTGATAAATATTGAGCTAAACCTCTCCAGTCTTCATGGGGAGTATCCAACCTTGTGGTTCCTCGTATAAAAAAAATGAAAACGATGCAGACTAGAGGTACGGATAACACAAAAGACTTGGAAAAACGAACAAAAGTGCTCAAGGACAAGTAGATAAACGGAATCAAAAATATCGAGTATCGAGGAATGGTAAGTGTTTTGTAGAGAGGAGTCATAAAGAAGAGAATCAAAGAAACACATAGAAATAAGTGAAAAAAGAGTTTTTGCTGAGAGTATTTTTCTCGTTTTACAATTTTGAATGTGACTATGCTCAATAAAAGGATAAGAAGAATAGCGATAATTAAAGAGTGAACGTAATTCCCTTCGGAGAAATTGAAAACAACACTCATCCATCTAGTAAAAGATAGAGCAGGTAAACTTTTTTGCCACAAATAATATGGAGCTCCAGCTCCGTGTGTTTTAGGATATAACTGACTTAGACCAAAACGGATAATCCAGGGAGAATAGAGAAGCAATGGAGGTAAAACGATTTGAACTGTTTTTAACAACTTTTGTTTACTTCGAATAAACACGAGTAAACTGAGCCACAAAAAAGCGAAGAAAATCGTAAAACTGTAGTGTGTGTAAAAACCGACAGTGCATGCGATAATACTCAACAGCAAGACAGTATAAGCACGATGTGGTGTGAAAAAGTAAGTTGCTTGATAGTAAAACGTGGCTAACGATGTCAGGACTAATAGAGAATAAGGACGATTATTTCCAGCGTAAAAGAAAATTAGTGATGAGCTAAGAAAGAAAAGAACAGCGAATATGTTTTTTATGGCTTGATTTCCTAAAAAATGCTTGCTGAGTAAGTAAACGTAATATCCAGATAGGAAGTAAAAAATGACAGAAGAAAGTCTTACGAGTTCGGCATGCAATCCAAGCACTTGGTTGAAAAATTTTACGATAACAAAATGTAGTGGGGGGTTCCCATCATCAAAAGGATTGTGCGTATTCAGAAGGTTGTAGTGAAACCTTTGAGAGAATAATATTGAGAATATCTCGTCAGAGTCAAGTGATCGATTTTGTAGTGTGATCGTTCTCCAACCAGAAAACACAAGCAATAAGCAAATAACTACCAACGTATCCCAGCGTGTTCTTATTTTTCTTATATCAAATTTGATCATAATAATTTAATTCATGTAGAATAAGAATCTCAATAATTTATGCAGACAAAATTTATTTCAAGACCAGAGTTTGCTGTCCGTTTAAAAACTCTTGACCGAGCTTTTATTTTCCAGGTCGTAAAAATTGTACTCTTTTGTGTTTTAATCACAACGTTGCTTTTTAGTAAGAGCGTGTTTGCAAAGTATTACTATTTCCTAATGCTTGTGATTGTTTTTATCGGGTTAATCCCGTTTAGAAAGAAGATATCCTCAATTAGTAAAGAGCTAAAAATATTTATTGCATTTGCTATTTGCTTTGCATTATTTTTCTATATTTTATTTTTTCCCAAAATTAATGCTCAAGAAATGTGGGGAGATGAGATAGGAGTAATTTTATTTTCCGAAAAACCTTTCTCAGAAATTTCCGAATCTGTACTTACTCAACATGCAGCAGCACCACCACTTGACTATTGGAATATGCACTATTTTAGGTATGCAGTTGATTTATTTCCAGTAGAGAGTCAGGAGTTTTTCTACAGAATTCCATACATGATATTTCATACAGTGTCGACTCTTTTATTCCTATTTACGATTGAAAAACTGGTATTTATACAGAAGAAAAAAAAAGAATTGAATAAGTTTAAAATGATTGTTTTATGCCTTGCTTTTTCGACATACTTTTTCCACCCTATTTTATTTGCTTACTCACTAGAGGTTCGATTTTACGAACTAGCCGGTCTTGGTACTATACTGACAATTTATCTTTTTCTTGAAAAAAAGCTATTCGATCTTCGATTCTTGCCAATTTTATTATTGCTTATTCTCAACTCTATTTTTCAGCTTTTGACCTTCGTCCCATTTTTCATTTTAGGTTTTTTTGACAAACAAGTTTCAAAAAAGAATTTTTTAGTTGTTTTTCTGACTAGTGCATATTTAGGTGTTGTCTTATACCTTAATGTCAGTAAGTACCAACCAGTGTCTGAAGAGGCCATTCGAGCAATTATTTCACATACTTTGAGTAACTTACTTTCTACGGAATTTCTTTATTGGTGGATGTATCCCGTAGCTTTACTTTTACTCATTATTGCATTCAGCAGAAGGGCAAAACTAACGAGTAACTTATTTTTCGTAGCTTCTCTTCAATTTTTGAGTATTACCATCATTAGTTACATACAAGGTTACTTTGCGTTTCATATTCGTCATTGTTTGTTCTTTATCCCTACAATATTGGTGTTACACTTTTCAGCATTCAACGAGAAAAAAAATTATTTAAATTACTGTGTCTTTGCCGGTATTTTTTTATTTCTTACTGTTCCTTGGTTAAACTATAGTCTTCAACTATTTGATCATGATTTTGATATTTCCAAGTATCCGATTGGGGTGAAGAAAATTATTCAGCTAGCCCGTAAAAGAGATCAGGTTATTATGTATAAAGGTGAGATGAATTCTGAAGAAATAAAAAAAGCTGAAGAAACAAATCACCGAGTAGATAAAGGAATATATTTCTTTTATTATAGCTACTTTGCTTGGTATGCAGACAAATATAAGCTTGAGGTAGTCGATAGTACTGATAATCAAGCTGCTTGTCAGTATTTCAACACTCACCCTGTTGTCTTGAAAATCAATATTTATAACTTTGATAAGTGTGATGAGAATAGTGACTCTGAAATAATTTTTGATACTGTTTTAATTGAAAGTAAGTATGTTCCAGAAAAGAAGTAACATCGTTCTTATTGGTTATGGCTATTGGGGGAAGAAGTTGGCACAAACTTTGACGGAATTAAAGGTATCCCCCTACGTCGTTGAAAAAGAACAAAAAATTATATTACCAAGTGGTTTGCAAAGAATCTCTTTTCAAGAGTTTCTCAGTGATCCTAGATTTGAAATTGGGATTTTGTCAACACCTGAAGAAAGCCATTTTCACCTTGCAAAAAAGATTTTATTTGCAGGTAAGCACCTGTTTATAGAAAAACCACTATCTTTACTTCAAGCTGAAGCTGAAGAACTAGTTCAAATAGCTTTAGAGAAAAACGTTTGTCTTTTTGTTGATTATACTTTTTTGTATGATGCATACGCCCAAGAAATAAAAAAGATAATTGATGCTAATTCACTTGGAAAAATAAAAAACATCCAATCTATCAGATATAGTGCAGGTTTTTATAAGCCCAATATTACTGTGTTGGACGATCTGCTTACTCATGATGTGTATTTGGGAAGATTTTTTTTAAAAGATAGTGCTCAGAAAATTTTAACGAGAACTCAAAAATTTCAACAGAGCACTTTAGTAGAATGCGAGATAAAAATAATTTTTCACGAAGTACAATACGTTTGTGAATATAGTTGGATTCGGCCCCAGTCGAAAAGAACTCTCTACATCGAAGGTGAAAAAGGCAGTATCTACTGGAATAAGGAGGTTCCGTTTTTAGAATTAACAATGGTATCTGAACCAACTATTCACCACAAAATACCAGTTGTTACTAGTTGTTCTGCTCTTAATGTGGCATTAAACCATTATTCTGAATTATGTATTCAAGAGAGTGGTAAAAACAGAATCAACCGCTATGATCAATATATACATGACGTATTAATATTAGAAAAAGCAAGACGGATGGCTTTATTATCATGAAAAAAACTATTCCATTTTTTGATATCTCAAGACAACATGCTCAGCTTAAAAAAGAGATTTTTGACAAAATAGAAATGCTTTATGAGAAGGGTGAGTTTACTTATGGGAAGGATACGGTCGATTTTGAGCAAGCATTTGCGAAATTGTGTCATACACGGTTTGCACTCGGGGTCAGGTCAGGGACAGCATCGTTAATTGTTGCGCTAAAGGCATTGGAACTGTCTCCCGGGGATGAAGTTATTACTACACCTGTCAGTTTTTCGGCAAGTGCAGATGCTATTGTTTTAGCGGGAGCCATTCCTCGATTTGTTGATATTGACTCTCAAACCGGAAATATAAGCCCAGATAAAATAGAAAAATACTTGAGTACTACAAAAAAGAAAGCAAAAGGCCTTCTCATCGTTCATCTGTATGGAGTTCCTTGTGAAATGGACAAAATTTTGAAAATTTGTCGAAAAAATAATTTGTTTTTGATTGAAGATTCTTCACACGCGCATGGCAGTTTATATAATAATATTCCGGTTGGTTCGATGGGAGTAGCTGGTTGTTTTTCTTTGTATCCATCAAAAATTTTGGGAAGCATTGGAAACGCGGGAGTAATTACCACCAACGACCAGAATTACTTGAACAAACTTCGTATGTATGCAAATCATGGCATAAAAGACTTGAATGATAAGTACACCCACTACGTAAATGGTTACAATGAGCTAATTGATAATATTCAGGCTGCAGTATTATCAGTGAAAACAAAAAGCTTAAAAAAGTGGATAAAAAGAAAGCTAGAGATTGCACAGTATTATAACAAAGTGTTAGAGGAGGTTGGAGTGAATGGAATGAAGTTACCAACCTTTACTCGGCCATCCCTCTACGTTTATGCATTTCAAATGAAAGATCGAGAGCGATTTCGTATATTTTTAAGTAAAAAGGGTGTGGCAACAGGTGTTTACTATCCTCTACCACTACATTTGCAGCCAAACTTTATGTATTTACACCAAAATGTCGGTACACTACCCAATGCTGAACATTTTGCCTCCCAAACCGTGTCTTTACCACTTTTCCCAGAATTGACAGACGACGAAGTAGAATATGTGGTGAGTGTTGTTAAAGCTTTCTTCTGTTAAACATTCATTGTATCCTTGATTAATGGACTCACTACATGATGTTTTTTTTGTTTTCTTTTTTTCAATCTTGATGATGATTTACTTACTGCTTGGTGAAACCTATGTTGCCCCAATAGTACAGGGAGTTTTTATTCTTTTTTTTCTGTATTTTAACTGGAGGCAATCAAAAAACTTATTTGCTCCTTTACTCAAGAAAATTAACTTAACTTGGATCGTGTTACTTATCGCGACTTTTTTTTCTCTTACTCAAACTCACAACTTACCTCTATCAATTAATGCATTTTTTTTTGCTCTCTTCTCTTATGTGATTTTTTTTTCTGTTGTATCATCAAAAAAGACGCTGCCAAAAGAAATGTTTTTCAACATTATTTTGGTGATTGTCTCAGTCTTTTCTTTCATGAGTCTGGTGTTGTTCTTTCGCGAAGACTGGGCGAGACGGTTGCCAGGAATGAACTTGCTCTTTTCAACGTTTGGTCATAATCATATTAGTGCACTTTTATTGTTAGTACTACCATTGAGCTGGTTAAAAGCTTTTCAGTCGGTTTTAACCACACACATCAGTGATTCCCATAGGTTAATACACAATTATCTTTTTTTTCTGCCTATTTTTTTAACAACTACTCTAGTTCTTTCTTTTGGTAGAGCCGATGTACTGATATATCTTATTCAGTTTAGTGTTTGGTCACTGATGTTGTTTAGAGGATTGGTGTTGAATGAGCAGCAGCGTAAAAAGGCGAAGTACGCATTTATTTTCATCTTTACTGCGCTTCTGTTTGTTATTTTTCTAAGAGTCACTTTTTCAATTTGGCCAATTTTTGACAGCAAGTTTGAATGTCCCCTGCCGCAGTTTAGGAATAAGTTGTGTAAAACAATTACCAGTGAGCCACGCAAGTATTATTGGCAACAAGCCTTTCAAGCTTTTAGAGATTTTCCTGTGTGGGGATACGGTCCTGGAACCTACTCTCTTATCTCCAATAAATATCAACAAGCGCCATTTTTATATACTGCTTTTGCTCATAATTTCTTTTTGCAAATCTTTGCTGAATCAGGTGTTTTTGTAGGTTGCGCTCATTTGCTGCTCTTTGGGTTTATAAGTTATGGACTTCTGAAAATCTTGATGTCTCAAACAAGTTTGGATGATAAAGCTGTAATAATCGGAATTTTTTCAATTTTGTTTCTTTCTTTAGTTGATTTTAGCTTAAATTTTTCAGCATTATTTACTTTGATCCTAATTGGTATCGCTGTATTGTTTCGGGACGTATTTGTGGTGCGTTCTAACATGAACAGAGTACATGTATACCCTTTTTATTTTCTCATACTAGCTTTTAGCAATCTATGTTTCAGTGTTGGGTTTATTTTTATTGAAAGTCTCATCAGTTTGAATCAATCGAAAATTGCATTTTCTATTTTTCCTTACTTTATATCTCAGAAAAGTCTATTTGAAAAGGAAAACGCATTGAAAGCTGATCAGCAGTCTGTTTTTGAAAAAATATATTGGAATGATCCAGAAGTTGTTTTGCGATATTCAGCAAAGAAAGCTTTAACAGCAGAGCAGTACTTTCAATTAGTAAAAATTAAGCCTTTAGGTGTTTTGCAAACTCAATCTGCATTTAGTAATCAAGAACAGTACCCTTTAGCTGTGAGAGAGCAGGCACTTGACAAGTTGATATTATTGAAAAAGAGGTTGGATTCTGAAAAATTATTTTCTCTTTCTCCAGATCAACAAGATCAATTTTTAAGCAGTATCCTTTCTTTAGCGGATCAAGAATTTAAAGAGCGTCATTTTGCAGTAGCAGGGAAATATTACCGATATGTGAACGAAACATCACCATTATTCGTAGGTCATCGAAGACCTGTTTTTGTTACTAATCTGGATTACGACCAGAAAATTTTAGCATTTTTTGATCAAGTAAGCAGTAGAGAAGCTGCTCAGTGGGGGGATTATGGTGAAGAGGTTGCCAATTTTTACACTACATACTTATTAGAATCCTTACGTAAAGAGTGGATCAGCCATGAGCAATATATTTCCTTTATTCAAAATATTACCGATGCCAAAGCATGGAGCTCCTACACTTTATTTGAACAAACAAGTGATATCCTTTATTCCCAGATTGAGACAGCAATGAAAGCGAATAACAGAGAAAAAGCAAAAAAACTTATGCGTTTTTGGGAGGATGGTTATGCAGTCATGGTTCAAAAAAATAGCGACATCAATGATAACTATAGGGTGAAAGTGATGCAAAATTATCGTCAAATGCTTATCCGCTGATAAGAATTCATTTTTTTCTTTATACTCTTCTTTTATTTTTCACATATAATGGCTCGTGAAGTGAAATTACTGATGTCAAAGCAGATGTTAAAAAATAAAAAAAAATCTATCATTGTTACTGGTGGGGCTGGTTTTATTGGTTCTCACTTAGTAAGAGAGTTAATTGAGTTAGGTCATCATGTTACGGTCTTTGATGATTTATCCCGAGGAACATTAAAAAATCTAAAGTACCTTGAGGGTAAATTTAATATTATTAAAAAAGATTTAAGAATAGAAAAGGGGTTAATAGCCGATTTTGAAGGTCATGAAATTATTTTCAATTTAGCAGCATTAAATACTGGTGTTGATTACGACCTGGGTAGAACACAAACGATGTTTGAAGATAATATGTTACTGCAGATGATTCCTCTGAAGGTTGCTGCTCAAACAAAGAGTGTTAAAAAATTTATACAGATTAGTTCTGCAAGTGTGTATAGTCGAAAAGCGATGGAGGAGCAGATTCCTACACCGGAGGACGCAGATACTTCTAATCCTGAGCCTTCAAAAATTGGGTATGCTCTCGCTAAAAAAATGGGTGAGAATCTTGCCCAATGGTATGCTTTGAACACCCCTCTACAAACAGTAATTTCTCGTTTCATAAATGTGTATGGTGAGAATGATCATTATGACGAAAAAGGACATTTCATTCCCATAATGATACGTAAGTTTTTTGAAGCAACAGACGAAGTAGAAGTATTTGGCTCAGGTGACCAAAAAAGATCTTTTTTGTATGTAATGGATGCTGTAAAAGCATTAGTATTACTTGCCGAAAAAGGAGAAAATGGTGGTGTTTATAATGTCGACTCAGGTGACGAGAAAAGTATAAGAGAGGTTGTTAACATGATTCAAAGTTTAACAGGAAAAAATAACTTAAAAATTCACTTTGATAGAACAAAACCTGAAGGGTCTCAGAGAAGATTACTTGATAGTAGTAAACTGCAGAAATTGGGTTGGAGGCCTTCAACTTCTTTTGGCGAAGGGATAGAAAAAGTGTATTTAAATATGTATCAAAATTTTTTTGCGATAAAAAGAGGGTAAGGATGAAGTCCGAATTGCTTTTTCATTTTTGAGTTAGTAATCTGAAAAGTACTAACGTCAAACCCTGCTTGTTTTATTCTTTCAGTAAAATCAGTCCCATAGATACGAACATGGTCTTCTTGACCAAAAAACTTTAATCTTTCTTGGGGGTTTGTAATGCTGCTATCTTCAAAGGTTTTTTTTCTATTTCGGTCAATTGGAACGTCAAGTACAGCAATGCCACCCTTTTTCAGGACTCTGTAGATTTCTCTTAATGCTTTTAAGTCATTTGAAACGTGCTCGAGAACATGAAAACAGATTACTAGACTGAAACTTCTTGATTTCATTGTAAGTTTTTCCAAGTTTTCATGTTTCATTACATATGGTGAATCTAAGTCAATGCTGAGGTAATCAATATTTTTGTGTGATTTTAGAAATTGTTCAATACCCTTTTCAGGAGATACGTGCAACACAGACAAATTTTTTGCGGAATGGTTGAAAAAATATTCTTTTAAGAAAAAATACAATGTCCTATGCCTACCGTGTGAACCACACTTAGGACACTCAGCATTTCTGTAGTAATGATTATTTCCTAGATTGAAATCAATAAACTTAATTGCTGACCATGAACAAATCGGGCAAGTAACTTGCTTTTTGGAAAAAAAAGGATAGAAGTAAATTAAGTATAATGACTTTGGTAGTTGGCCTAATTCAGTAATAAGCTGAAAGCCCCGGAGTATTTTTTTTTTGATTCTTTTTAAGAATAAAATATATTTCATATTAGTTCAAAAAGAAAAAGTAATATTTAAGAATGATAAAGCCAATCTTAATCCTATCACTTGATCTAGAGTTTCCTTCAGCCCAAAAAAAGTATAGGTTGCTTGTAAAAAAGGTAAATTACTTGTTTTCTATACTCCTTTTTTACATAATGAGTACGTCTTTGTTTATTCAATCATAATGAAGAGTTTTTCTAAGATGGTGAATTGTAACATTCCTTCTAGATTTTCCTTATTCATTCAATAAATACGCGTTTGGAAGCGAACACATTTTGATCAGGTAATGGGTCTGTTGATTGTTTCTGTGTTGGCCATTGGTGTGGTGACCAGTTTTGCTCTGGTAGGGATGAATAGTGATCTTCGACAAAGAGCATCGGAACTGTATCCGGTAGGGAGTTCATGTACGAGTAGTAGTGAGTGTGCTTCAGGGGTGTGTCGGGAGTGTCGTACGAATGAAGCGTGCCCTGATTTTGGAGGGAAGTATTGTTTTGCACCTGATCCAACAAGGGTTGTGGTGCAACCGTCGAATACTCCAGCTCCTAGCTGTATTAGTGAAGGAAGTGCGTGTTGGCCAGGAGCACAGTGTTGTAGTGGGTTAGGTTATGAGAGTAGCGTTTGTAAAAAAATAACTGCGGCAACCTCAGTTCCTAGTTCTACTCCGGTCGTAACGGCACAACCAGCCTGTATAACGTCTGGGAACTGGTGTGGACCAGGAGCGACAACAGTTGGG
>CAZOWX010000007.1:20880-64212 GCA_964583795.1 uncultured Pseudomonadales bacterium | reverse complement strand
CGTGCACTGGGATTGTATGAGGAAGACAAAAAATGGGAAAGACTGCGGAGTAGGAAAATAAGAGAGCTATTGGTCGAGAAAGTACTTTCGCAGTTTTCTGATGAAGATGTGATAGAGTTTTGTCTCGGTTTCCAAGAACATTTTCGATTGAATGATGCTCAGCTAGAACTCTTCTATGTGTTTATAAACCAAAATCCGGATTATAAAGCCTTAATATTAGCCTGGATTTATAGTCAAGACACCTCGCAGTGGGGGGAGATTGGTGGAACTGAGATAATGGACCGGTTTTATCAGTATTTATGTGTAGAGCAACCGTTTTTATTTTCACTGAAAGTTGTCTCTCAACATTATCTTCCTATTCTCAAAAACGTATCTGTATTAGGACGGGCCAAGCCAAAAGTGAAGCGAAGTGAAAAAGGAAAGCTAGGCAAAAACCATTGGGAAGTTTTGAAAGAGCGGTTTGTGCTTGAGGCTGACATTGATACTCTATATGTGGGGCAGGCGCTACTTGTACTTGATCAATTGACTTCCGATGAAGAGTACCTTAGGGTAGATGGAGAGTTCAGTTTGAAAAGAGTTGCTCAGTTGTTGCCAGTTAACCTGTTTATCGAGCTAGTTGGAATTGCAAACGAGCTGTTTGAATGGTTGGAATGTAATAACAATGAATTTGCCTCCTGGACAGCCATTTGGGTAGATCTTGGTCTACATCTCCGATATCCAGAGGATCAAACAGTTCAAAGGATGAGACAAGGATTTGAACTATCCGATTTTTACTCAGGTTATCAACAAAGTATTTTAAACGTCTTTCTTGCGTTGTCTTTGAATCTTCATGCGACTGATTCCGTCAAGTATACCTACCGATGGTTACAAGAAGTTGCAAAGCTTTCCCTGGACATGCTTACGTCATTGCAATTTGACGATCAGGATGTGGAATCTGAGTGGAAGCTAAAATTGGGGTATTTTTCTCAAAGACTTCAAGATGTCATCCAAACGATTGACCAAGCGCAAATAAAGTTGGAAAAACCAAAACGCGGTTTCGAACCAGTCCGATTGTAAGTCTCGTAAAACCGAAACGAGGTTTTGTCTCAATTGAGCTGAATTTCAAGTATACGTAGGGGAACACTTTTGTTACTTGAACCTCTCTGACTTTAGATCCTGATCCGCCCGGGCAGACAGGATGACGAGTTGGTTTTTCTCAACATTTTTTAACAACCAACAACCCAACAACCTGCCTCGCCGGCAGGCAGTCACAACTACCCAACAACCCTTTCCCTCTTCCCGTGTACTTTCTGTCCCCAACTGTGATACCATTTTCCTATGAACGATTCTGCAGAGCAACAATCGAGCCATCACGCATCGCACCAGAGTGTGAAACAACTGCGCTGGAGTGTGCAAGACTTTTATGAAAAGTCTTGGGCGTTGGTGAAAAAGCATCGGGCATTGTGGTTGTTTGGATTGGCAAGTTTAGCACTGGGTGGTTCTGGAGGTGCCAACTTTAACACATTTTCATTCAATTCAGATTCCAAGAAAGAAGCTCCTGCGATTGAACGTCGTGAGGAACCATCCAGTACCCCCCAGGGCAGTTCAAGTGTGGTCCCAAGTAAGTTGGTTGCGGTATTGAATGCGATGACAGTATCGGGGAACGGAGTTGTTTTAGGTGAAAAGACTCAGCTCACGCCAGAGACTGATCTCCAAGAAGAAGGATCAGAAGAGAATGAGAATGCCCAATTGATGGCATTCATTGAGGTCATTAAAACTCAGTGGTTTCAGGTGCCAACTGGGGTGCGAGTGCTGTTTTTTGCAGAAATGCTCGGTTTTTTTGGGTTTTCTGTTGTTATTGGTTTAGTTGGGTCGAGCTGGGCTCAGGCTGCTCTTTACAAGGCTTTTCAAGAATTTGATCAAAAAGGAAAATCGGATGTTACCCGTATCTCTACTCTAGCTGTGGCGTACGTCAAGCCAATGATGAAGTATACCGCTTTATCGGCGTTGGTGGTGCTGGGGACATTTGCAGGGTTGATTGGTTTGCTCATCGTGGCTGGTGTTTTGGCCGCGATTCTTAGTTTCATTTCTGAAGGTTTATCAATGGTGGTTGTTGTGCTGGGGAGCGTTGTGGCTTTCTTTGTGTTGCTTTACTATCTTTTCAAAATCGTTATCGCTCTTTCTTGGGGCAGAATGTTTTTGTTATTGGAAAATACTGGAGCCAAACGAGCGCTTGATCTAGGGTGGTCATTGGTGAAGGTGAAGTATACGAAACGGCGAACGTTTGAGCTATTTTTGGCGAATGCGATTGTGTCATTTTTAGTGATGATTGTGGGGGTTGTTCCGTTTGTGGTGTTGCTTGTCATTCCGGTTGTTGCCATGGTTTTCGCACAGCGCTTCTTGATTTGGAGCATCCCCTTTATTGTTGCTGCGATGTTGTTTGGCGCGCCTTTTTACATATTTGTGATGTCACTGTTGCAGAGTGTTGTTGCCGGAACCTGGTATTTTGGATTTGAAGTTATGAAAAGTGTCTTGAAACAATCACGAATGAAGGAAGCAGTATGATCGAACTTCCCAAACTCAAGTTAATCCATAACCCAAACTACGTTTCCTTTTTCCCTCGTGTTGTCGCTGAGCTCATTGATGATCTTTCATACATGGCTTGGTTACCAATTACCTTGTGGTACTTGGCAGGAAGCTCGTTGCAGACACTGTTCTCTGATGTTTTGAGTGCGATTGCACTGATTGTATTCCCAGGGGTTTTTATGAATTTAACTAGAGTGTACTTGATTCATCATACTGGTCAGACTTTTGGCAAAATGATTGTTGGTATTGAAGTGCGCAATGCTAAAAAAGAGTTGTTGACTTGGAAAAGAGCATTTTTTCGGGAATCATGGGGCAAGCTTATTTCTGGATATATTTTTGGTGCAGGGTATCTGTGGGTGTTATTCGACCGAAAGCACCAGTCTTGGCATGATTACTTTGTGGGATCCTTTGTGTACGAGAAATATAAGAACGTGATGTTAGGAGTCGTTGTTTTGGTGGTTTTGGCAGCGGGATATGCCATGGCGTTTTCTGTCATTGGGAAAAGATTTGAGGCACACTTGGGTCGAGAAATTCGGCAGATCGAGAAACAACAAGAGGCACAACAACGATTGAAGATGTAAGAGCCTGTCCGGAAAGTCGCATTCTACTGCAAGTCCCTAGGATTTGGCAAAAAAAGTGTTTATTTTCTTCTCAAGTAATCGCCGCTACTATCGTCGAAAAGTAAAACCTTTTTTGCTCAAACCGAGTGCCTTTCGTTGCGAAAGGGACTTTGCGGACAGGCTCTAACTCTTCGTACATGCTTGCATTTTTTCTGATTGATCGCTACACTCAGCGTAATTTGTCTTGTTTTGTGTTATTGTGATTACTAATTCTATCCAATAACAGAATTTCGTCTTTGACAAATACTTTGGAGTTATGCAAACCACTGATTACCAAGCGGCACTACAAAAAATTTTTCCAACAGCTCAATCATTTCTTATTATTCTCCGTTCTAATCCTTCGTTTGATCAAGCGGCAACAGCGCTTTCTTTAGCGACTTTGCTACAAGATGCAAAAAAATCGTGTCATCTTGCGTGCGAGCAAAATTTGCCAGATTCGCTCAAAGTACTATCGGGATCAGCGCTGGTGACTCAAAGTGTGGGCAATCAAAGTCTTGACGTGATTTTTGACTATGACGAAAATGCTGTGGAAAATGTTAGTTACAACATTGATCAAGCGAATAAAAAGTTTCATTTAGTGATAAAACCAAAGCGAGGCCATCGAGGGCTTGATCCCACCACGATCGAGTATGCACAGATTGGGATTGATGCCGATGTGATTTTTTTGATCGGAGTGTCGTCCTTTGACCAAATGAAAGCCTTTTATTCCCAAGATGAGTTAGCCTTTACACGGGCACACACGATAGCCGTCAATCGGCAAGTGACTTCGTTCGCTCAGACCAACATTGATACCTCTGGATATACTTCGAACAGTGAGTGGTTGATTACTTTGATTGGTTTGTGGAAGCTCACGATTACCTCTGATGTGGCGACCAATATTTTGGCAGGGATCGAGTCAGCTACCGATTCATTTCGTCATGCCAGCGTGACCGCAGATACTTTCCAGATTATTGCCGAGTTAATGCGCTCAGGTGCAAAACGATTGCAGCTTACCCCTGCTCAAGCTTCGTCGAATTCAATTTTGGCTCAAGCCTTCGCCCAGAAACCTAAACCAGCTGTTACTTCGACTCCCGTAAATCCGCTTGTATCACCTCCAGCACAAGGATCGCTGGGGTACGCACCACCAGCGAGGTAGGGAAACAAGTATGTTGTTAAGTTGTTGGGTGGTTGGGTTGTTCTTCCTTCGCTCTTGAAATTACAACTCGATCATTTGTTGCGTTTTCATTCAGGATACTGCGGTGGGACACAGTGAGTTGTTGGTGTGAGTTTTAGAAAGATACGAAGGTATAATTAACAAAAAAAACCACGTCATCCCGTTGAAAAACGGGATCCATCCATAAAGTCAGCAGCAACAGTGAACATACAAAAAACTTAATGGTCAAATGTCTCAAACAAAAATTCTGTTCAAAAGAGCATTCTAAAATTGTAACAAATTAAGGAAATGGATCCCGTTTTTCAACGGGATGACGAACCCTACTAGATTTAAAGAAGACCATTTCTTTCAGATTTACCTGCTATTATCACTCAACAACCCAACCACCCAACCACATAACAACTCTCAGGCGTCCCAAATAGCAAATTTCAGACCTCCCCTATCATCCTTGAGGAAAAAGCTGTATAATACTGTTTATCCTATTATAAGGTACTTTGCTCCCCGGTCTCGACTGGGAAGTCATGGAGGCTCCGAAAATTATCGGGGAACAATATATGGCACTTGATACGACTGCCAAACAAGCTATTATCAAACAATTTGCTCAAGGTGATGGCGATACCGGATCTCCAGAGGTTCAGGTGGCACTCTTAACCCACTCAATCAACGACCTGACTGAGCACCTCAAGAAACACAAAAAAGACAATCACTCCCGAAAAGGTCTTCTCAAGCAAGTGGCCAAGCGCCGCAGATTACTCAACTTCCTAAAACGCAAAGATGAGGGAAGATTTGATAAGTTGGTGAAGGCGTTGGGGATTAAGGGGTGATTAGGTATCGGGTTTCAGGTGTCGGGTGTAAGGAATCGCCCAGAAGAACATCCTTCCTCATCGTCATCCCGATGAAAATCGGGATCCAAAGTCTAGCTCATAAATCGAAAGCAAGAGAAATGTGAGGTAATAAGGATATTAAAGTCAACTTGTCTATTTTGGTTTTGACGGGATACCTTACCTTTTTGCTTCATCTATATATGGAGATAGAGAGAAGAGTTCGGCTTCAAATTAATGCTATTTTAGGGTGGTTAGTATTTTCTGGGCAAAAGCAAGACAAACTCATAACTGGTGATGAGTCCCCAATGAATGGGGCTGCTGTTAGGAAGCTGGTTGGATATGGAAGTGACGTTATTAGGGAAATCGCGACGCAGTATGGGCTTACTCAACCACAAATTGAGGAATTACTAGCTAAAATTGAACAGGAAAAACAACAATTTAGTCTTTTGACAGATGAATTAGTTCAAGCAATAATGGCAGTTGTTGCTACATTTGAAGAAACTAATGAAACAAATCCAAATCTTTCTGAAATTGTTGCAGCAGCGTTGAGTGCAGTTCTAGCAAAAAGACGAGGGTATTAAAAATTATTTATTACAAAAGGACCTGAGGAGAAGAGCGGACATTATTTTTAACCAATAGTTGTCGGACGTTAGTAATGAGTCATTAATTTTAATAAACTGATGACTGATCACTGACCACTGACAACTTCCACCAAAGGTGAATACACCTTAGGTGGTGAAGCTACTTTCCTCTTGAACATTTTATGGCGAAACAAAAGCCATCTTTAGATAACCTCTACACCCGTGAGGTAAAAGTGGGTGACAAAATTATTACTTTGGAAGTCGGACGCTTCAGCGAGCAAGTTGAAGCAGCCGTCATGGCCAAATGTGGCAACACTTGGGTGCACGTGACTCTCGCTTTAGGTGGAGAAACCGCTTTAGGCTACTTCCCTCTCCAAGTTGAGTACGTGGAAAAACTCTACGCAGCTGGAATGATTAAAGGTTCCCGTTGGGTAAAACGTGATGGTCGACCGACTGACGATGCAGTGCTTCGTGGTCGAGTGATTGATCGCACCCTACGTCCATTATTTGCCGAAGGATTAACCCGTGAAGTGCAGATCATTGCCACAGTACTGAGTGCTGATGGAGTAAATGATCCAGATATGGTCGCACTCGTTGGAGCAGCTGCCGCAGTGGAAATTTCTTCAATTCCATTTGACGGTCCAGTGGCTGGTCTTCGCATTGGCTACAACAAAGAGTCTAAGCAGTTTGTGTACAATCCGACCTATGAAGAAAAGACGACCAGTGACATGGACTTGATTCTCTGTGGAAACAAAGATGCCATTGTCATGGTTGAGGCTGGTGCCAAAGAGATCCCCGAAGAGGTGATGATCGAAGCTTTTGATAAAGGACAAGCACAGCTTACCATCATGGCTGAGGCGATCAAAGCAATGGGAGAAGACATTGGTAAAGAAAAATTCACCTTCATTCCTGAGGAAGAACACGTTGAGCTGCAAGCAGCTTTGAACCAAAAGTACGCTGCGAAGATTCATGAGATGGTGATTGCTGAAGGGAAACTGCAGCCAACAGGACTCGATGAAGTCGTTGCAGAGGTGAAGGTAGAGCGCGAAGACATCGAAGAAAACGATATCAAGCACGCCTTCTACAGCTTAATGAAAAAAGAAGGTCGACGCATGATCCTTGAGGAAGGAATTCGTCCTGATGATCGTACCACCACTGAGATTCGTCCGATTACTGTAGCAGTTGATGTGCTCCCAATGACCCACGGTAGTGCTATGTTCAAGCGGGGAGCCACCCAAGCACTGACGATTACCACTCTTGGTTCACCATCTCTTGGTCAATTGATCGAAGACATCGAGGGTGAACAAGTGCGACATTACATCCACCACTACAACATGCCTCCATACGCTTCTGGTGAAGCAGGACGCATTGGTTACCCAAAACGCCGAGAAATTGGACACGGAGCACTCGCAGAGCGAGCAATTGTTCCGATGTTGCCATCTCAAGAAGAGTTCCCATACACCATTCATGTGGTGTCAGAAATTATGAGTTCCAACGGTTCGACTTCACAGGCTTCTATCTGTGGTTCAACCATGTCACTCATGGCCGCTGGTGTGCCCATCAAACGACCAGTTGCTGGTATTGCCATGGGATTAATGACCGATGGTGCGGGCAAATATGTAGTGCTCTCTGACATCCAAGGTTTAGAGGATCACGTTGGTGATATGGACTTCAAAGTGGCTGGCACAGTCGAAGGTATCACAGCCATGCAGATGGATATCAAGATTAAAGGTATCCCCATGGATGTGATGAAACAGGCACTGGGTCAAGCTCGAGAAGGTCGGTTGTTTATTTTGGATAAAATGTTGAGCGCAATTGCTCAACCGCGAACCAAAGTCTCAGATCTAGCGCCAAAAGTCCAACAAATAACCATCCCAGCTGATCGCATTGGTGAGCTGATTGGTCCAGGAGGCAAGGTAATTAAAAGTATTATTGCCGAGACTGGTGCTGAGATCGATGTTGAGGAAGCAGATGGTCATGGAATTGTGAACATCGCTTCTGACGATCAAGCCAAGATTGATCACGCATACAAATGGATCTCGGATATGATGCGTACCGTCGAAATTGGTGAAGAGTTTGATGGGACAGTCACCCGAGTTGAGGGATATGGCTGTTTTGTCGAGTTCCTTCCTGGACGCGAAGGATTGGTGCACGTTTCCACCATGGCTACCGAGTTTGTTCGCGATGCCCATGACGTGGTGAATCTTGGTGACAAAGTGCACGTTCGAATTGCTGGAATCGATGAAGAAGGCAAGATTAAGCTTTCGATGTTAACCCCAGAACAGGAAGAAGAGGCCCGACAGAACCGTCCTCCTCGCCCAGAAGGTGGAGATAGAGGTGGCCGAGGTGGGTTTGGCGGTGGTAGCCGTGGAGGGTTTGGTGGAGGTCGAGGTGGTTTTTCCGCCCGAGGCGGATCCTCCTTTGGCGGAGGCGGTAACAGAGGGGGCCGAAGCTTTGGTGGAGGTCGAGGTGGTGATAGAGGTGGTCGTGGTTTCGATCGAGGTGGAGATCGCGGTAATGGTCGCAGTTTCACTCCACGCAATGATCGCTCAGACTCAAACCAACACAGTGCAGCCAGCTTTACTCAGAAGAGTTTTGAGTAAGCTGTGTTTCTTAATAAATAGAACATCAGGACCTCAATTTTATTGGGGTCCTTTTGTAAAGCCTGTCCTTAAGAATGAGATTTTTGGATAGACGTTAAGGGATATGAATCAAAATTTTGAAGATCCATCATTTCTTCCCAACTTACAAGAAGTTTATGAGTTTTTTGGCCAAGGCTCAAAAGGAGATGCGGCATTTCACAATTTTTGCAAAACACACAAGATCTATGAGTTTTTGACCAAGGAGTTTGTTGAAGCTTTAGCAAATTATTTAGAAAAGCGAGTTGTACAGTTACGAACAACCCAAATAAGGAAAGTGAAAATTCTTGAAGTTTGTGCTGGTGATGGTCGCCTTACTTATTTTTTACACCAGTTGCTTGATCAAAAGATACCAGACCAATTTTCAATTGTTGCCACCGATTCTGGTGAGTGGGGTATCAAGCCGATTTTTTCAGTGACAAAAATTGATCACCAACAAGTACTTGTTCAAATCCAACCAGATATCGTTATCTGCTCTTGGATGCCCAAAGGGAAAGATTTGACGAGAGATTTTCGATTAACTGCCAGTGTAAAGGAGTACATCCTGATCGGTAACCCGCAAGAATGTGGTGATCCGTGGCTAACTTGGGGAGAAAAGTCCAACAAAACTCCTGCATTTGAACATGATGGCTTCCATCTGACAATGTTTGGTAAAGAATTTCCCAAGCAGTTGTGTATGGATAGTATTCTTAGCAGTCCCAAGCAAACCAGTTGGACGTATCGTTTTTCAAAAAAATTGTGATCGCAATTTTTTCTACAAAAAGATCATCTTTGCATCTATGTAAAATACAGTTAACATAGCAACTGTGTTGTGAGTGATTCACTTCAAAATATATTTTCGAACTGAGTAATTATACAAAGGAGGCATATGTCCTATTTTGTGAACAAATATCCAGAAGGTACTTTTTGTTGGGCCGATGTGAGTTCAACTGAGCCAAAGAAAACTGCAACATTTATGAAAAAACTGATGAACTGGGAAAGTGAGGCGATCGATATCGGTCACGGAATGGTTTACACGATTTTCAAACTTGATGGCAAAGATGTTGCCGCAGTAGGGCCTGCTCAAGAAGAGAGTATAAAAGCAGGAGTGCCTTCGATGTGGAATAACTATGTGAGTGTAGAAAATGTGGATGAGATGACCAAGAGAGCAGAGAGTTTCGGTGCGAAAGTTGTTGTTGAACCAATGGAGGTGTTTGATTCGGGACGAATGTCGGTTATTGCTGATCCCACTGGGGCGGTAGTGAGTCTTTGGCAAGCAAAAAAACATATTGGGGCACGTGTGGTGAACACGGTTGGTGCGATGGGTTGGAATGAGCTGTACACCACCGATAAGGACACATCAAAAGATTTTTATTCAAAATTATTTGGTTGGACCTACGAAACAGATGATAAGAATGCTGGGTACACTGTGATCTTTAATAATGGGCGCATGAATGGCGGTATTATGGCGATCACCTCCGAAATGGGTGGAATGCCGCCCAAGTGGATGACTTACTTTTCGATTAAAAGTGCTGACGAAACAGCGAAAAAAGTGGAAGAGCTGGGTGGTAAAGTTTGGATGGTGAAGGATATTGGTGTGGGCAAAATTGTCATGATTCAAGATCCCGCTGGAGCCAACTTTATTGCCATTGAGCTTTCATCACAAGCCCCCGCAGAAGAGTGGATGGAAGGGTATTGATGGGCTTTTATTTTAGAAATTGAAGACACCCGAAGAGTTGGAATGTGCGCTGTGGAAGCAAAAACAATTTGTCTAATTAGGGATTGTTAACGTCTCAATTTCCTGATCAACTCCTGTGTAATGTTTTATTAGTTTTGAGAGTTCTTCTTGAAGGCGAACAAACTCAAAATTAATGGTTCCTACATTTCGGTTCAATTCATCGAATTGCCATTGCTGCATTCCATCAGCTTCAGGATTGTCCCTCGTTCGTGCAATTTCATTGTTTAACCATTGCAATTCTCCTGCCTCCAGGTTGTTCAATTGTCTATTTAAAAGTTGGAGTACATCTTCAACATCCCCTTTATAGGTTCGGTATGTTTCTTGAAGAGCTTTTATTGTGGATACATCATCAAGTGATTGGGCAAGAGTAAGGAAAGCTTGTGTCATATTGCTTTCTTCTGTTGGCATAAACATTTCAAACTTATCTGGATTAATCAGCTTTTGTTGTAAGTATTGTTGAACTTGTTTATTTTGTACAACAACCATGAATTGATTATATTGGGTAAAAAAGTCTTTTATTTCTTGAAAAATCTTGTTAATCTCAACCTTCAGCTGCTCTGTTTTTTTATGCTCCGCTTCTTTATCAGTTTGTTCATCTTTCCCTTCTGGTTCGCGACGATCATCTGTTATTGCATCAAGCACTGGTTTGTTGGCATCTTCATAGGCAGCTTCGACATCCAATTTTTCACTAAAATCACCAGATAGCGCTTGGTGCAATGCATCGCCACGTTCTTGTTGATCTTCGTTATGTTGAACTATCGTCTCAAGCTGATCTCTAGAGTCTTGCATATTTCCTTGATATCCAATTATTGCCTTTATTATACGGAATGTGATGCTGGTTATCTATAATTGACTGTGTTTTTGTAGTTACGGTTTCCCAACATTATTTCGTCCTGACATTATTAGTGACTCCAAATTTGAGACTATAGACTAAAGACTGTAGTCTCTGTACGATAGGGCAATGAACATTCAATCCCTTCAAACCAAGAACAAACATTTTACGATCAGTGCATTTGACCACCGTCCGAGTTTGGTCGAAATCTTAGGTCTGGATAAAAATGACCAAGAACGAACAACTGCGCAAATGATTGAAGTCAAGTCGCTGCTGATGAAGACTTTTTCACCAATGAGTAGCGCAGTGCTCACAGATCCGATCTACGGGATTAAGACTCTAGATCATAAGGCAAAAAATTGTGGGTTACTCATGTCACTCGAAGAATCATCGTATGATGCTGTGAAAGAAGAGGTCCCAACTTTACTTGAAAATTGGGGGATTAAGGGAATTAAACAACATGGTGCTGCTGCAAAAATGCTACTGTATTTTCATCCCAAAGAAAAAACAGCGATGTTAAAAACAGAGTTGATCCGACAACTGTTCGAACAAGCAAAACAAGCAGAAACCCCATTTTTATTAGAAGTTGTGTTGTATGCACTCGAGGGTGAAGAAGATTTTGCCAATCATTGGCACACCCTCCAGCTCGAAACGATCGGAATCTTCGAACAGTTGTGTGATGTGTTGAAGATTGAATACCCTGGATTGTATGCATCAGACGAGATGCAGGCTGAATTATTTTGTCAAATGATTAGTCAAGCAACCAAAACACCGTGGATCATTCTTTCTAGAGGAATGAAGTACGATTTGTTTTCTCAAGCGCTAAAAATTTCTATGGCGAGTGGTGCTGCAGGGTTTGCGGTGGGGCGGGCTGTTTGGCAGGAAATCGATAGTTTTTCCCTTCTGAAAACTGGAAGTTGGCAAGAGAGCTTGAGACAAATGAGTGACTTTATGGATACAACTGCCGTAAATCGCTTAGAGGCATTGATTGATCTAGTCGAACAGTGATTGATTTGTTATACTCATTCTTGATTTTAGTTTTTATTTTTTGGAGAGGGACGGTATGGTGGGTTGTTGCTAGCGATTTCCGCCAGAAGCGGATCAACACTTGGCTGATGCTATCGACTCCTCACTACTCCCTATAAATATGTCTGAAAAAGCTTCTCAAATGGCTCAAGTTGGTCAAATGCTCGTCGCATTTGTGATTGGTTTAATTGAAATTATTTTGATTTTCCGTTTTGTATTGCGGCTACTCAATGCCAGTCCCTCTGCTGAAATTGTGAGTTGGGTGTTAGTGAACTCAGCACCATTCCTTCGGCCTTTTGCATTTGCATTTACTCCTTTTATTTTGCCTGGTGGGTTTACTATCGAGTTCACAACGCTGTTTGCAATCTTTGCCTATGCAGTAGTGGGATATGTACTTCGTGAAGCAATGAAGATGATGAAGTGATCAGAGTGTCGTCATCCCGATGCAAATCGGGATCTAAAGTCAGAGTTTTCTGGAATGTTGTTCTGAGGTATTCTCAAGAGATGTGTTCACGTTTCAATTTCCTAACAACTAATACCTAATAACTAAAAGACAGTTGTGTTTCATTTCGGATCGATATATAGTGACGCTAATTACTTTTTTGCTGCCTTATCAAATAAAAAGAATTTGCCATGTTGTACAAAAAAATCAAACAATGTCGCATTTGCGGAAATTCAAAGTTAGTTGAAGTGCTCAACTTAGGGAAGATGGCTTTGACTGGAGTGTTTCCTAAAATTGAGGAAAATGTGGAGGAAGGACCATTGGTTCTAGTGAAATGTGATGATTCAAAGGGAAAGCATTGCGGGCTACTACAGCTAGCTCATAACTACGATTTGTCACAACTGTATGGTGATAATTATGGGTATCGATCAGGACTCAACCAGTCAATGGTCGATCATTTGCAGTCCATTGTTCGAGGAATTGAGCGCTTGGTCTCACTCAAGGATGGTGATTTAGTGATTGATATTGGGAGCAATGATGGCACAACTTTGCGTTCATACAAAAACCAAGACTTAGAATTGGTTGGAATTGACCCCTCTGCGGAAAAGTTCCGGATGTTTTATCCCAATCATATTCAAATTATTCCAGATTTTTTCAGTTCGAAATTAGTTGTCAATAGAAATTCCGCCCAAGGCGGATCCGCCTCGGGCGGAAAAAAAGCCAAAGTCATTACCTCGATTGCCATGTTTTATGATCTAGAAGATCCGACTTGGTTTGTGAAAGAAATTTATGACACCCTAGCAAATGATGGTGTGTGGGTGTTTGAGCAAAGCTACATGCCGCGAATGCTCGAGAACACTTCGTATGACACGATTTGTCATGAGCACTTAGAGTACTACAGTTTGAAGCAAATTTTGTGGATGTTTAAACAAGTTGGGTTTAAAGTCGTTGATGTCGAGCTCAACGAGATTAATGGTGCCAGCTTCAAGATTATTGCTGCCAAGAAAACCTCAAAACTAAAAGTTAACACTGCCAAAATAAAAAAACTGGTTCAGGCAGAAGAAGAGCAAAAATTGGATCAAATCAAAACCTACACTGCATTTGCTGACGCAGTGAGTGAGTACAATCAGAAGCTTGTTGAGTTTGTGCGATCGATTAACGACAGTGGTAAAAAAATCTTTGGATATGGTGCTTCCACCAAGGGCAATGTGATTTTACAAGCCTGTGGATTCACGATTCGGGATATCCCTTACATTGCGGAGGTGAACCAATATAAGTTTGGTAAGTTAACTCCGGGAACGAACATTCCAATCATTTCAGAAGAGAAGGCCAAGTCAATGAAACCGGATTACTTTTTGGTCTTGCCCTGGCATTTCAAAGAAAACATTGTCAAACGAGAAGCCTCATTTATCGAAAACGGTGGTAAACTCGTATTCCCTCTGCCCCAAATAGAAGTCATTGGGTAAACCGCATGAAAGTTGTTTTTATTTCTTCAATGCTGCCATCAGGGCACTTTTCTCAGATCATCACCTCTGGACTAAGTAAGGTTAAAGATTTGGAATTGATTGTGTACTCTGATAATGACAAAAAGAATGAGTTGATTAAAGGGTGTGGGGAGGTGAAGCGCGTTTGGTCAAAGTCTGCCAAATTTGTCAAAGAAATCATTGAACAATTGAGAGTTGATCGCCCCGATGTGGTACATATTCAACAAGAGTTCAATATGTATGGTGGGAGCATTGCCACCATTGTGTTATTTCCTTGGTTGCTACTGCTCATGAAACTGATGGGCATAAAAGTGGTGACCACACTGCATGCGACTGCGTTTATGAGTCAGATCAACAAAGAATTTGTTCACATTTTTAATAAAGCAAACTCAATTGTGATGCAGCCGATCGTGTTTAAACTTCTCTTTATGTATACTTTTGCACTCTCATCACTCTTTTCGGATCAAATCATTGTTCACAGTACGCTGACCAAGCAAATTTTGTCAGAAGATTATTTTGTTGATCCCGATAAAATGACCGTGATTCAGACTGCCATTCCGGAAAAGAAAGTAAATAGTGGCAAAACGAAACCATACTTTTTCTACTTTGGATATATGGTGCGCCGCAAGGGACTGGAACATGTGATTAGAGGGTTTGCGCAGTTTTTACTGGATCACCCGGGATCTGAGTTCAAGTTAGTTTTGGCAGGTGGGGTGATAAAGGGACAGGAAATTGCACTTGAAGAAATAAAACAATTTATTAACCAGTTACATATCAAAGACAAGGTTGAGATTGTCGGATACATTGAACAGGCACGTCAAGATAAATTGTATCAAGATGCTTACGCGGTGGTCATTCCTGCGGTGCTTTCAATGGGATCAAGTGGACCGCTGTATCACTCTTTTAGCTACGCGAAGTGTGTGATTGCTACCAAGATCGGACATTTTTTGTGTGATATTGTTGACCATAAGACGGGTTTACTGACAGAAAATTCGCAATGGGAGCAAGCTCTGGCGTATGTGGTTGAACATCCTGAAGAAGTAAAGATGATTGAGCAGAATGTGGTAAAACTGAAAGAGAAAAGAACTCCTTATCAAACCGCACTGAAATATGTGAAGATCTATGCCAAGTAAAAAAGTCACTAAAAATTTGGTTTCTGTCGTTGTGGTGAACCATAATGGGAACGCGTACATCCAAAAGTGTGTGCGTTCAATTTTTAACTCTAATACCAAGAATATTGAAGTGATTGTGGTTGATAATGCCTCGATTGATGATTCAGTGAAAGTTTTAGCAAAAAAATTTTCAACTGAGCATAAAAGTGGCAAACTAAAAATCGTTGAGCTTGAAAAAAATTTCGGTCCAGCTTACGCCCGAAATAAAGGTGCTGCTCAAGCTAAGGGAGTGTTTTTCTGTTTCTTAGATAATGATACAGTAGTGGAAAAAAACTGGGCAGAGGAAGCAAAAAAACTGTTTCGAAAAAGTGAAAAAATTGGCATCATTCAATGCAAGTTATTATTGGCTGACAAAAAAACGATTGATTATATTGGTGAGTACATGTCATTCAATGGGTTTCTTGTCCAAAAAGTGAAAGGGGGAACCAAGGATGACGGCTCATTTGATCAAATTGAACCTATCCTGGCAGCGAAATCAGCAGGGATGTTTATTCGAGCGAAGGCTTTTGAGGATGCTGGTGGATTTGATGATGATTACTTCATTTATGTC
This sequence comes from uncultured Pseudomonadales bacterium, assembly GCA_964583795.1. Taxonomy (GTDB): domain Bacteria; phylum Patescibacteriota; class Microgenomatia; order UBA1400; family PJMF01; genus JBDTME01. The sequence continues at coordinate 48,607 of CAZOWX010000007.1, read as the reverse complement.
GAAGAGACTGACCTAGGGTGGCGTTGCTGGTTGATGGGGTATCAAAATATGTTTTTGCCAAGTTCAGTTGTGTACCACGACTCAGGAACGAGTAGTATTATTTTAGGTTCTGGGAAAGTGAAACAGTTGGCCCGATTTCACGGCAGTAAAAATTACATTCTTACTCACTTTAAAAACTTAGAGCTTAAAAGCATGATCAAAATTCTCCCAATTCACATCGGATTATGGTTGGGACTGGCGATCTATAGTTTATTGCGCAAAGGGAGCTTTAATGAGTTCTTGTGGATAATGAGTGGTGTGTGGTGGAATATAACACATTTTGGTAAAAACTGGCGAAAAAGACGACTGATACAATCAAAGAGAGTGGTTTCTGACAAAGAGTTATTTGCAATTTGGATGAAGCGACGACCACTGTCCTATTTTTTAGGGAAAGCGATTCATACGCACAAGGTAGGTAATGCCCAAAGCTTCTAAAAAAACACCAGTGTTTAGCATTTTTATCCCGACCGGTGGTCGGGCAAGCTCGCTTGAGCGCGAGTTAAAATCGCTTTGCAAACAGTCCTTCACTGATTTTGAATTGTTGATTGTAGATTACAAATCAGGTGATGAAGTCTTTCGCATGTTGAAGAAGTATCAGCAAAAACTACAAATGACTGTTATTCACCAAACGATAAAAGGTTTATCCAAAGCAGCAAACCTAGCGCTGAAAGAAGCCCGAGGAAAGTATTTTATTCGAACCGATGATGATGTTGAAATGACCCCGAAATGGTTGGAGAGTATTTATGAGACTTTTCAAAGTGACAAGAAGATTGGTGGTGTGACTGGTCCTACGGTAGTGCCTGAGACGAATATTGATAATCGCGACGTATTTACACTTTCTAAAAAATCTGATCAAGGTAGTTCGTTTTGGCAGCTGATTGGCAAGGTACATACTCAGTTTTTTCTTGATGGTCAACCAATGCGGGTAAGTCACTGGTTTGACAGTGGCGCATTTTCTTTGGGGACCAATTATGCTTCTGCGCTCAAACAACCTCGGCAGGAAGTGAATAATTTGGAAGCGTGTAATTATGCGGTACAAACACGATTGCTCAAAAAAATTGGCGGATTTGACCAAGTGTATGCTGGAGTCGGTGAGTACCATGAGCCAGATGCGGCATTTAAAATTATGAACTTGGGTTACACCTTGGTATTTGACCCAAAAGCCGTTCTTCATCATATGCCTTCGCAGGAAGGGTTTTATAATGATCGACCGGCCAGTTATACGCGGATCATTAACTTTATTGTATTCTACATGCGCCATATTCGCCCAAATACCTTTCGCAAAATATTGCGATTTACGTTGTACATTCTTTTTCAAGATGCGTATTATGTCTATCAAGCAATGACACGTCGCCAGTTGAATCAACTCGGAGCACTGATCGGAAGCATCATGGGATTTGTTATTTACTACCAAACAAAAAACACACAATGAAAATCCAAAAAGTTCCCTTTTTAGCCTTAAAACAATATCACCATCCTGGTGCAAAGTTGTTTCGCTCCATTGAATTGCTAGCCGCTTATGAGTTAGTCAAAGATGTCCGATTTGCAAAGCCATCACTCGATTTGGGATGTGGAGATGGATATATTAGTTCACTATTATTCGATCAACAATTTAGTTATGGCCTTGATAATAACGAGGCAGGAGATGTTAAAATTGCTCAAGAAAAGAAACGATATGGCAAGTTTTTGTTGGAATGGGCAGAGAACATGTCCCTGAAGGATGAAACTTTGAGTTTTGTCTTCTCCAATTCTGTCATTGAACATATCCCTCCTCAAGACGATGTTTTGAAAGAAGTTCACCGAGTTTTAAAAAAAGGTGGGAAGTTTTTGTTTACCACTCCGAGTGATAACTTTCGTAAGTACTTATATGTTTCAGCACTTTTCAATAAAATTGGATTAACACCCTTAGCGAACTGGTACTCGATTAAACGCAACCAGCAGTTAAACCATTATCATTTGTACTCAATTAATGAATGGAAAAAACGACTGAAAAAATTTGGATTTAAGCTAGAGCGGTATTCGTATTGCGTTGCAAAAGAGACGTTAGAGTTGTGGGATAAAATGGCTTGGGAAGTGGTGCTTAGAAAGCCATTCGATGCGAAGAGCGAAGATACTGTATATCAGAAGTATAAAAATGAAATACAGTTACATATCAAAAAAACAGTCACAGATGAAGAGGGTGCTGATTTAGTTATCTTAGCAACTCGCAACTAACATGATAGTGTTGTGTCATCCTTGACCCGATGAATGAACCCGGCCAACGGCAGAGTAAAGCCATCGAGATCGAGGATCTGACTCTTAACTTTGGATGTCTTGAATATATATTGAAATAACTAACATGAATCCTAAAATTTCTATTTGTATCCCGACATTTAATCGTTCTGATTTGCTGGAAAAGGCACTCAAGTCGGTAAGCGTGCAAACAGTGAAACCATTTGAAGTCATTGTGGTTGATAATGCTTCTACCGACGATACCAAAGAAGTAGTGGCTCGATATAAAAAGTGGGGAGTGAAGTACTTTTGCAATCGAAAAAATGTAGGGATGGCAAATAATTGGAATGTATGTATTAAAAAATCAAAAGGAGATTTCCTTACTTTTTTGCACAACGATGATGTCATTTCTCCAGAATGGTATCAAGTGATGTGCAAAGCTGTTCAAGATCATCCAAAGGTGAAATTTTTTACGAGTTCTTTACTTGTTATTGATGCTGATGAGCGCGTACTGCATTGTTACCATACATTTTCCTCGTCTCAGTTGATACCAAAAGAACAGGCAATGCGAGCGTTTTACACGCATTTGCTTCCGGGGTTAGCGCCACTGGCGTCGAACCTTTATCACAAAAGCATTTTTACAAAAATTGGAGGTTATGACGCGAACATGCAAACTGAAGCGGATTTTGAACACAGCATTAAGATTCTTAAAAATTATGATGTGTACTACATTCATGAACCAATTTTTGCGTATCGTGTGCATGCGAAACAAGGATTTGATCTACAGGAACAACAAAAAACTTTCGAGCGAGAACTTGATCGTAAAGCAAACCATTACGCTATCGTGAAACGTTGGTACAAAAAGTGGTATAAAAACAATAATAACATGCGATTTTTTATTCAATATCCAGTTCTGATGACGTTGGCGCCAATGTCGTTGTTTGTTCTGAAAGGAGATTGGAATAAAGTATTGAAGCACTTTCATTTAGTAAAGCAATATTTCCCTGATTTTTTTACGCACTGGAGTGATATCTGGTTATATTGTGTCATTGTATTCATTTTTATTAAGCGCTTAACCTATGACAAACTTCTACTATTACTTAACGCTAAGCAATTTCGTTGGTTGATGAATGAAAGCTAAAATCGTTTTTCTTTTCAGTACGTTAGTTCAGCAATTGCGTGGTCATTGGCAAATGAGTGGAATCCTTGCCTTGGGATTTATTTTGAGACTGTACAGGATAGTGAATAAAGAGTTGTGGTACGACGAGGTGTTGGACATTTTGCAATCGCAAAAATCAATCGTAGAAATTTTTCAGGATGTGAAGTTAACTCCACTGCATTATCTTTTTGTTCACCTGTTTTCTCTTTTTAGCTCAAAAATTGAAGTATTACGCATTCCCGGAGTTCTTTTCGGGATTGCTTCTATTTTTGTCTTGTATGCTGTTGCCAGAAAACTAACCAATAAAGAAGCTTCGCTGTTTGCCGCATTCTTACTAGCGATCTCACCAATGGCGATAGAATTCTCGCAGCAAATTTTGCACTACTCGTACTTTATTTTCTTTACTCTCGTAAGTTTGTACTATTTTCTCGATGTCATATTTTCACAGCAGTTTCGTGTCCGTTCAATTTGCTTGTTCCTGTTTTTTTCTTTGTGCAACTTAGCGACGCATTTGTCGGCGTTTATTATTGTCAGTGTAGAAGTTTTGATTTTAGTGAGCTTCATTTTGTTTGACATAAAAAATTTTTGGAGCAAAGTGAAAACGTTGCTAAGTCAAAAATCTGGAGTCGTGTTGGTAGTGATACTCAGTCTGATTTTTGCTATAGCACTTATGAAAACCAACTATGTTGGTGTCATGAAAGCCTTTACCACCTTTAATCTGGGACGATCAATTCGTTTAGGATACTCACTTTCTAATCAACTTCACACTGAGTATGTAAGCAGTGTCTCGCTCCCATTTTTACGAGTAATGTTTGCTTGGTTTGGCTTGGGTGACAAAGTGATGCTAGCTCTTTACTTTACGTTTTTTATTGTTGGCTGTGTGTCACTTTTCAAAACTCCGCAGAGACTTTTTTTCTTACTCGTTTGGATTTTCTTTCCATTTTTTTTGTTATTCGTGGTCAAGATTGATCATTGGTTTGAGGAAAAGTACCTCATTTTTATCATGCCAATGTATTTAGTCGTAGTGAGTGTTGGAGTCAATACATTATTACGTCGTTTTTTTAAACGAAAACTAACAAAAGCTTTGTTTATGGTGATGTTTCTATTTTTTGTACTGGCCGTTCGTCCAATTCAGACTAGAACAACCTATGGATTTGCTATTCAGAATTTAGCACAATATAGTTGGTTACAAGTTTTTTCTCACATTCCAAAAGATTCTCAATCAGCAGTATTTACTTTAGATGACTTGTATTCCAAGATTTACCTTGGTGAAGAATGGCGAAATAAGAGCTGGTACACCGATCAATATTTAGTCAACTCAACTCCGCGACGATACCAAGATTTAGTCAGTGACGAGCGTTCACTGTACTATGCTTCAATTCCTGATTTCAATAATTTGAAGTTGAGTAGTATTGTCGATTCACAGAAAGTTGGAACTTTTGGCAACATTAATTTGACAAAAATTCGGTTCAAGAAAACAACACCAGTTGAATTTGAAGGTATGTTTATTGATGATTTTATTAAACTTGATTATCTCAAGAATGCTGCTGACTGGAACAATATTGAGGTGTTTTACCCCGATGTAAAGGTGAAAAACGGCATAGTTTTACTTCAACCAACCAATACAAAAGACTCTTACATTACTTACCCATTTGTTTTAGAACATGCGGCAAAGAATCTTCAACTAAAAATTGGATATTTTCAAAAAAACGAGCAAGACAAAGTGAGAATTACTGCTGAGTATGGGGGAAAAAGTACTGAACTAACTCAGGCAGTTGAAAGAAGAGAAAATGAAGGATTTGTAGAAGAGCAATACGGTCTAAGCTTCTTAAATAATGAAAAATCATTCCAAATAACTTTTTCATTTAATTCCGCTGAAATTGATCCAAACAATCAGAATTTAGGTTTGCGCTATATAAAACTGTACGATGCTAACACACAACCGATACTTATTGTTTTGCAGGAGAGAGAAGGACAGTATTTTTATGATGCTCAATTAGAGTCGGCACAAACAACCAACTGGCTTGCTGATGCCAGTGAATACTTTGGTTGGTTTCAAAATCAAAACGGCTTGCTTTACCGTGCAGTGAATGACTCTCATGGTGATAACCCACTCACGTACGCTTTTGCTCTACCTGTCGATGTTACTCAAGGTGTTTTTACAGCAAAAACGTACACTTTTGAAAACGCTTTGTCATTTGAGCTAAGTAATGATGGTAAAAATTTTCTTCCACTAGCTACGATTGACAACGAACAGAAGTTTCTAACACACGAATTAAAAATTCCTGAAGAATTGCTAAAAGACCAAACAAAACTGTACTTACGAATTAACTCGAAAGACAGCAACGAACATGCAGTCCTGCGGACGTTTGAGTTGAAGGTGTGGTGAATCAGAAAAAACTTAATGCGGTGCAACAACATAACAACTCAACAACCTACCTCACCGGCAGGCTAGCCAAACAACCCATATTCTATCTCATCACCAAATCCCAGTTATACTCAATCACATCATTATGTAGCGGATCCATGCGTTTAATTTCATCTGGATCATGTGGTAAGTCGGCACAATTAGCAACGATTGCTGGTTTAACCCCAATTCCTTTAAAGCCATTCCAAACTCCTGTGGGAACTGTCACGCGCTGATAACTATCTTCACCCAAATAAATCTCCATGAGATGTCCATTGGTTCTCGATTTTTCTCGAGTGTCGAATAAGACCAACTTAATCATTCCTGATACGACTGCATATTGTAGGGTCATTTTTGTGTGGATGTGCCACCCCTTGATCACTCCTGGATAAACAGTGGAAAAATAGATCTCACCAAATCCAGTAAATGCTAGATCATCATTTCGAAGCATGTGCATGATGGTGCCGCGATCGTCAGCGATTCTTCGCAGTGGAGTGATGATGACTCCGTCAATAGTGGAGGGAACTGGTTTATTTTTCATGATGTTGATAATACTCCCACATATGTTGTAATCCAAGTTCTATTGAGGTTTTTGGTTGCCAACCAAGTAGTTTTTTGGCTTTGCTATTATCAGCAACCATGGACATGATTTCATTCTCAATATACTCGCGCTCACATCGTACTACTGATCGTTTACCTTTCTTATTGAGAATCTGAGCAATGTGCTTTAGTTTGGTTCCTTGACCTGTACCAATATTACATACTTCATACTGATGATATTTCGAAGACTGAATAAACAGCATTGCGGCAAGAGTCGCATCAACAAGATCGTGCACGTAGGTAAAATCGAGCAGTTGTTCACCTTTACTAATGATGAGCTCTTGTTGTTGTTTGACGGCGTTTATGATCAGCTGGATAACCTTTGTATTATCTTTCTCTCCGTAGGGGTAAAACAGTTTCAATGTCAAAGCTTTCAGTGGCGTATTGGCGGCATAGTACTGTAATACTTGCTCAAAAGCGACTTTAGTTGAAGCGTAGAGGTTGTAGGGAGCAATTGTTGCTGTCTCGCTGAGTTTTTCCGCTGACTGTGCATACTCAAAACAGGTGCCGATGTTGATAAAGTACTGAGTTTGTGATCGGACTGCATGTTCAAGCAGTAATGTCGGTAATCGAACATTGCCATCAATCATTTGAGCCACATCACTAGCTTGATGTGCTTTGACGTAGTGAGTCGCAAAGTGCATGATCAGCTCTGGTGGAGTTGATGCAAAGTACTGTGTCAGTGCTTCTTCGTGCACGACTTTGACTTTGGGCAAAAGCGTCTCAATACGCCAAGTGTCTGAATGTTTTCTCAGCAGCAAAGTAACTTGGTTATCATCAATCAAACGTTCGAGTACGTGACTCCCAATGAACCCCGATGCCCCGGTAAGCAAAATTTTCATAGTGTTTTTTAATTCTCTACGCAACCATTCAACAATTAAACTAATCAACCAATCAACTTATCAACCATTTTTCAACTCTCATACTTTTTTAGAAACGCTTTGAGTGTTGTCATGACATACTCAATCCGCTTTTTATCAATCCCTGGAAAAACACCGATCCAACAGGCCCGATTCATGATCGCATCGGAATTGGTCATCTGACCAACAACAGTGAATTTCTTATCATTGTATGCTGGATGCCTCAGAAGATTTCCGGCAAAGACATTGCGTGTTCCAATCTTATGTTCTTCTAAATATTTTGTGAGTTCGTTGCGAGTAAATGGAGCCGATTCTTTAACCAGAAAAGGAAAACCAAACCAACTGGGATCTTCAGCTTTGGTTGTGTTGAGCAACTCAAAAAACTGTGAGTAGTTTTTGAAAAAAGAGAAGAGCGTTGTGTAGTTGCGTTTTCTTTTTTTGACAAAACCAGGAAGTCGTTTCAATTGAGCGAGACCAATGGCAGGTTGAAAGTCGGTGAGTTTCAAATTAAACCCAATTTGTGAGTAGATATATTTATGATCGTACCCTTTTGGTAGATCGCCCAGTTGCCACTCAAAGCGTTTGTTGCAGGTATTATCTTTGCCGGTATCACACCAACAGTCACGTCCCCAATCACGAAACTGCAATGCGGATTTCGCAATCAGCGGGTTATTCGTACACACCGCTCCACCTTCCCCCATGGTGATGTGATGAGCTGGATAAAAACTAAAGGTGGCGATATCGCCGAATGTGCCAACATTTTGGCCATGGTACGTTGATCCGAGCGCATCACAACAGTCTTCAATCAGCCAGAGTTTATTTTTTTTCACCAGCGGCATAATGGTATCAAGATCAAATGGTTTTCCTAAAGTGTGGGCAATCATAATCAATTTGGTTTTTGGCGTAATCGCTTTCTCTATTTGAGCAGCATCGATGTTAAGAGTGTTTGCTTGAGCATCGATAAAGATCGGTTTGAGTCCAAACTGAATTCCCGGATTTACAGTAGTAGGAAAACCAGTGGAGCAGGTAATATACTCATCACCCGGCTTAAGTTGACGCTCACCAAAAATTTTTGAGGTTAGAGCTGCCACTGCGATTAAGTTAGCGCTTGAGCCAGAGTTCACTAAAGCCACTCGCTTTAAACCAGTAACTTTTGCAAATTCAGCGCAAAACTCTTTGCTAAAGTGTCCTTCAGTCCACCATCCATCTTTAGCGGCTTGAGTGGCGTTGCGAATTTCTTCACGACCAAAGACCTTGCCACTAGCGGGGACATAGGTAGTTCCAGGGATAAATGAGTTTTTCATAAGTTTTAAGCTTCAAGCTTCAGGCTACAAGCCGCAAGCAAGAACTCCTAATTGATATATCCACTCACCAATTTATCTATGACAAGTTGGTTCAACAAAAACTAAAGACTATAGACTAAGCACTATAGTCTTGACGCTAACGTTTGTTTGTACCACTTAAAGATTGTTTTTGCTGATGTGTTAATTGAGATCTGTGGTGTCCAACCAAGTTTCTGTTTGGCTTTGGTGTAGTCAAGTGATTGATATGGAATTTCATTTTTTGCATTATTTAGGACAGCATATTTTACTTTTTTCTTGAGTGCTTTTTCAATCGAGTGAATTGTCTCAATTACGCTGAGCGTTTCGTCAGAGCCAAAGTTAAATGCTTCTCCTTGAAACTCATTCACTTTTTTCGCTAGCAGCAAATACCCTCGCACCACGTCTTCGACGTGTAAATAATCTCTCACCATACTGCCATCACTGCGCAATTCTAGAGTCTGATTTGTGACGAGTGATTCCATAATTCCTGGAATGATTCGAGAAAAATTGAGATCACCAGGCCCGTAGATGTTACCAAAGCGAGAAGTAACAATTGGCAATCCGTACGTTTTAGCGTACGTCATCGCAATTAAATCAGCTGCTGATTTTGAAACTTCATACGGGTGATCACCTTGGAGTGGCGCATCCTCAGTGTATTGAGTTTGACCATGTTTCCCATACGCTTTATCAGAGGAAGCCACAATTACGCCTTTTGGTTGGTACAATCGTGCGGCTTCCAAAATGTTGACTGTTCCCATCACATTACTTTCTAAAGTTCGTCTGGGATTGTGATAGGCTACACTGACAATAGGCTGTGCAGCCAGATGAAAGATGTACTCGATCTCAAATTTACTAACAATATCCTTGACCTTTTCAAAATCACACAAATCTACCTGCAATACAGTTGATTGTCGATCGAGTTTCTGCTCAAAAAAATACGAAAGGGGGTTGCGTGATATTGATGTGCTGTACACTCGAGCACCTTGACCTACAAGCTGTTTCACCAAATGAGCGCCGACAAAACCTGTAGCGCCGGTGACAAGAACGCGAGAATGTTTGAGTGTCATGCCCACACCTTCCAGGGCGGCTGCGGATTGTTCCATAAGTCGTTCAGATCCTTTAATTCTTTGTAAGTGTCCACTGCTTGCCAAAAATCGTTGTGGGGATAAAGAGCCAACTGTTTCTTTGCAGCTAATCGTTTGAGACCATCATGTTCCATTTCCCCAGGGTTGAGATACTCGAAAAAGTTGCGCTTAAACACCATGAACCCACCATTCACCCAATCGGATAACACTGGTTTTTCGACAAAACTTTCGACTAAGCTATCAGGATCAACATTAAGGAGTCCAAACTTGGATCGTGGATGCACTCCAGTAACAGTTCCGAGTAATTTATGTTTTTTATGAAATGCCACTAGTTTTTTCAAATCAATATTGGATACTCCATCGCCATACGTAACCATAAAGTCTTCATCGGTTTCAGGAACATAATTTTGGCATTTTAAAATGCGCTCACCTGGGAGAGTATTCAGTCCAGTGTCGACAAAAGTAATCGTAAAATCATCAATATCTTTGCGATTTTCCAAGTAGTAGGTGGGCTTATGTGATTTCGTGTTGAGCGAAAAATCAGAGGTCAGTGCCTTTTGGTTGAGAAAAAATTGTTTGATGTAATCAGATTTATAACCAAGTGCCAAGATAAAATGATTAAAACCAAAATGGGCATAAATTTTCATGATATGCCAAATAATTGGCTTATTACCCACCATTACCATTGGCTTGGGACGAAACTCAGTTTCTTCCTTCATTCTAGTGCCTTCACCGCCGCAGAGAATGATTGTTTGCATAGTCAATACCTCTACTAATGCTCAAAAGTATATCAAAAAAATACAGGATCGTACGACGAAACTCAATGAGCGCTTTTCAACATATTTGTTTTTTAAAACAAAACTATACTTTCGATCAGTCACTGAATCTGCTATAACAATACAGCGAAAGATCCGATATTTCAACTAAAAATGAAAAAAAAGAAATTGCTATCTTTTCAGAGTCGGTATTTAGGGCTATTTCACCTTATTTTTTTCTTGTCGTACCGTCATGTGTTGTTTCTTTGTGCCGATTGTATCATTGGTCACAACTGGGACTGGGGATTTCCAGCGCTTGATTTTCACTTTCGTCGACTGTATGAAATTTCGACTTCAACCTGGTTCTCCTATAACTTTGGTAGCGGTTTGTTTCTTAATATTTCACAACTTATTCCAAACACCATTTTGAGCGCTTTAGCCTATATTTTGTCACCGAAGTATATTATTTTGCTTTTGCTCTATGTCGTGCACCTTTGCGCACTGATCTTTTTTAAGCGGTTACTTGATACTTTTGTAAAAAAATCAAATGTAAACTGGATTGCAAGCTTTCTGTATGCGTTTTCGCCTTTTTTGTTTAACGAAGTGATTGGTGGATCGTGGTACATGTGGATTTCTTTTGCTGCAGCACCGCTGTTTTTTAATAGTTTGTATCAATTTGTTCTATGGGGTAAAGCCAAACAACTGGGATTTTTTTTACTTTCCAGTTTCTTTGTCATTCCTTCTTTGCAAAATACCGTTCTGATTGAAACGATTTTTTTCTTATTGCTTATTTATGAAATATTTGTCAGTAAGCGAAAAGTGAAAATAATCTTTCACTATGTTATGGCTCATATTTTGCTCTTTTGTGTCAACTTATATTTCATTTTGCCATTTTTGACGTCGTTGTTTTCTCTACTTACTTACACGGGCAAATCTGAGTTTACAGGTAACTTTCAATCTTTTACTGGTTTAACACAGCATATTCTAGGAATTTTGACTTTGAGTGGTTACTTAGACCGAAACATGTATCAATTTGTATTCCCGTCATTTCCTCTTCGGACTTGGTATGTTGCCGTGCTTGGTGTGTGGATTTGGTTTGTAAGTTTGGTGCAACAAAAAAGAATAAAAGAGCCACGCTTTGCGGTGTTTCTATGGATATTTGTTGTTTCAATTTTGTTGGTTAAAGGAGGGCTACCGCCGTTTTCAAAAGTGACCCTTTTTTTGTTTCGTCATGTTCCCTTGTTTTCGCTGTATAGAAGTCCGCAACATATGATGTTAGCTCCAGCCTTTTTGATTCCCATCCTTCTTGCATACCCCTTGAAATTGAGTAAAAAAAATATTCAAAAAATGATGGCCGGCATCATTGTGGTTTGGATAGGTGGATGGTGGTTAACTGGTGACATTGGTCAACAAACGTTGGCCAGGCAGGGAAAAGATCATGTGGATTTTTACCAACTCTCCCCAGAACTAAAGCAGGCTTATTCACTTAATGAACAACAAACTGGGCTTGAAAGAACTATTTTTGTCCCTTCTGTGATTAGTCCGGAGTACCAGAAGACTTCATATCAAAATGAAGCCCAGGGGGGACAGGTCGAGTATACTTTATTGCGCTCGCCCACCTTCAGTGCAGAAGTGAGTCCGTTTGCCAAGACAATTGATAACTATTTTTGTTCTTTGATTGATGCTTCCCCAGAGCAACTTGGCAAATATATTTCATTATTGAACGTTCGCTATATTGTTTTTCGCGACGATATCCGCCCAAAATTTACTGAATGTGCAACGAAGAGTGCTTGGAACTTCAGTGTGGCGAAACAAAAAATTGTAAATTTACAACAAAAGTTAGTTATTGAGCCCCATAGTAATGGAACAACCTTTGTACTGAAAAATGAGTTTGTTTTACCAAAGATTTTTGTGGCTGAGCATGTTCAAGGAAGCGCTGAATCAGTTGACAACCTTCTTGAAAAAGTAGCGGATGTTAATTATAAGGTTGGTACTGTTTTTTTATTGAATGATCAGAATGAGTCGAAAAACCAATTTGAACAAGAATCAACGTCGTCAGCGAGATTGGAATTCACACGCAGTCATCCCACTTTTTATTCTATAGGAATTAAGGATGCCTCAAACGATTTTTTACTAACATTTTTGGAAGCCTATGACTCCCAATGGATAATAAGTCAGTCAAACAATGGTATGTTACAATTTTTTTTCCCTCAATCAATCGTGTCAAACGAGGATCATCTCATTGCAAACGGATACGCCAATGCTTGGATCATTCATCCAAAACAGTTGTGTGAACAATACATTTCATGCTCTCAAAACGCAGATGGCTCGTATAACTTTGAGTTAGCTGTTCAGTTTAAGCCCCAAAAATTATTGTATTTAGGGAGCCTATTTAGTGGAATAACAATTGTAGGAGTTTTTATTTCAATGATAGTAATAGCGAAAAAACAGACGAAATAATGAGCATGCAAAAAAAACAAAATCCACAAATTGAAGAAATCATTGTTACGTTATTTATTTTTTTACCACTGGTAGAAGCTCGATATATTGCATTACATATTTCTGAAGCGTACATGTTTTTTTTCGCCTTATGGTTTGTCTTAAGCTTATATTTTCGTTTTTCATCGCAAGTTACATTTTCTCTTTCAATAAACTCTTTACTTTTTTCATTGTTTGCACTTTTTGTTGGAAATAATTTTTTTGCAACACGATTAGCAATGTGGTTCTACTTATTTTTCAGTGATGCGCTGCTATTGCAACTCATTGAGCGTATCGGTCACAGAAAAAGCAATGCTTTTGTCCTTTCACACCTTAAAGCGATCCAACTAGTAACAATTTCTCCGATTTCGGCTTTTTTAACTGTGATGCAATACATAATTTATCGATCAAAGATATTATTATTTATTTTTCTTTCTGCATGGATAAGTTTAATTATCAACCAAATGCTCGATCAAGCAAAATATTTTTTTTGGTTCTTTTACTTTAATAAACTTCAACACTTCATTTTTCAAACATTTATGTTTGAGTTTGTCATTGCACTCATTGTATTTGCTTTCTTTGTGCGATTAGCACTTTGGGCAATTGATGTTAGGTTATTATTTGCTTTTTATAGTGTAACTATCTTTTTTTGCAACAGTATTATTTTCTTTGTTACCACGAGAAATATCACTATTCAGGGGGATATCCCGATTATTGCTGAAGTAAAAAAAGAAGATGGGTTTGTCCAACTGTGGGGACATAACTTTCGCCGTTGGCCCAACCAAGCATCAAGCATTTATCTGAACGGTTATCGACAAGATATTGTGTATTGGAGTGATGTGTTGATTGTTTTTAAACCTTCAGAGCAAAGTGAGCATTCATACATTTGGTTGATAAGTCCACTTGAATTTACCAGTAAAAAATATCGAGTTAACCTAAAGGAATAAAACAAAGATTGGCATTTCAAATCAGTGAGAGTTGTGTTCCCTGGGATTTTTTTACTTTAAATGAAAAATCGACAGGGGTTTCGATCAGGCGGTTCCATTTATTTTTGTACTTGAGTGATCCGTGTTTCATGCCATAGTCATACACATCGCGGGTAATTGCTACATCCATCAGGCAGTAATCACGTAGTTTTTCCAGTTGTCCGGTTTCGTAATATTTAATGGCATCCAACCCGTCACCAATTTTGCCTTTTCCTAACGTTTCTTGTGCGATGATATCAAGCTTCACTCGATGTCCGGTCGCTTTTTTGAAACGTGCCAATAAATCCAGTGATGGATACTGCATTACATCGATTGAGGTATATGGAACCAGAGCAGGAAGATCGAAATGATCGCTATTGTAGCCTATGATAACGTCTGCACTTTCAAATAGGTCAAACATTTTATCGAGTTCGTTTTCAAAAAATCCCAACATCTCTCCTTCACCGTGCATGCCATCACGCACACAGACGCCGACAAAAGAAATGCCCAGTTTTTCAGGAAAGTACCCTTCAACTTGATCAAAGGTGCGTTTGGTTTCGATATCGAAAAAAATTTGCTTCATGACTTGACTGATACACTTTTCAAATCAGTAAGCGAAGTCCCCTGTGGGGATCAGATCGCGAAGTCTGGCGGAGTGTGGGGAGCCAGACCGAGCAAGATCACTCAGCTGATTATAAAGTCTATTATTGTAATATTTTTCCCTTTTAAAACAAAATGCTCCAGAACAATTGGAGCTATTTGCCCATATCAGGGCAGGGTGGACGTTGGTAGGCTGCATTCACTATAGAAGCTTTGATGAAGTGGACGCAATACAAAGAAGACACGAAGATAGCGCTAGGTATCAGGTATCAGGTATCAGGTTTCAGGTGTCAGAAAACGCGCGTCATCCCTGCCTTTGCTGATAGGCGGGCTGAACTTGTTTCAGGAGCTGTAGTCTGAGCAGCTAGTGGAAAGGTCAAATTATTTGGTGGTTTATGGTTTTTGATAATTACTATAAACTAACACCGAATTTCTAATCCCTAATAACTAATAATTGATCCTAAGTTATGTCTGATCTCATTCGTTTTCAAGCCAAAATTTGCTACACCGCTGCGGCGTGGATGCTTCATGAAGAGAAAGTGCTGCTCATTCATCACAAAAAATTGGGGATTTGGTTGGCTCCTGGAGGACACGTGGAAGAAGGAGAAATGCCACATCAAACTGCAGAGCGTGAGTTTTATGAGGAAACCGGGATTCGCGCGAAAGCGATCATGCAGTCCGATTTTTCTATTGAAATAGAGGATGTGCAGTTTTTGCCATGTCCCTTTGTCTCGAACCTGCATTGGGTATGTAAAGAAAATTATTGGTTGCGGCAGGGAATGGGAAAAAGTGAAGATGTTCCTTTGGGGTGGCGCAAACGTGGGTGTGAACAACATTTAGGTTTTGCCTACTTAGTTTATCCAACCAAAGGGGTAGAGATACGCCACAATGAAACAGAAACACTAGGAATTGAGTGGTTCACTCGCGATGAACTGAGCGATCTCAACACCCTTGATAATATTCGACAAGAAGCAGCGTTTGTATTTGAACACTATCCGAGATAAACTCGTCGCATAGGTTTAAGAAGTGTTTAAACTAAAAATTACTGCTATTCATCTGTACCAGAAATGCAACAAATAGGAGAAATATGGTCTTAGCTGAAGAACTAACTAATGAAAAAATATTGGGTCTGAATACTGCTGAGGCAGCTTATGTATTAGGAATACTTGATCAAATACAAAGTGCTTACCTAGAGGATGTTTCAACACGAAGAGTTAGTGTGGTTGGTATGACCGCAGATGAGATAAATGGGGATAATGATCACTCATTTACTATTCATAATGAGGTTCACTTTGAGCCCCTCAAGCCACAGATATGGGTAACAGACGCTGACGGGAATATCGTACGATTCCTACTTGAGGATGAAGATTATGAGATAAGAGGCAACACGGTGGCACCGGGAAGTTCGGGTGAGAGGTATGCCAGTTTAATCTTTTTTAAATTAAAAAAAGTAGAAACTAAGGGTGCAAGTGTACATATTTCATATTCACCAAAATTGGGAGATGCTGGTAATGCTGTTGTTGTAATCCCTCTTGATGAGGAAATTGGAGTCACCTATGAGTTGGCAGAAATTGTAGGTGCTAAAGAAGAAAGTGATTTCCCAAAGCTTTTAACACTAAAGTCACTCCATAAGAGAATTGATCGAGAACATGTTAACTTTTTAATAGCTGAATTAGATTTCTTAAACACTAATGTGCTCAAGTTGATCTTGATGTTTAATTCTTGGTTGCAGGAAAAAGGTTCAACGATTGAGACTGCTGATTTAGAAAAAGGAGTTGTTGAAACTAAGGGAGAAGATGGGTGGCCTCAATATATGTCGGTCGCTCGATTGATTGATATAGTAAGAACCGATGTTATGCGAATCAGAGAAATTAATCAATTATTCTCTGACAGTGGGCATGATGATTTTGTTGAAGGACGTGCGCT
This sequence comes from uncultured Pseudomonadales bacterium, assembly GCA_964583795.1. GTDB lineage: Bacteria > Patescibacteriota > Microgenomatia > UBA1400 > PJMF01 > JBDTME01. The sequence goes on along the minus strand of CAZOWX010000007.1, from coordinate 32,200 downwards.
CCCTCAGGCTGAGAAATTGTTAATCAAAATAGATAAGCGTTCTAGTCAGTCAGAATAATTATAGTTTATTTCCTGAATTGTTCTGTTTAACCCATGCTAAAATAATGTTTACTATGTTTGCTTAGGGGTATTCATGCTCACGATTTCCAATCTTCACGTTAATGTTGACGATAAACAGATTTTAAAAGGGGTAGACCTCAAGGTAAAACCTGGGGAGATTCACGCCATTATGGGCCCAAATGGTTCTGGAAAATCGACCTTAGCGTATTCTTTAGCCGGTCATCCATTTTACTCCGTGACCAAAGGGAAAGTGTTGCTTGATAAAAGTGACATTTTAGAAAAAGCCCCTGACGAGAGAGCAAATGCAGGCCTTTTTTTGGCATTTCAGTATCCTGTTGAGGTTGTTGGTGTCAAAGTAAACCATTTTTTAAGACTAGCGTATGAAGCGCGATTTGCTGGTCAGAGCGAAAAGAAATTTAAAAGTGTGCTTGCATTTCGCAAATACTTAGATGAACTGGCGGATGAACTACAAGTCAAAAAAGAGTTGCTCAAGCGCGGACTCAATGAAGGGTTTAGTGGTGGAGAGAAAAAACGAGTGGAAATTTTACAAATGGCAGTATTAGAGCCAAAGTATGCAATTCTCGATGAAACTGACTCAGGTCTCGATGTTGACGCTATCAAAGCAGTGAGCGCTGGGGTCAAGAAAATTGTTCAAAAATATAACACCGGCATTATGGTGATTACTCATTATCAGCGGATTCTAAAGTACCTCGAACCTGACTTTGTGCACGTGATGGTAAAAGGCAAGATCGTGAAGTCAGGGGGACGGGAGTTTGCGACTGAGTTGGAGAGCGAAGGGTACAATCAGTTTATAGTTTAGTAGTTTATGGTTTATAGAATCTTACGATGAACTCTTACAAAGAATTAAAGGTATACTCACTTTCGATAGATTTTGTTTTGGAACTGTATAAAGTAGCTGAAACATTTCCTACTGATGAAAGATTTGGTCTAGTTTCTCAACTGAAGCGAGCAGCAGTCTCGATCCCTTCAAATATTGCTGAGGGGGCACAGCGACAAACGAAAGCTGAGTTTGTAAAATTTTTATTTTTCGCTTTTGGATCATGTGCGGAAGTAGAAACGCAACTTTTATTGGCTAATAAACTGAGTATGATCAGTACTGATGTTCATCAAGAATTAATCGAAAAGCTCACAATAATTTCTAAGATGATACGCAAGTTAATTTTAAGTCTGAAACAAAAGGACACGCTAGAAAAAATATAAAGTAGCTCTATAAACTATAAACGAGAAACTAGTTACACTTATCCATGTCTCGCTTTGCTACCAAGAAAACCACCAACTTCGATGCAACAACAGACACCTACTCTGCTGGTTTTTCGTACCCGACAAGTGGCTATACACACATTCTCAAACCAGGCATCAATGAGCATGTTGTCAAAGAAATCAGCGCAATCAAAAAAGAGCCAGATTGGATGCTAAAACTTCGTTTAAGCGCGTATGAACAGTTCACGGCCAAGCCAACTCCGACTTGGGGAGGAGATCTGAGTGCTATTGATTACGATAAAATTCACTACTACATGAGTGCTCAAGATGGTCAAAAAAAATCGTGGAAAGACGTTCCCGCTGAAGTCAAAGAAACGTTTGAAAAACTCGGAATCCCAGAGGCTGAGAGAACAGTTTTAGCCGGTGTAAAGGCCCAATATGACAGTGAAGTCGTCTATGGTTCGCTCAAAAACGTTTGGGCGAAAGATGGTGTGGTATTTTTATCGATGGACGAGGGACTGCAAAAATATCCTGAATTGGTAAAAGAGTATTTTGGTAAAGTTATCCCCAGTGGTGATAATAAATTTTCCGCGCTCAATACCGCTGTGTGGTCTGGTGGATCGTTTGTGTACATTCCAAAAGGTGTAGAAGTGAAGATGCCGCTGCAGACCTATTTTCGAATCAATGCACCCAATGCTGGTCAGTTCGAGCGAACGCTGATTATCGTTGATGAAGGTGCAAAGGTACACTACATCGAAGGGTGCACCGCGCCGAACTTTTCCTCTGGTTCACTGCACAGTGCGGTCGTTGAAATCTATGTCAAAAAAGGTGCTCGTTGTCAGTACACCACAGTGCAAAACTGGTACAAAAATGTCTACAACTTGGTCACCAAACGTGCTTGGGTTGATGAAGAGGCGCAGATGATCTGGACGGACTTCAATATGGGTTCAAAATTGACGATGAAGTATCCGGGGTTTATCCTAGCCGGAAAAGGAGCTACTGGGGAAACGTTGTCGATGGCGATGGCTAGCAGCGGTCAGCACCAAGATACGGGATCGAAAGCGATTCATTTAGCTCCGTATACGAGTTCAACGATTATTTCCAAATCGATTAGCAAAGGTGGAGGGAGAACCAGTTATCGCGGTACGGTCAACGTCGGTCCAAACGCTTATGGTTCCAAAAATACAGTGATTTGTGATGCGCTCTTGCTTGATCCCCTATCACGTTCTGACACCTATCCTCTGGACAAAATTTTTAACTCCAACATTGAAGTGCAGCATGAAGCAACGGTATCCAGAATTGGCGATGAACAGCTTTTTTATTTGATGAGCCGAGGCATGAAAGAAGAAGAAAGTCGAAAGATGATCGTGAATGGATTTATTGATGATTTGGTGAAAAAGTTGCCGCTTGAATACGCCGTAGAGATGAATCGATTGATCGATCATGAGATGGAAGGATCAATTGGTTAGTCTTTAGACTATAGTCTATAGACTTTAGTAATTACAAAAAACTCAAAAACTATGAGTATCTCAAATTACAAAGAGCTGATTGTTTGGCAAAAGTCCATGTTATTGGTAAAACAGGTATATTTATTGACAGAAAATTTTCCAAAGAGAGAAAATTATTCCTTAACAGATCAGATAAGACGTGCAGCTATTTCTATCCCTTCGAATATTGCGGAGGGTTTTCAACGACAGACCTCAAAGGAGTTTGTTCAGTTTCTTTATCATTCCTTTGGTTCATCTGCTGAGTTGGAAACTCAGTTACTGTTATCAGTTGATCTCAATTATTTAAATGAAACAAATTTAAAAGACGTTATCTTATTATTAACAGAAATACAGAAAATGCTAAAGAGTTTAATTAAAAAAACGAAAAATCCTATAGACTAAAGACTATAGTCTATAGACTTCCATGCCAACTTTTACCGTCTCAAGCACCGACAATAAACCCATAATTCTTGATAAGTCAGGTAAATACCTCGTCGAGATTACAAAAGAGGGTGCTCATGCCGAAATTCACGGTATTTTTTCAACTAAAAACGAAGAAGTGATTGATATTGAGTTGCTGATTGTGCACAAAGTGCCTCATACGACAGCCAATACTGTTTTAAAAGGGGTGGCGAGAGACAAGAGTAAAATTCGATTCTTGGGAAGAATTGTTATCGAGCCAGGTTGTGGTGATACCAACTCATTTTTGGAAGAGCGGATTTTACTACTCTCAGATGAAGCAAAAGCAGAAGCTGTGCCGGAACTCGAAATTTTGGCTGATGATGTGAAGTGTTCTCATGCTGCCACTATTAGTAATATCCCTCAAGAACATTTGTTTTATCTTCAAAGCAGAGGGTTATCCAAAAAAGCTGCTCAAGAAGCCATTTGCGACGGTTTCATGCACATTTAGTCTCGTTTTTTCACGACTGAAAGACGCTCGAATATTCCCAGGTTAAAACGGGATTATTATTCCAGTTGGCTCAGGTTGATAGTCAAACTGACGACGCCCATCGTCCTGAACATTGAGTGGCACCGCAGTTGGTCGAGGTGTTACTTGTGTAGTTGGGTACCCAATGGGAGTAGAGCTACGTTGGACGGAAAAAGAAAACGGATCCATTGATTTCAGGACGTCTCTGTTATTGGTGTCCAGTGCCACTGAACGTGATTTATCAAACGCTACTGTAATGGAGCCTGCTTTTACTGGTGTGAGTGCTAACTGAAAAAGTGGGGTGTAGCTACTGGTACTTACTGAGGTATTTTTGGCTTTCAGTGCTAAGCGAACAACGTATCCCCCTGAAACTGGAGTGACTGTTTTTCCAACGACGACCCATCGGTCATTTGCAAATAACGTGACTTGATTCGCAGAGAGTGTATTTAATACTGAGCTTTGTACTCCAAAGGTCAAGTTTAAACTAGTGACCTTGGTATTATTTGTGTTTAACTGAAAACTTAAGTTATTTAACTCCTGAACTGTGAAATACTGTCGGCCACTTGAGAGAATTGGACGCAATTGTACCACCCCAGAAGAAGACATTGCTTCACTGCGATTATCTTGATTTCCATTCATTAAAAATGAAGCGCTCAGTATCCCAACAAAAATAAAGAGTCCCAAACTAAATTGAAGCATCATGGCATGGTTAAATGCTTTAAAGCGAGAGCGTTGTTTCATAGGTGAAAAAAAGTAAAAATTTGTACTCCCTTTACTTTACTGGATTTTCATTTTGATGACAACTCATAACTTGATAGTTGCGTTACAATGCATGCATGAGGCGGTTTTTTATCGTATTAGCCATGTTTGTGCTCGGTACAGTTTTGGCTTTGGTCTTGGAATGGAGCAATTCTCAAGATGGTGCAGCTAAGGTTTTTTCATTGTTCCCTGAGTTAAAACCTCAAAAGGAAGTGGTCGGATTTTTGCCCTACTGGCTTTTAAAAAAGGCCAATCAAGTCTCACTGAAAGCATTAACTCAAATCACCTACTTTGGTTTGGAGTTGTCTGGGGATGGATCAATCATTCGCAACTCCACTGAAACTGAGTCAGAACCAGGTTGGTACCAGTTGGATAATGGAACTTTTTCAAGTATCGCTGATACCTTTCCGAGTACAAAGCGATCGCTTTTAATTCATCAAACAAAAGTAGCGGTGATCGATGAGTTGTTGAGCGATGCTACGGCAAGTGCTAAGAATCTTGTTTCAGTTGTGGAACCAGTAATGAAAGAGCAGCATTTCACCGATCTGAACTTGGATATCGAAACATTCCAAGAAGCATCACCAGAAGCTCGACAAAGCATGACCATCTTTTTGCGCACTGTGAAAGGGGAGTTGCAGCAAAAAAAGCTGGGAACACTCACGGTTGAGCTGACGGTGCGGTCGCTTATTTCTGAAGAGTTATTGGATCCCGTCGAGGTGGGGGAAATTGCTGATTTTGTCGTGTTGATGGCTTATGACTATCGTTATGTGGGATCGTATCTGGCTGGTGCTGTGGCACCTATGGGTGGGGCTGGTGAGGTGATCGAGTACGGTGTTCCCGAGAGTGTTGAGTTAGCGGTACATAGCATCCCACCAGAAAAATTGATGTTAGGAATTCCACTGTATGGCTATGAGTGGGAAACATTGTCCTATGATCCTGGTAGTCCAGTGATTCCAGGAACAGGAAAAACAGCCACACTCACCAGAGTAGCTGAAGAATTAGAGCGTTGTCGTAACAAAGAGAAAAAAACTGACGAAGTCCCCGAAAGTAGTGAATCTGCCCAAGCGTTGTGTATTGTTGGTCGTGAGGAGTTCACCTTTTCACCATACTTGATCTTGCCGCCGAACGAAGATAGTGCGATTCAACAGATTTATTATGAGGATGAACAGTCACTCAACAAAAAGTTTGAACTAGCAAAAAAGTATGAGTTGGGAGGCGTTGCTTTTTGGGCGATTGGATATGAGGAGGAAGGGGCGTTGGATGGAGTTGCGCAGTACATGAAATAGAGAGGACTTTGGGATGAGGTTCATGTAAATAGCACGTTGTTGGGCTTGCATGCCGGCGAGGCAGATGGTTGGGGTGTTATTTCCGTGCGTTGTCATCCCGGCGGAGGCCGGGATCCATTCTGTTTATTAGTAGACATATATTGAAAGCAAAAAAAATAAAAAGTCGTCATCCTTGACTGAACTGATACACTTTCAAAATCAGTTCAGTCAGATCGTGAAATTCTGGTCCCGCATTGCGGGATGAGGAGCCAGAATTCACAAGATCCACACTTATTTCAGGATCTGGTAACAGGTTATCTTTTTTGCTGTTAAATTGCTTATGCTTGACTTTTATGAATGATATATAAAATTAGAATCTAGACTACAGATCCTGAAATAAATTCAGGATGACGAACCGTACTTGCTTGATGAGCAATTCTGACTGACATGTGTTTTTTGTTGTCACATTTGTATTTCTGCTCTTAATACTGACGACTGACTACTGCCAAGCCTTTCCGTAGCTTCACTGTGTTTCTTGCAGTTATGACGTGGTAGGAGCGAAGGAGGGAAGGCTGACAACTAATTTCAAACAACCCAACAACACAACCACTTAACAACCTACTTTACTTCTCTCTTCCCATCGTCATACACCACCACCTCTCCCGAGAACGTTGCGACTTGAGTATTGTTGTCTTTATCAATGTAGCCAATTGTTCCCAGTCCTTCTCTCACATCAAACTCGATTGTTTTTTCATCAGGATCGACATTAAGCTGTGCTTTACCATATGAAAGTGAAAACAGCGCATGCAAACTTCGTGCTGATATCGTAGCTATTGCTTCATCGGTATTGAGTTCAACTGTGCCGCGATCAATTTTGAGTAAAAAATTCTTGGGGTTGGTATTGGGAAAAGCAATGATGGCATTGTAACTACCGTTGATGAAGTCATGTTGAGCAAACTGCAGCGAGAAAGAACTTTCACTACTGGCAATCAATGACTCATCCTCAAAAATTGCCGATCCAGAAGAGATTGGTTGAAAATCGGATTCTCCCCGAGCTTTTTTCCTCACTTCCCCTTGAAGCTCAATGACTTTTCCGGTGAGAGATTGTTTTGGCGGATTGAGCTCAAACTCGATGGGTGATGGGGTGAAGGCCGGGGAAGCAGATGACAAAGGATCTCCTAATGTCTGGGAACGCGATTTGGAAAGTATAAAAATTGTAGTGCTAAAACCGACAAAGAACACTCCAATGCATATACCTATGAACAATAAGCGTTTCATAATTGTGATTGTAGCAAAAAAAGTGAGCGATCCGATAAAAACGAGTGAGTTTGCTATAATACTCTAAAGGTTTGAATTATGCAGTACGATCAAATTGCCAAACTTGCTTCACAAGTATTCAAAAAATCTGGTACTCAAATTCCTGTGGAAGTCGTCAAAGCCGCCGCTTCGTATGAGTTGGAAGTATTTGTGACTGATATGGAAAAGATGGTGGGAGCAACACCGAGTGGTATTTTGGCCAAACACCAGGGGAAATGGGCCATCTATATCAACAATGAAGATTCTTTAACACGGCAACGATTTACCATTGCCCACGAGTTGGGCCACTTCTTACTGCACTCTGGTAAACAGTTTGTTGATAGTTTTAGCGCTGGAGAGGCATTTTATCGTGATGGTGAAGACAGCACTCAAGAGCGAGAAGCCAACTACTTTGCAGCGTGCTTGCTGATGCCAAGCGAGGAAGTAGAAAAGCTGTGGCCCGAGAGCAAAGATCCCAAAGATGCGGCGCGCAAATTTCAGGTTTCTGAAGTGTCGATGACCTATCGATTAAAACATTTAGGATTGATTAGCATCGAGGAGTAGCATGGTTGGAAAGAGTGATGAAGCAACACCAGTGCAAACTGAGAAAGAAACGCTCAAGCGATTCGAACAAGCGATGACTGGTCACTTATTTTCGATGAGTTCTACTCCTAGTGCTCCAGTAGCGACGCTCCCTTATGACCTTATTCGCAAAGTTCCGGTCGATGAAGATTTGAAAAAGCGCAAAGAAGAGCAAGAGCTTTCACAACAGGATAAACGTTTCGAAGCAGAGATGGAGCAGCGCAAGATTGACCGTGAGTTAAAAAAAGCTATTGCGACACTGGTCTTTCGGTTTTTAGCTGTTGAAACGTTTGCTTTGTTTCTGGTGGTGTTGTTGCAGGGCTTTTCGCCGTTTCATTTTCACTTAGAGGACTCGACCATCAATATTTTTCTCGGAGCAACGCTACTGCAAATTTCCTCAATGGCGGTAATTATTACCAGACACTTGTATCCGACATCTTCATAAAGGATATCTGCGTCAACTCTGATAAAATACTGTTATGTTTAATCCTCAAACACTTCGCTCTGATTTCCCCATTTTGTCAAAGCAAATTCATGGCAAGCCACTGGTGTATCTCGATAATGGGGCCACTTCGCAAAAACCAAGGCAGGTCATTGAAGCAATTGTGAACTACTACGAAAACCACAACGCCAATGTTCATCGAGGAGTTCATCAACTCTCAGAAGAGAGTACCCAAGTCTTCGAGGATAGTCGGAAAGTTATTGCCAACTTTTTTGGTGCAGATGATGAAGAGTTAGTGTTGGTTCGCAACACGACTGAAGCGATTAATGCGGTGGCGTATGGGTGGGGACTGGATCATCTGAAAAAAGGTGATGTTGTCTTGACCACCCAAATGGAGCATCACAGCAACATTGTTCCCTGGCAAGAAGTGTGTGAACGCACTGGTGCGCACTTGCAGTTCGTTAAAGTGGACGTAAACGGCAGATTGGACTTATCGAAGTTGGAGACTGAAAGTGATAAGTTGAAAGATACATTGAAATTAGTTGCACTTACGTACGTCTCCAACACCTTAGGAACAGTGAACCCAATTGAAAAACTGGTACAGATTATCCGATCACAACAACCCAACGACCCAACAACTCAACCACTTATTTTAGTCGATGGTGCTCAAGCTGCTCCTCACATGCCTATCGACTTTCACAAGCTCAATGTTGATTTCATCTCTTTCAGTGGGCATAAAATGCTGGGGCCGATGGGAGTGGGAGGGTTACTGGTCAGAAAAAAACTGTTTGACGAGCATGCAATGAAACCATGGTTATTTGGTGGCGGAATGATCGAAAGTGTCTATGAAGATCGCACCAACTTTCATGAATCACCGCAAGAGCGGTTTACCGCTGGTACGCCTGATGTTGCTTCTGCTGTTGGTTTAGCAGCAGCATGCAATTATCTATCAAAACTGGGAATGGACAGTGTTGAAAAGAACGATCAAGAACTAGTGAAGTATACGATTGCCAAGTTACAGGAATTTTCTCAGATAAAGATTGTAGGACCACTACCATCAACAACTCAACAACCTAACAACTTAACAACTGTTTTAGACCGCATCGGCTCTGTCGCCTTTCTTTATGAAGGCGTCCATCCTCACGACATTGCCCAGATCCTCGATAGTGAAGGAGTTGCTGTCAGAAGCGGTCATCACTGTACTATGCCACTGCACACTCGATTTGATTGGCCAGGAACCACTCGAATTAGTTTTCAAGTTTATAATACCAAGGATGACATTGATGTGCTGGTAAAAGCGCTGAAGAAAGTGAAGGAAGTATTTGGAAGATAGAAGGAAGTTGTTGTGTTGTTCGTGGTTGAGTTGTTGTGACGAACGACCAAAACCAAACAACTTAACAACTCAACTACACAAAATGGACTTATACCAAGAAATCATTCTCGATCACTTCAAACATCCTCGAAATCAAGGATCGTTTGATAATGAAATCAAAACGCTCTCTTGCGATGAGGCGAATGTTGGGTGTGGTGATGAGCTGCGAGTAAGCATTGTACTTGATCAATCAAAACAGAAAATTGCTGATATCAAATGGGTTGGTCAAGGATGTGCCATGAGTATTGCGTCGATGAGTTTGTTATCAGAACATGTGAAAGGAATGACAGTGGCAGAAGTGAAAGCGATCGGACAAGATACTTTGCTGGAACTGTTAGGACTTGATGACATTACTCCAGCTAGAGAGAAGTGTATGATGCTCAGTGTTAAAGCTGTTCATCGAGCACTGCTTTCATTATCTTAAGCAATGTTTGTCATCCCGTCTGCCCTGGGCGGATCAGGACCTAAAGTCAAATACCGTAAGATAACTCAAAATAATCAAGCTTTGAAACTATGTTCACCTCAGACCTCAACCAAGTCTCCAAAATCCTTCGCACCGGTGGCATTGCTATCTTTCCCACCGATACAGTCTGGGGAATGGGATGCAGTGCAAAGAGCGATCAAGCGATTACCAAGTTTTATCAAATAAAGCAGCGTGAAGCGAGCAAACCAACGGCAATTTTGGTCAATTCTCTAAAGATGGCACAAGAATATGGCGAGTTAACTGTCCAAGCTTTGAGTCTAGCTGAAAAACATTGGCCTGGAGCACTTACTATTATAGTAAAAGCAAAAAGCTCAGTGCCTAGAGCAATTGCAGGAGAAAATGGAACTGTTGGGTTGCGATTTCCAGACTTTACTGTTACTCAACAATTAATTGCGCAACTCAGTTGCGGATTAGTAACTGGGAGTGCCAACTTTGCTGGGGAGCCAAGTCCTACAGAAAGAGAACAACTTAACCCAGAATTGCTGAAAAAAGTTGATATTGTTCTTGATGGTGAGTGTGGACACCAGCCGCCATCGACAGTAGCTGACTGCTCTGGTGGAGACTTTAAAGTTTTGCGACAAGGATTAGTTTCCCTGTGAAGGATAGAGCCAAGAAATACACGGTTGTTGAGTAGTTCCTCCTTCGCCCAAGGCTACGGCGGACGCAGTGTGTGGTTAAGTTGTTGAGATTAGAACTTCTTTGTTGCAACAACCCAATAACCTGCCTCGCCGGCAGGCAGGCACAACTACTCAACAACTATACTTTGATTTTGTTAGAGAAATTATGACAAAAAATGTTAATCAAACAACCAAAAATGATGATAATAAGTACTGTCGCTTCTACATTGTGCGGCATGGTGAGAGTGAATCAAATGTAACTCGGAATCTTGCCGGACATACTGACGTTAAATTAACCACAAATGGGAAAAAACAGGCAAAAAAGCGAGCAAATGATTTGAGACATATTTCTTTTTCAGCTGTTTTTTCTTCCGATTTATTGCGAGCGAAGGAAACCGCGGAGATCTTAGCTTTAGAGCATCAAATTGCGATTGAAACACAAGAAGTGTTGCGTGAACGTTTTTTTGGAGCTTTTGAGGGGATGAATTATGATGAATACAATGTGATGGCGGACAATTTACGTGAAAAAATTAAGCACCTGACACAGGAGCAACAATTGGCGATGAGACTTGGCGGTGAAGTGGAAAGTAATGATGAGTTGTTTTCGCGCATGCAGGTGTTTTTGCGAGAGACAGCGTTAGCATACCCAGGGAAAAATGTGATGATCGTCTGTCATGGTGGAATCATGCGTGAGTTTTTGATTCGGGTTGGTGTTGGAGATCGTACGCAGTTGCTTCCCGGGGCGGTAAAGAATCTGGGTTATGTGGTTGTCGATAGTGATGGTGTGGACTTTTTTGTGCGAAAAAT